>JABDEK010000056.1 GCA_013287135.1 Acidobacteriota bacterium | reverse complement strand
CGCGGTCGTCTGTCGTGCTCTGCCGCACTGCCTCGGCACATCTCAACACCGCACCTTCCCTGCATTGAATTTGCATAGGGCCCGCGTCCGCCGCAACCACGGGCGGCTTCCTTCTAACGGCTCTATCGAACGCGCGCAGAACTCCCTGCCTGCCTTCAGACCTCAGTGAGAACGCGCGTCCGATAGAGCTCTAACGTTAATCAGGACCTAGCCCACAGTAGATCTCTCTTCGTTGACTTGCTACACGGGCCCAACCTAAGATGTGCGCAAATGGTGGAAATCCCATCTCGAATCGGCCAGACCTTCTCGCACTACAGAATTATCGAAAAGCTCGGAGGCGGTGGCATGGGTGTGGTGTACAAGGCCGAGGACATCGAGCTTGGCCGCTTCGTGGCGCTGAAATTCCTTCCCGCGGAGCTGGCGCAGGATCCCGGCGCGCTCGAACGTTTTCGCCGCGAGGCTCGTGCGGCCTCGGCGCTGAATCACGCGAACATTTGCACGATTTACGAAATTGGCGACGGCGCCGGGCAGATGTTCATCGCGATGGAGTACATGGAAGGCGCCACGCTGAAGCACCGCATCGGCAGCCGGCCGATGGACCTGGAACAGCTGCTCGACCTCGGCATCGAGATTGCCGACGCGCTCGACGCCGCGCATGCCAAGGGCATCGTCCACCGCGACATCAAGCCCGCCAACATTTTCATCACAGAACGCGGCCACGCGAAAATTCTGGATTTCGGACTGGCCAAGCAGACGCGCGCGGGCGACGCCGATGGCGTCACTCGTTCCGATGCGCGCACGTCCGATGGCAACGCGGAATTTTTGACCAGCCCGGGCACCACGGTGGGCACGATCGCCTACATGTCGCCCGAGCAAGTGCGCGGGAAAGCGCTCGATGCGCGCACCGATTTGTTCAGCTTCGGCGCCGTGTTGTATGAAATGGCCACCGGGACCATGCCGTTTCGCGGCGAAGCCTCCGGCGTGATTACGGATGCGATTCTGAATCGCGCGCCGGTGCCTCCCGTGCGTCTGAATCCGGATTTGCCGGTGAAGCTCGAGGAAGTGATCAACAAAGCGCTCGAAAAAGATCGCGAGCTGCGTTGCCAGACTGCCGCGGAACTTCGTGGTGACTTGAAGCGACTGAAGCGCGATACAAGTTCGGACCGGAGATTTGCCCCCGGCGGCAGTGACACAATTCCCGCGAGCGGCACGTCAAGCGCGACAGGCTCGGCATCCGGCGTCGCAGACGCGAACGGAACAACGATTCCGCTCGCAGCCACACCGCGCCACGCGTCGCGAAGCACGCGCCTCGTGGCCGGCGCCACAGCCATCCTGTTGATTGCCGCATTGACCTGGTGGAAATTCCATGGCAAGACGGCGCGCCCCTCCGGCCAAAACGGTTCGGCGCCAATGCAGATCAAGCAGCTCACCAATACAGGAGACGCCGGCTTTGGCGACGTTTCTCCCGACGGGCACCTGGTAGCCTATGCCCGCGAACAGCACGGAACGCAGACTGTCTGGTTGTTCCAACTTGCCACCGGAAGCACCGCGCAGATCGCGACGTTGAGCGCTCCCCTACGCACCGGCCTGCGCTTTTCACCCGATGGCAACTACATCTATTTTTCCTTGCAGGCTCAGGGGGCTCCCAAACCAACTCTTTATCGCCTGGCTTCTCTCGGCGGTGTGCCCGAAATGATTCTGGATGATGTGCGCTCAAGCGTCAGCTTTTCCCCGGAAGGCAAGCGCATTTTGTTCACGCGTCAGGCGCCGGAGAAACACGAATCCTACGTGATGATGGCAGACTCCGATGGCCACAATCCGCGCATTGTGGCCACCAAGAAAGAGCCTCAGGAAATTCGTCCCTCAGGGCCCGCCTGGCTGCCAGACGGCCAGCACGCCGTCATTGTATGCAAGGAAGACGTGGCCCGCGCCGAGGTGCATCTTGAGCTCGTGGACCTCGGAAAAGGAACATCCGCATCGCTCGGCAACTTGGTGCGGCCTGTCATGGGGCGTTTAACCTGGCGCTCCAATCCGGATGCCATCGTCTTTACCGGAGCAGAAAAAGCGGGAGAACTTGGCAGCCAGCTCTGGGAGGTACTTTATCCCAGCGGCGAATTGCGGAGAATCACCAATGACGTGAACTCCTACGATAGCCCCGGAGTGACAGCCGATGGAGCCAAACTCGTCGTTCCGCAGGATCTCTTCCGCGCCGGAATCTGGCTCGCACCCACCTCGAATCCCGACGCCCCGCGCCAGATTACTTCCGGCACGAGCCGCGTCGATGGGATGGGGATTGCCTGGGACGGGAACGGCGAGCTCGTTTACGGGTATTCCGGAGGAGGTGTCTCCAAGCTGGCGAAACTTGATTTGTCCGCCGCCCAACCGGAGGATATACATCTGCCTGGCGAGGTTCAATTGTTTCCCGCATCGTGCGGGAAAGGTGCCATTGCTTATAGCGAAGCTTATATTGATATCGATATCGTGAATAAGAGTTCCTCCACTTGGCGTGCGGATCTGAACGGAGGAACGGCGGTCGAGCTCGATCCCGGCCCGTCCCTTGGACAGCCGAACTGCACTCCGGACGGCAAGTTCGCGGTCTATTCAAAAGCCGACGGAAATGAGAGCCGGCTCATGCGCGTGCCTGCAGCAGGCGGAACGCCGCAGAAGCTGAACGATTTGAACATGGGTTACCCCAAGATTTCACCGGACGGCAGGCAAATCGCCGCGCTCTATTGGAGCAATCCGACGGTGTCGGTGCCCCAGCTCGCTCTGCTTCCAATCGAGGGCGGAGCGCCAACCCAAATTATAGATCTGCCCAAGACGACCGTTCCAGAGCCCTACCACGACTTTATAGGCCTCGGCTGGACTGCGGATGGACGCAACATCGTTTTTCCAATCGCGCAGAATGGAGTGATCAACCTTTGGCTTCAGCCGATCGGCGCGCTCGGAAGCAAGCCGGCTGCTCCACGGCAATGGACGCATTTTGCCGCGAACGGTGTAAAAGAATTTGCAATTTCACCCGACGGAAAACAGATTGCGCTCGCGCGCAGCATGTCCACCAGCGACATGGTCCTCATCACTAACGTCCCCTGATGCAAAGCGTCAGATTCCGACTGCGGCCTCTTAATCCCATCCTCGTCCCGGACATCGCGTCAAAGATTCTATTCTTACTCCACAGATGTCTGGCCCGTCTGTAAGGAACTTCTTGTCACGTCCCCGAATTCGAATCTGTAGTGCTCCATCTCTAGTCCCCTTTGACCCACTGGAAGGAGGAATAAAAGAGGACTTAGGGGTCGCGGGCGTTCATCCTTTTGCTATGAAGACACGGCTGCTCCTAGGGATGGGTGCCATGCGGCCTACAAATTGCAGATTCTTACCGACATACCTGACCTTTAATAAATTTCTTCGCCACCTGTCGTCTTTTGCCAGCCGTTTACGATTTCTTCAGTAGAGGCGGAGATTCTCGCAATTCCGGATTCCTGGGAGACCTCTTTTTCAGGGAAAACTCCGCGGTTGCCGCGGTCAAAAAAGGAGATTCCATTTATGCGCCGTGATCGAGTTTGGCTATCTGTTGCCGTCTTCGCATGTGCCGTGCTGCTGGCGAGCGCTGTGCCGGCGCCAGCGCAAACGGTGACCGCCACTGTCACCGCCGGGAGCCAGCCGTTCGCCGTGGCCGTTAACCCCGTTACCAACAAAATCTACGTGGCCAACGCGGGCGGCACCACCGTTACGGTGATTGACGGCGCGACCAACGCGACCACCACCGTCAGCGCCGGGACCAACCCCGGAGCCGTGGCCGTCAACACTGTGACCAACAAAATCTACGCGACCAACAGTGGCAGCAACACCGTCACGGTGATTGACGGCGCGACCAACACGACCACCACGGTCAGCGTTGGGAACGTCCCTAGCGCTGTGGCCGTCAACCCCGTCACCAATAAAATCTACGTGGCCAACCTCTTCGGCAGCGACGTCACGGTGATTGACGGCGTGACTAACGCAACCACCACCGTCAGTGTCGGGACCGACCCTTACGGCGTGGCCGTGAATCCCGTGACCAACCAAATCTACGTGTCCAACGACAGCAGCAACACCGTTACGGTGATTGACGGCGCGACCAACGCAACCACCACCGTCAGCGCCGGGACCGACCCACAAGCCGTGGCTATCAATCCGGTGACCAACCAAATCTACGTGGCCAACCCCGGCACCAAGACCGTCACAGTGATAGATGGCGCGACCAACGCGAGCACCACCGTCAGCGCCGGGACCGACCCACAAGCCGTGGCTATCAATCCGGTGACCAACCAAATCTATGTGGCCAACTACGACACCAACAACGTCACGGTAATTAACGGGGCGAACAACTCCACCACCACGGTCAGCGTCGGGACTAACCCCGAAGCCGTGTCAGTAAACCCCGTCACCAACACAATTTACGTGGCCAACCAGGGGAGCAGCAACGTCACGGTGATTGACGGCGCCACGAACGCGACCACCACCGTCAGCGCCGGGACTGGCCCCGACGCCGTGGCCGTCAACCCCGTCACCAACACAATTTACGTGGCCAACAACAACAGCAACACCGTCACGGTGATTGACGGCGCGACCAACGCAACCACCACGGTCAGCGCCGAGACCAATCCCTACACCGTGGGCGTCAACCCCGCCACCAACCAAATCTACGTGGCCAACAATGGCAGCAACAACGTCACAGTGATTGACGGCGCGACCAACGCGACCACCACGGTCAGCGTCGGGACCAACCCGCGAGCCGTCGTCGTCAACACGGTGACCAACAAAATCTACGCGGCCAACACCGGCAGCAACAACGTCACGGTAATTGACGGCGCGACCAACGCGACCACCACGGTCAGCGCCGGGACCTACACTTATGCCGTCGCCGTCAATCCCGTGACTAACAAAATCTACGCAGTCAACTACACCAGCGGGACCGTCACGGTGATTGACGGCGCGACTAACGCGACAACGGCGGTCAGCGTCGGGATCGCCCCCGTAGCCCTGGGCGTCAACCCGGTTACCAACCAAATCTACGTGGCCAACGAGGGCGGCAACACCGTCACGGTGATTGACGGCGCGACCAACACGACCACCACGGTCAGCGTCGGGAGCGGCCCCGACGCCGTGGCCGTCAACCCGGTTACCAACCAAATCTACGTGGCCAACGAGGGCGGCAACACCGTCACGGTGATTGACGGGGCGAACAATGCGACCACCACCGTCAACGTCGGCACCACCCCCACCGCCTTGGCCGTCAACCCGGTCACCAACCAAATCTACGTGGCCAACAACAACAGCAACACCGTCACGGTGATTAACGGGGCAAACAACTCCACCATCACCGTCAACGTCGGCACCAGCCCCGCCGCCGTGGCCGTCAACTCGGTTACCAACAAAATCTACGTAGTTAACGACGGGAGCAACACCGTTACGGTCGTTGAAGGGGCGACTAACGTGACCAGCACTATCAACCCCGGCAGCACCCCCGTATTTGCAGCCATCAATCCGGTGACCAACAAAATCTATGTGACCAACATCGGCAGCAGCACTGTTGCGGTGATAGACGAACAGCAAGTGCAGCCTGTCCCGCTGCTGGCTGAGATCACAGCGCTTTCGGGCAACGTGACCGCCAGCTTCACACCGGCGTTCAACTTCACGGCCAACAGCAACTTTGCGCCTTTCGCGCCGAACCCGGATAACCTCTTTTTCCAGGTGGACACCTGGCAAGGGCCGTGGACCGCGGCGACGGCTCAAGGCAATGGCGCCTTCACCGGCCAGACAGCGGTGCTCCAGCCGGGCGTGCACATTCTGTACGCCTACGCCACCGATGGCCAGGACGCCACCTCGACGATGGGCTCAAGCGGATTCGGTGTGGGAACCAGCCCCCTGATCAGCAACATTGCGGCTTACCCGTTCCTAGTGTCGCCGCCTAACGCCTCCATTTCGCCGGGCAGTCTCAACTTCGGCAATCAGTTGGTTGACACCACCAGCGTGGAGCAGACGGTGATGCTCGCCAATAACTCCGGCGGACCGTTGGCGATTGCCGGCATCGCGGCCAGCGGCGACTACAGCGCCTTTAGCAACTGCCCAGCCGCGCTTGACGCGGGCCAGAGTTGCACCATCGTGGTCAGCTTTACGCCTAGCGTCTACGGCCCGGACAATGGCACGCTCACTGTGACCGATGACGACCTGGGCGTGAATGGAACCCTACAGACTGTCAGCTTGACCGGCACCGGTATGGCTGTCACCACCCTCAGCCTGACCCCGACCACGCTTTCCTTCGGCAATCAAGCCCTTGCCACTACCAGCGCCGTGAAGAAGGTGACCGTGAAAAATAGCGGAACGGGCCAGCTCACCTTCTCCAACATCACCATCACCGGGGCCGACCTTGGCGACTTCGCCCAAACCAACACCTGCACGGGCTCATTTGCCCCAGGCAAGACATGCACCATCAGCGTTACCTTCACCCCATCGGCCACCGGCACGCGCAGGGCGAGCCTGGAGCTGACCGACGACGCGCAAGGCAGCCCGCAGGCCGTGCCGCTGTCGGGCACGGGGGAATCGCAGTCGACGGTGAGCCCGGCCACGTTGACGTTTGCCGCAGAGACCGTAGGAACCACCAGCGCCGCCAAGACCGTAACGCTCACAAACAATCTCTCGACCGCTCTCACCTTTAACGGCATCACCTTCACCGGCGCCGATCCGGGCGACTTTACCGAGACCAACACCTGCGGCAGCAGTGTGCCGACCAAATCGCACTGCATCATCAGCGTGAAGTTCTCGCCCAAAGCGACTGGCATGCGCACTGCCACGATGAACATAAACGACGGCGCCAACAATAGCCCACAGACCGTCTCGCTGACCGGGACTGGCAAGTAAGGTTAGGAATAATCAAATGCGATGTGATAGATAACGACTTTTTAACATGTGAATCGGGGGCAAGAATGCTAGGTCCTGATAAGTCCTAGTGCTGTATCGGAAGCGCGAAGCGGCAGGAGCGATGCACGAGCATGGCGCGCTTGCGCGCTTTCGATAGAGCGACTTGAAGGAAGCCGCTTGTGTTTGCGGCAGATGCGGGGCTACGGGAATTGAATTGATTCCATCAGTTGAAAATCAATCTATGGCGATTTCTTTACCGGAGCTGAACTCCCAGCACGACAACTTCAATCCAAACGGTGTTTGTAAAAACTACCCCTTGCCAAGCCTCGTAGGGAAGTCCTTTGATTTGCTCTTCATTGTCGGGAAGTGGCGCCATGTCCCAGCAAAATGACGATGACAGGTTGCCGATTGATTTGTACGTTCCACTCAGTCGCCATCGACCCGGTGTACTGAGTTGCGGAAAGGATTCCGGCTGGACCGAAATAACCCTGCCGTAAAAACCTCCCGGCTGGAGAACTGCCCAACGGTAAACCAATCTCCGCGCAAAACTGTCTTTGGCGGTGTAGACACAGTCGCTTGCGCAGCCGAATCCGGGTCCTGTCTGAGGTTTCATCGACGGACCTAAATCGAGCCGCAGCGATAAGGGCGAAGGCGTACAAGGGTCATAAATTGTCTCTTCAATGAAAAGTGGCTCGGAACCGACGTTCCAAATCTCAACTCGCACGTTAAGAACCTCGCCAACTTTAATCGATTTCTTTATCGGAATTAGTCGGACCTCGATTCGTTTACTGTCGGTGTCTTGTGTCTGAGGGTCTCCGAACGCCAGGGGTTGGAACACCCCAAGTGTTGGAATCAGAGCCACGGCGATGGCCAGCAACGGAAAACGTTGAGCGTTCAAAAGACACCCCCACCATTTGACACCATTCGGAATTCTAAGGGTGAGCCTTAGTGCCCGGTTAGTTCGGATTACCGGTTCTAGTGCCCACATGTCCGGCAAGCCCAGCGTTAATCAAGCACTATCCCCTTGGCTTCAACGGTTGTAGATGTAAGATCACATCGGCGTTCCTGCCTAGGTGAAACTCAACTTGAAATCCTGGCTTACGAGCATAAAAGTTAGATGGTGGCTTTCGGCCGCAAAGCGAAGACGTAAACGCTATCCGGAAGCTCTGGAATTTCTCCAGAAAGTAATCGAGGCCGAACCCGATCATTCGCTTGCCCTCGTTCAGGCTGGATATTGCTTCACTGAACTTGGCCGATATGAAGAAGCCTTAGACTCTTTTGAACGTGCTCTGCAGCTTTCGCCCAGTTACGCTGAGGCTCACGCTTACTTGAGCGACGTGTACCGTGAACTTGGGCGAAACCAAGAAGCCCTTGAGTCGCTTAACCGCGCATTCCGCATTAAGCCGGGACTGAAACAACTCGCATTCTGGCTATTCCGACTTGGCTCCGTATCCGGAAGACTTGGTCTGTGGAATGAATCATTGGAGGCATTTCAGAGCGAAGCAAAATTAACTCCGAGGGAGGCGAGTGCTTGGGAAGGAATCGGTTGGGCTTGTAGTTCATTGAACCGAGATTCCGAAGCCGTTGACGCATATTTGCGGGCGCTACAGCTCAAGCCCGCTCGGGAAACTCTACATTATGATTTAGGAGTGGCCTACCTACGATTACAAGAATTTAAAAAGGCTGCCCAGTGTTTTCGCAGCTACGTAAAACTCCGACCGGACAATTCCGACGGAGTTTTCCAGCTCGGGGTCGCATTCGCGGGAGACGGGGATTTTAGAGAAGCTTTCAATCTAATTTTGCAAGCGACGAAGCTCGCGCCGAAAAATGCAATTTTTCAATTCAACCTCGGTTTGGTATATAGCGAACTCGGAAAGCACGAAGAGGCCGCCTCCTCTTTCGAACGGGCAATCGCACTAGATCCAAGTGATTCTGAGTCACGTTCGCGACTGGCAGTTTCGTATGCGCAGATAGGCAAGCGATTGGAAGCGATTGACTCCGCCAAAGTGGGGGTGTGCCTGAGTCCGAACTCGGCAGATGCATACCTTTGCCTCGGCGTTGCGTTGCATTGGCCCGATGGCTACGCCGATGCTGCACGCGCATATGAAAATTCTCTTGAGTTGAACCCCGATCAATTCGAAGCTCTGGCCAACTTAGGTGATGCTTGTTTGCAGCTTGGACGAACCGAGGAAGCGATTAAAGCTCTTGATAAGGCAGCAATAATGAAGCCGGACGATGGGAAGGTTCATTTTCTTCTCGCCGAATCCTATCTGAAAATCGGAGACCGCGCCAACGCATCACGCGAGTACGAAATTGTTAAACGACTGGACGGCCCACTTGCTGAAGATTTTGCCAAACTGTTGAATACATAGAGGGCCACCGCTGCCACAGTCCGAAGTGACTCCTTTTATATTGCGTCGGATAACCGGAGCAGTATTTCACTTGTCCGGGAAGCGCTTATCAGGAGTTAGAGCTAGAATAGTCGGCGTCTGGTGATGGAGGCACAGGAGATTGCGATGCTTAAGTTCGATCATCTGACCCTTCCCGTCAGCAACTGGACTGCTTCCAGAGATTGGTATGTAAAATCCTTGGGACTTAAGATCGAATTCGAGGTCCCGGAACGCCGCACTGTAGCCCTTCAAGATCATTTCGATTTCACGATTTTCCTTGTACAAGATTCGGTGCTTTTTCACACCGCTGGTTTGTCCATGACCTTCCAAGTCGACGACGTGCAAAAGTCTTTTGAGGACCTTTCCGGTAAAGGCTTCCAGTTCACCCATCCACCTGAAAAACGGTTCTGGGGATACGGAGCGGAACTACGCGACCCAGACGGATATTTCGTCCGTTTGTGGGATCAGAAGTCAATGAAGGCCAGAGGGTAGACAGCGCTTCTGTCTTTCTCGGTTAACCGGGCACCTGAAGCAGTACTTAACTTCTCCGGTAAGTGACTTAGGTCCGGAATACCTGACCGCGAATCGCGGCTGGCGGGGACGGCGTGTGGATTATCAGCAATGCTGGTTTGCCGGAGCCCTCGCTCTTGCGCCTCGAACCTTCTTTTTCTTACGTCTCACTCCCTTCCCCCCCAGCATCGATCACCGTCGGTTCTGGTGCAGGCGTCTGGGTGATCGATGGTTCCCACCATGTGTATGCGTGGGTCCGACCGTAGGCCGTCGAAACAACTGGCCGCAGGCACGAGTGCCCCACGTCCTCGCGATGTTCGAGGCTTGGGGCTTCGCTGCAAAACGAGATTCCAGACGCTCCCTGCGCCCTTGGCCCCGCGCGGGAACATGCGGAAAACGCCGAGCCAACTTCCGCTATCCAGACGGATTCACTCATTGAGTCCGTGGGTCTGTGACCGGTTCAGAACGTCCCAATTGGGACATAGTTCGTCGCGGAAAACAGCAAGCGAGGACGAAACCCGGAAAGCCAAATACGAAAACAGCAAGCGCCAAAAAAATCAGCGGGCCAGAAATATTTTTCCTGGCTTTACCCGAGCTTCCTTTTTGAGCCGGTCGAAACTAGGGATGGTAAACCCTTCCGGTGACCCGCGCCTCGCTCGCTCGAGTATTTCGCTATCTACTCACAGCTAAACAGATGTTTCTCCCGGGCAAGGATTGTCTAATCAACCTATTGGACGGTGTTGCATCGACCGGTTGAACTGGCACGACTCATCGGGAGTTAGCCGCGTGAGCGAGTAATCGCGCCCTTTTCTCCGGCATCCGAGTGGGGAAAAAAAATCGGATGCACCCTTTCCAGGCGAGATGGCACTAGAGTTTTATTTGGCCCGTGGAGTAAAATCCAGCCGTGTTTATTTAACCTTCCCAGGGAGCGCCTCATGAAAACCAATCCTGTGGTAATTACGTTTCTTTTCACTCTCGGTCTGTTTGTCGCGCTCTTAACTCCCGCGCAGGTTCGGGCCCAGGAAACTGACACCATGGACAAAGACACGGCTGCCAAACTCTTCCCGAAGCAGGCCTATTCGCCGGCAGCAGGTCACGACTATCCCACCCATGTGTACTGGGGCGATACTCACGTCCATACCTCCTACTCGATGGACGCGGGGGCATTCGGCGCGAGGCTAGGACCGAAAGACGCTTACATTTTTGCGAAAGGCAATGAGATTACTACCTCCACCGGTCAGCGCGCCAAACTTTCCCGTCCGCTCGACTTCATCGTCGTCACGGATCATTCCGATGGCTTCGGCTTTTTCCCGAAGCTCTTCGGAGGAGACTCCAAAATGCTGGCCTACCCTCAGGGCAGGCGCTGGTATGACCTGATGCATTCCGGCCAAGGTGCAACGGCGGCCATCGAAATCATCACCAGTTTTTCACAGGGGAAAATGGCCGAGGGTTTGCTTCCGCTTCCCGGCTCGAGCGAATATCGCGCCGCTTGGGACGAGACGATTAAGGCGGCCGAAGAGGCCAATGAGCCGGGCAGATTTACAGCTTTTATTGGATTTGAATGGACTTCGAATACCGGTGGCAACAACCTGCATCGCAATATTCTTTTCCGCGACAACGGCGACAAAGCGAGCATGGTCGAACCGTACACAACGCAAAAACCACTGGGCAGCGACAACCCGCGAGACCTTTGGAAATGGATGGCTGATTACGAGCAAAAGTCCGGCGGGCAAGTGCTGGCGATCGCCCACAATGGGAATCTCAGCAACGGGCGCATGTTCCCTCTCATTGAATCCTTCACCGGCAAACCAATCGATCGCGAGTACGCGCAGACTCGCGCGTTCCGCGAACGAATTTACGAAGTAACGCAGATAAAGGGAGATGGCGAGACGCACCCTTTTTTGTCGCCCAACGACGAATTTGCCGGTTACGAAAGATGGGACAAGGGCAACCTCGACCTCAGCGTTCTCAAAACGAATGACATGCTCGAATTCGAATATGCACGGTCCGCCCTCCGAAACGGTTTGAAGATCGAAAAGGAACTCGGCGTCAACCCCTATAAATTCGGAATGGTCGGCTCTACGGATTCACACACAGGCCTCGCGACTGCTGATGAAGACAATTTCTGGGGCAAGACTTCCAGCTCCGAGCCGAGTCCTGACCGAGCGACGCACCCATTCGTGAAGACGGACAAGGCCGTCATCATGGGTTGGGAACAGGCCGCGTCCGGCTACGCGGGGGTCTGGGCCACGGACAACACGCGCGAAGCCCTGTTCGACGCCATGCAGCGTAAAGAAGTCTACGCAACAACTGGTCCGCGCATGATCGTGCGTTTCTTCGGTGGATGGGACTTTGACCCGAAGGACGCCCAAAGCCGCAACCCCGCCAATCCAGGCTACACCAAGGGGGTGCCGATGGGCGGCGATCTTAGCAACGCGCCCTCTGGAAAGGCTCCGAGCTTCCTGGTGGCTGCCATGAAGGACCCCATGGGCGCAAACCTTGATAGAGTGCAAGTGATCAAGGGCTGGCTTGACGCCAGTGGTCAAACTCACGAGAAAATCTACGACGTAGCTGTATCCGACAATCGGAAGATTGCGGCAGACGGTCGCTGCAAAACGCCGGTCGGAGATACCGTTGACGTTCCCAACGCGACCTACACGAATACCATCGGCGCGTCCGAACTAATTACGGTCTGGAAAGATCCGGAGTTCGGCGCTGCGCAGCCATCCTTTTACTACGTCCGCGTGCTAGAGATTCCCACCCCTCGATGGACTGCTTACGACGCGAAGTATTTCGGAGTCACGATGCCGGCGGAAGTGCCCATGAAGGGTCAGGAGCGCGCTTACACTTCCCCCATCTGGTATACGCCAGCGAAATAAAAGGGGGCTGGCCGTGATCAAAAAACTCTTACGGGAACCGCTCGTTCATTTTCTGATTTTGGGAGCGCTATTGCTTTTCGCCTCCAACCTCGTGAATAACCGGACGAGTGGTGACACCAAGAAAATTGTCATCACTGCAGGTCAAATCGAGCATCTGGAATACGGCTTCGCTCGTGTCCATCAACGGCCGCCCGATCCGGACGAGCTGAAAGGCCTCATCCGAGACTACCTTAGAGAGGAAGTCTATTACCGCGAAGCGTTAGCGCTCGGGCTCGACCGCGACGATGTACCAATTCGCCAGCGCTTGCGGCAGAAAATGGAGTTCATTTCCGAGGATGTTGCAGCCCAGGCCGAACCTACCGAGACCCAACTCCGCTCCTATCTCAACGATCATCCCGACAAATTTCGCGTGGAGCGTCACTTCACATTCAGCCAGATTTATCTCAATCCCGCCCGTCACGGCCAGCGCTTGAATGCCGACGCACAAAAAATGCTCGCCCAGTTAAACAAACCGGACACTGAGGCCAACGTCTCGACGATGGGAGACCCCTTCCTCCTTGAGCCGAGGTCTCAGGACGTTTCCGCAAGTGATGTCGCGCGGGATTTCGGCGACAAATTCGCCGCGGCCTTGGGCGAACTGCCCGTCGGCAAGTGGCAGGGACCCGTTGAATCCGGTTTAGGCACGCATCTCGTATATGTCAGCACGCGGACAGACGGGCGACTTCCTCAGCTCGACGAAGTGCACAATGCCGTCCGCCGCGAATGGGCGAACGACTACCGCCTGGAAGCCAACGAAAAATTCTACGAAGGCCTTCTGAAGCGCTACATCGTGACGGTGGAGCTGCCCCAGCCTGCGGCCGGCGAAAAAGCGCAGGCTGGCGTGAAACGGCCATGAAACGATTGCTCATTCTTCAATTTCTCCTTATCGGGTCTGTCGCCATAGCTGCGTTTGCGCATGAGGTCCGGCCCGCGTATCTCGAGCTCCGCCAAACCGGCGCTGAAACATATGACGCCGTGTGGAAAGTCCCTGGACGCGGCGAAGACCTTCGCTTCGGGGTCTACGTGCGCTTGCCGGCAAACTGCCAAAAGATTGGCGAGGTTCGAACGACCGTCGTCAACAACGCCTTCAGTGATCGTTGGACCATAAATTGTACGGGAGGGCTCGCCGGCGGGACAATCCTGATCGAAGGGCTCTCTTCGACAGTGATTGACGTCCTTGTGCGCGTCGAACGCCTCGATGGATCCGAACAGGTGACTCGCCTTGCTGCTTCTTCCCCTTCTTTCATCGTCGAAGCTGCGCCCCATCGGCTAGAAGTTGCCCGGACTTATCTGGTGCTCGGCATCGAGCACATTCTTACTGGAATTGACCATCTTTTGTTTGTGTCGGGTCTCTTGCTCCTGGTCACCGGCTTTCGCCGTCTTCTGCTGACCGTAAGCGCCTTTACACTTTCTCATACCGTCACATTGACTCTCGCTACGCTCGGATTCGTTCACGCTCCGCCGGCCCCAATCGAAGCGGTCATTGCTCTGAGTATCGTTTTCGTCGCTTATGAAGTACTGCGCAAAAAAGAAAATCCCGACGGTCTGGCGCAGCGAAAGCCGTGGCTCGTTGCCTTCTCTTTTGGGCTTCTGCATGGTCTCGGTTTTGCCGGTGGACTTAGCGCCGCCGGCTTGCCTGCTGCGCACATCCCTCTCGCCCTAGGATTCTTCAGTGCCGGTGTCGAAGTCGGTCACTTTTCTTTTGTGGCCGTCGCCGTGGCGCTAATAGCCGCGGTACGGCGCTGGACGATGGCGCTCCCTGCGTGGTCCTCTCGGGTTCCGCCCTACGCCATCGGAAGCGTCGCTGCTTACTGGCTCATCGTGCGGCTTGCGGCATTCTGAAGCAACCGGCTGGCGAACTCCCTGCGATTTCCACATTGATATAAGCGTTGCGAGAAGTGTCTAAAACGTAAAAAGAAATAATTAACCCTTTTTTTTCCTGCCGCGTTTCACACCGGCTAGAGCCTTTCGTGCGCGGGCAACATCCCGCTCCCTCCGAAGTCGCACTTGTACTCCGCCGACTTTCCGTAAGGGCGGAGCGGCGAAGGTTTTCGCTTTAACGTGGCGTTGCAGGGTCAGGATCGTTACGCCTAACTTCTTGGCGGCTTCGCGCGTTGAATAACCGATTCTCATGCATAGACCTGTATCACCTTGCCGGAAGCGTCGTCAAATGAAGCGGACAGATGGCTCCTAGCGTTGCAAGTTGCGTTGTAAGATTGGCTGCCGATCATGCCCAAATGACGCCGAAGAGGGCAGAAGGCCATGCATGGAAACACAGCCAGTTAGAGGCGAAATATCCATTTCGTAATCGGCAGGTCGGCGGTTTAAGTCCGCCTCTCGGCTTGAGCCGCGAACACCTCAAGTCCCGATCTATAAGCCCTTCGGCATCATCAATCTAGAGGCGATGGCCTGACCTGCCTGCTTCCCGCCTTCGCGATCATCTTTTCGATCCAAACAATATGCTTCGACGATCACTTTGTCCCCAACAACACGCTTAATGGGGAATCGGCCGCAGTCTCCGGCGAAACCCGTTCAATTACGACCCGGCATCGATCGTCCACGGACCGTCCCAGCATTTACCCTTCCTCCTTTCTTTCCCGGCGCACGGGGGATACCGCGATTCGCAGTTTTTGACGCAACGCCAGAGTCAAAATGAATTGCTAAGGGCCGGGCGCGAGACTCCCCAGGCAGGCTGGATAGGTCTATCCTATCGTTGGCCTTTGCAGATTCAATACTCGGATTTCTTGATTCAAGTTGGCTCTGGAGAACGGCAACAGGAAAATTCCGAAAGACGTCCGCTAAATGTAGAAGTGGTCCTTCACGCGAGAGAGTTGTTTTAAGCGTCTCGCCCGTTAGGCTATTCAGCCACGACTCTGGAGCGTTCCTCGGAAGGATAAGGTGAGAACCCAGCCAAAATTCCCGCAGGCGGATTGAATTTGACGGTGCTTTAGCTCGGGCCAGCCATCTCGGCGCAACTGTTACCATGCAAGAATTGCCCCTGCGGAGCGCATAGGAAATAACATTCGCCTCACGCTTGCCGCTGGCGTTTAAGTGGAGAAGCTTCCCTTCGCGGAAGATTCCAGGATGCTGGCGACGGAGATTTAAAATCTTCCAAATGAGATAAAGCTTGATGCGGCCGTCGTGCCAGTTCTGGGTCGCGTCGCGACAAAATTGCAACACATCCTGCCGACTTCGTGTCTCAATTTCGGCAAGTAAAGCGGCCCTATGTTTAAAATCCACGGGTCCACGGTTATCTGGATCCACAAAGCGAAGGTCCCAAAGTTCACATCCCTGATAGAAGTCCGGCACACCCGGCCATGTCATCTTTACCAGGATCTGTGCCAGACCGTTTATCATCCCAAACGTGGCGATGTTTCTTTGAAATTTCAGAAAATCATCTAGGAAGGAATTGCCGCGTCCAGGCTCGAGTATTGCCTGGACAAACTTGATCACCGCTTTTTCATGGGCGGTATTGGGCACGGTCCATCGCGTGTGTACCATGGCCTCGCGAATCGCCTTAATGATGTATGCCTCCAATCGCTCGCGGAATTGGGGAATCTCACCTTCCGACAAAGGCCAGGCCCCAATCAGGGTCTGATACAAGAAAATTTCCTCGTTCGGGTCGGGAACTGCGCAGCCGGCTATCCTCGCTTTCCTGGCCGCATTCCATCGCGACCACGCGCTCAAATGTCTTTGCCATGAAGCAGGGATTTCCGAGAGGACATTGATTCGAGCGCGTACATCCTCGCCTCGTTTGGTGTCGTGCGTAGAAGTAGAATTCAGACCGTGTCGACGGTGGCGCCCCCGTTCAGCCATCAATTGATTGAGGTCAAGTGCGGGTACCATCGCGGGGGATGGGTTACCGCCCACTTCGTTGAGAGAGAGAAGCGGGCAGTAAACATAGAGAACCGTATCTTCAAGGCTCTTCGCGAAGATAGCTCCTGTAAACTGTTGCCAACGCATCACGAAGGCCAGGCGGGCTTCGCGCTGTTCCGCGAAGAGGTAGCCGGCATCTTTCAAGAGCAGAACATCGCGTACAAATTCGAAACAAGTTGAATCGAGATGAGGATTCAAGGCACGTGCAGACTCAACGGCGTGCCGAATCTGATGCTCCGCCTGCTGCGGTACTTCCATGCTTCGAATGTACGTTCGATACACTGGGAGACATGCGGTTGTCTCGTTCAGCGCTTGCGCGAGTTCCGCGCGCGACAAATCGCGTGCATAGCGGTCGCCTTGCGCAAGCGCCGCAAGTTGGTGGCTCAGATACCTCATTTCAGCTGCAAACAACGTAGAAATGACTAATTTCTTTTTCTGATGCAACACGTCATCGAATCTTGCCTTCCGCCCAAGGAAACGAAAATAGATCTCCTCGACGGCTCGTGCTCCTTTCGGGTGAACAAACAGCCAATTAAGCCGATTCAGGAATTCATAACCTGTAGTTCCTTGAATCGGCCAATCCGCAGGAAGTCTCTCGGTTTCGGAAAGAATCTTTTCCACAATCACATAGAAGTCCCGTTCATTTTCCTTCTCTTGTGTGCCCTTCACTCGCGCTTGTAGACTGCGAAGGTAAGCCAATGGGTCCCGAAGGCCGTCAATGTGATCGATCCGGAGTCCTGTGACAATTCGCGCTTCCACCAATCGAAAAATCACCTGGTGTGTGGCCTCAAAAACGATTGGATCTTCAACGCGCACGCCCACCAAATCCGCGAGGGTGAAGAACCTCCGAAAGTTAATACCTTCATTGACGTTTTGCCAGTAATTCAAAAAATAAGCTTGGTCCCATAGCAGACGGTCCAGGTTACGAAGAGTGCCAACCTGCCCCCGCCGGCCGTTGAAGATCCTCAAGTTTTCGCTTACGAATCGCTTGACCTCGCGGCTTGAGCCATGAAGCTGGCGCAGTCGCTCTTTGATGCCTGCGATGTGCAGACGCCGTTCGCCGGCAGCGTCGATCGTCAAAGATTCTGGTTCCGGCAAAGCCGCCAGCGCAGCGACGATACCCAAGTATTCTTGAAAAGCAGGCGAATTTCCCCCAAGCCGCTTCTCCAGAATATGCTCCCGGTGCTTGAGAATCCGCCGGTAAGTCTTTGGTGCGAGGGGGAAGAACATGTCGTAGTACCGAATAAAAAAACTGCCACGCTCGAAAACGAGCCGAAGTTCACAGTTGTCGAGGACTTCTCCGTATGATTTGCCGAGCACAGGAAGTAAAAGTTTGTTCTCGACTGCCAGCGAAGGCATATGCCAATCAATATCGAAATAGGCTGCGTAAGCGGAGCCGGGTCCATTTTCCAAAACGTCCATCCACCAGGGATTTTCTTGGTTGGCCGCCATGTGATTGGGAACAATGTCGAGAAGCAGTCCCATGCCTTGCTCCTGGAGGGCTGCCCGAAAGCGGTCGAACTGTTCCTCCTTCCCCAGTTCGGCCTTAATTCGGGTAGGGTCAGTCACGTCGTACCCGTGCTGACTTTCAGATCGGCTCTGCAGCAGAGGGGACGCGTAGATATCCGTAATTCCGAGCCGCGACAAGAATTCCAGGACCTCTGGTGCTTTTTGAAACATCAGATCTTTATTGAATTGAAGGCGGTAGCAAGCCAGTGGAATCCGCGGGTATGCCGCGGACTCTACAGAAGGTTTATTTCCACCTTTTCTCCTACGGCCGTGATCACTTTGAGCCATGCCGATGCCTCGCGGTGCCTTTTTCTGCCTCGGATTGCCATTCCTGGTGCGCTTTGATCAAAAGTGTATCGAGGGTGTTTTGGGGATCCCAGAGTTGTACAGAGAAAGGCAGCCAGGCATGGATTAGCTGCGCGCTGGGTTCGTACAGGGCTCGATAGGCAGCTTCGGTATCGGTTAGCCTGTCATTCAGAATGAGTCTGAGAATTTTTCTTTGTTCATCCCGGAGAATTGACCGCAATGAATACACTGAGAGCCGGGATGACTCACGGGTAATTTGTGAACTGAACTGTGCTCGGCCCACAACCAATTGCATTTTACCCTTTGTCTCCAGTTGAAAATCTTCCCGCTCAGCCTTGGAGCAATGAATGGGGACTTGCTCGTGGTACGAATCGAAGAGCGAACTCATGGCGTAATGAGCGGCAACCTGCATCATGTCAATCATGCCGGGTTTCACCCACTTGGTATAGATTTCCGCGCCGTTTTGATGCGCGGGGAGGTCGCTGTTGGCGGACCGCAAACGATCATGTGATTATAGCCCTGCGCTATGGCCGAGCCGTGCCCCGAGAATGTTTCTCCGCTGAGTTTGTCTGCGTCCAGAATTGAGCGGTAAACCTTAGCCGCGTTTGTTTCCAGCCACGAAAGCAGTGCTGGTCCAAGATTGAGGCTTATCGTCGCATAGTTGTTCCCCGTGCGCAAAATGCCAGGATTAGCACTGAGTTCGCGGGCGGGCGCATTCAGCGCATAGCACTCCGCGGTGACGCGTTCGTTCCAGTCGTGGTAGGGGGTACGCGGAACCCTGAAGTTCAACCGCTTCTAACCATGGGTTTTCTCGAGGTGGCTGGTAGAAGTGCCCGCGGATGCAGAGGTAGTGCATCTTAGCGTCGCTGACAGCACAGTGCTTACTGCTCGAACTGGCGGACGAAAGAGGCCCATCCAGACAGAAAAGAAATTATATGCCAAAAGTCGTAGTCCACGTATTTGATGGATGGGCAGTGGGACGACAAACCTCTCGATGGAGATCCCCAACGGCGACACAGAAGCGTTCCATGTTGAAGACGCCTGATCAATCTGAGTCCGAATATCTCTCAGATAGAGCCGGTTCTATGTCTATACTCGTCCGACTGCGTACAAAAGGAGCGTGCAACACTGTGATCTCTGAACGCAAGGAGCCGCTCGGCGCCACATTGCTTGAGGGCAACACAGCGAGTTTTTTGGTTTGGGCTCCTCACGCCGAGCAAGTCGAAATCTGCCTCTCAGAGCACCCGGAACGCAAGATCCTCATGCACGCCAAGCCATGCGGATATTTCCACGAAGTCGTTGAGGGTATTTCACCAGGGACGCTCTACCGATACCGCCTGGACGATGACAAAGTACGGCCGGATCCAGCCTCGCGGCATCAACCGCAGGGTGTTCATGGGCCTTCTCAAGTTGTGACCAATCAGTTTGAATGGAACGATACAATTTGGCGAGGTCTTCCTCTCGAGAAGTACGTTCTTTACGAACTGCACGTCGGGACTTTTACTCCCCAAGGCACCCTAGATGCAATTATCCCTCGGATTCCGTTATTGAAACACCTCGGCGTAACGGCGATCGAACTCATGCCCATTGCTCAATTTCCAGGGAATCGCAATTGGGGTTACGACGGAGTCTATCCTTATGCCGTCCAAGCCTCTTATGGCGGACCGGTTGCTCTCAAGAAACTGGTTAATGCGTGCCACGAGCATGGGATCGCAATGGTCCTCGATGTGGTGTACAACCATTTGGGCCCGGAAGGAAATTATCTAGCGGATTTCGGTCCCTACTTCACGGACAGCTACAAGACGCCGTGGGGTCAGGCTATCAATTTCGACGGCGCTGCGAGCGACGAGGTTCGCCGCTACTTCATCGAAAATGCATTGCAGTGGGTGTCGGACTTTCATATTGATGCTTTTCGCCTCGACGCTGTACACGCAATTGTGGATCCCTCCGCACGGACATTCCTGGGAGAACTTGCGGAAAAGGTCCATGAAGCAGGAAGGAATCTGGACCGTAGCGTGTACCTCATTCCCGAGAGCAATCGGAATGACGCTCGCCTCGTTAGCCCTCCTGAGCTGGGCGGCTTCGGATACGACGCAGTGTGGAATGATGATTTTCATCATTCATTGCACGTCTTATTGACGCGAGAGCAATCGGGCTACTACGTGGACTTTGACGGGATTGAAGACCTTGCGGTGTGTTACGGAGAAGGTTTTTTGTATTCGGGGCAATATTCCAAGTACCGGCAGAGGCATCACGGGAATTCATCCAAACAAATCCCGGCCAAGCGCTTTGTAGCCTATGCCCAGAACCACGACCAGGTGGGCAATCGGAATATGGGCGACCGGTTGTCAAAAACCGCGACTTTCGAGCAATTGAAGCTTGCGACCGGGGTGGTCCATCTTTCACCCTACATTCCCCTGATGTTCATGGGCGAAGAGTATGCCGAAAGCTCCCCATTCCTCTATTTTGTCAGCCATGGAGATTCTGCGCTGATTGAAGCCGTGCGTCGCGGGCGTAGGGAGGAGTTTGCGCAATTCTCCTGGACCCAAGACATCGCTGACCCTCAGTCGGAAGATACTTTCCTTCGTTCCAAGCTGAACTGGGACTTGCGAACAGAAGGGCAGCATCGCATCCTCTGGCTTTTCTACCAGGAATTGCTTCGTTTACGACGCGATATACCGGCTTTGGCGCGGCTGGACAAAAACACCATGGAGGTCACATCTTTCCGCGACGAAAAAATCCTCTTGATCAAAAGATGGGATAGTTCAAGTCGTGTCATGGCTGCATTTCACTTCAGCCAAGAGTCGAGGCAACTCACGCTACCAATTCAACCGGGGCCTTGGCAAAAGCAATTGGATTCTGCCGACGAGCGCTGGGCTGGCAAAGGCAGCCTGGCGCCTGCGAATCTTGAGTCGAATCGTGAAATGCGATTGACCTTTGGCCCTTGGAATTTTCTATTGTTTGAACAAACCGTGGAAACAAGCGAATGATAAACTTCAGCGGAAATGAGAGCGGATAGAAATGTAAGCCGATTGCGGGGGATTTGTGAAGAAACGCTTTAGACGCGCTCGAGGTCGCCTCCGAATTGAAGATCGGAAATTAGTAGGCGCAGATCACGAGGGAAGATCATGAACTCGAAGCTATCCGGTGATCTCAGTTGTTTGGGACGATTACACTAGCGAGTATCCGGAAGACTATATCGCGAAGTGCATCACAGCTTTTGAAAAGTTTAATATCCCTGAAGAAATCTATCAAAAGCGTCGGGACAGGACCAGCCTGCTTCGCGAGCTCCAGGATGGGCTACAAGATTTATTTGAGAGAGAATTGCGTAAGAACCCGCACTAGATGTCACCAACCCGCCTGCCGATGGCGCTCATAGATCGCACGCCCGTCGCCCCTTGTTCTCCAACCTGACCTCCTCAATCCTTTTTCGTTGGGTTACATTTTAGATGGGGCGACGTTACACCCTTCGGTTACATTTTAGATGGCGCGATTCGCGATATTTGGCGTAAGAAAAACAGGAGTATGATAGTTCCGCTCGGGGAAAGGAGAAATCCGGTAGACATCATTCAAGCGACGGAGATCGCGCTCGCCCGGGACCCACCACGTCGTCTGGCTGTGGCACTGCACGAAGCGGGCCATGTTTTGTACGCGCGGCGAGCTGGCGCCATAGAAATCGTGTATCACGGCCCGCTGGAATACCCAGGCAGACCGGATGATTTAGGCGAAGCTGGTGTCCAGCCAGTTTTTCCGTATACAGGTGCGCACATCCCGCTCCTAGCGATGGCCCGCTGGTTCTCAGCGGGCAGCGTGGTTAAGCGCGTTCTGGCGCCCAGTTTTTGGGAAGATGGAGAGGATGGCACCGACTGGGATGTTTTTGTGGAGTACGCCAATAAGCTCCTTGCCGCGTCATGCCCAGCGAATGAACAATTGCGGCAGTATTGGGTGCAAGCGCAGCAAGATGTAGAGAGGGACTTGCGAAGCCCAGCATTCAGGCGGGAGATGTGGGCACTTGCTCGCGAGGTCGAAAAGAAAATCCCGTGGTGCTCCACAACCCCAACGGCCTAAGGTTCATAACCCCACGAAACTCCGACCCGAATCCAGACTGTCAAACGCGACGCTAAAGGAAGAAAGGCCGTTTGACACTGTCTCAAACCGGTATGATAAGGTCATTTCCAGGAAGCGTTATGATAACTGGTGGCGACGCTCGAGCATCGCTCAGGAATCTGCGCTTAGCGTGAGACTGCACAGTCACGGTGAGCGAATGACAGAGCAGCTCAATGAATTTGCCGGAAACCAAAACTGCGGCAGAATCGCAAGTGAAAATCAAGAAGCAACAGCAGTTCCGTTACAGACAGCAAAGGACCTGGGCAGACACTGCAAGAGTTTCCTTCGGATTCCGCGGCTTGCTGATTTCGATCTCCGCCGTCCTACCAACCAAGGACGGCTGCCGTTCAAGCTCGTACGCCTTTCGACCATTGTTGGATTACCTGTTCGTAGAGGCGGATGGTCTGCTTGGCGATAGCGGTCCAGCTGAAGGTCTCTTCTACACGCCGCCGCCCAGCATCTCCGAAGCGCTTGCATCGCTCTGGATCCCCAAGCAGTCGATTGATCTGGAAGGCAAGATCCCTCGCAAACTTTTCTGGATCAGTGGGAAACCCAGTGACCGGATCCTGATCGAAGGGAACTAGGTACCCTGTTTCTCCGTCAACGACGACCTCTTTGATCCCTCCTGTAGCGCTTGCAACTACGGGCGCGCGGCAGGACATCGCTTCGAGGTTGATGATTCCGAACGGTTCGTAGATCGAGGGGCAACAGAAAACGCGCGCATGGCTGTATAGTTGGATTGCCTCCTGCTTGGTCACCATTTTTTCGATCCAGACAAGCCGCGGGTGCTCGCGGCGCGAGTTCTCGACCTTCTGTCTCAACTCCGTAGCTATCTCTGGAGTATCCGGTGCCCCAGCACAAAGCACTACCTGCGTCTCCCGCGGCAAGTAGCGAATTGCATCGACCAGATGAGTTACGCCCTTCTGTCGAGTGACACGGCCGACGAACAAGACATAGGGCACGGTCGTATCGACCCCATAGTCCGTCAGGGCCCTGGTGTCCGAGCTCTTGCTATATTCGGCAAGATCAATGCCGTTATAGATCACATGAACGCGATGGGCTTTCACGTCCGGGTAGACGCGTAGGATGTCCGTTTTGGTACCTTGTGAAACAGCAATGATGGCGTCGGCATCGACGATAGCGGTGCGTTCCATCCAGGAACTCATAGCATAACCGCTGCCGAGCTGCTCCGCCTTCCATGCGCGCAGCGGCTCAAGTGAGTGCGTAGTAAGGACAAAAGGAATGTTATACAGCTTCTTGGCCCAATAGCCGGCCATCGATGTATACCAAGTATGGGTGTGGACGATGTCAATTCCGCTCAGAGCCTTCACTTGCGTCAAGTTGAGGCTCAAAGCCTCAAGAGCGTTTTTGAACTTGCCTTCGGTCCCGTTTGTAATCTCTTCCCACGGTACCGAACCGCGGACATACAGATTCTCATTATCAGCCTTCTGCGGACCCCAGCAATGCACTTCCACTACGATTTCCTTCGCTAGCTCGCGGCTCAGGTAATCGACATGGACTCCTGCGCCTCCATACACTTGGGGAGGAAATTCTCTGGTAAATAAACCGACTCGCATGGTCCTACATCCCTCCGCAGAGAGAACTAGCGCTGTCTTTCAAGAATCGAACCTGTTTCTTCCCACCAGCAACAGAGTGCGCTGTGCTGGTCTCTCCGCGAAAGCTTGGACTATAAGTGACGCAGGGGGTCCTCCACAGGTTCGGAAGACGCTTTCTTGGCGTCGCGTTCGACAGATTTCGCGATCAGGTCCTTCGAACTGAGTCCAATCGCCAGCGCCAAGGTCAAGACAATACCGCCAAAAAGAATCCCGAAAGCAAGCTCAACGATGCTCGGGGCAATTCTCAAGTGTTCCAGAGCCATGGCGAAGGCTAGCACGATCACAATCCATTTCACGCCGATGCTTAGGAAGCGTGCGTACTGAAGGTTCAAGTTAACAGCGCCAATCAGCACGCTTCGGGCCAGGAAACGAGCAAGAATGTTACCGACAAACAAGACCAGTAGTGCAGCCAAAACATCTGGAATGTAGTCGAATGTTTTCTGCACGAACAGATGGGTCCAGTCGAAATCGAAAGCGGCGATCCCTATAAGAAATCCACTGATTATGACCAGTGCGGCGACCGATCGAGATATCAGACGCGTTGGACTCTTCATAGGCGACCACTCGGCCAACGAGGAAAATCCCCATCGTCCGAGCCGCTCGTCAAAATGGAGGCCCGCAAGGACTCGCCGCACGATCGCTGCGAGAATCCACGCCAAGACTGCAGACACTAGCAGCGCGATAAGCAAGGCCGCCAATCCAGGCAGGAGGTTTGCGAACCTGGTAAGAAACCGAGCCGTTGAGTCCACCAAGGCTTGCTTCACTTGTTCCCACATAAAACCCTCCGATACAGCTCGCGATCTTAAGGATTGAACCGGTCTGGCCAGCGCCAGCGGGAAACCAGATACGATTTGCCGGCTTCGTAAGCGAGAGAAAGGCCTTCCAGCCTGCGTTCCGGGGACATCGCCCCGGCAACCGTCAGGTCATGTGCGTACGAAGCGACCCAACCTAGATAGAGAGGGGTCATGGACCGGAGCAAGTGATCACGGCTAATCGTGCGGAGGCGATGCGCCAAAGCGAAATCGTAAACAATTCTTACCCACAATTCGTCCGGCATCCGAAACTGTTCCACTGACAAACGTGAGAGTTTTCTCAGCTCAAACAGAGTGGCAGGCGGTAGCACCAGGCTCCAGATCTCCTGAAGTTCCCGGTTACCCAGTTGAAATGATTCGAGCATTGGGCGTGTGTCCACGGCGGTCGAATCTTGATCCAAAAGCAAGGGCTCTCCGATTACTCGCACGGGCACGGAAACACGGGTTCGTTGCCAGCAGGGGGCATTTCGTTCCATGTCGACAAACACTGGGGTCAAGACATCGGCCAACGCCGAGCTCATGTTGCTCCAGTCCGTAGCGGGATAAATGCGGCTGCCGAAATGCACCTCGATAATCTGCAGATTCTGACAGAGAGCCGTGGGCGTAAGAGATGCCATTGAGTTAAATTGGTTCCCGCCCGCCTTTGCCGCCAGCATTTTTTCAAACAGGCGCTGCGAAACCCCGAAATCCGGCCCCATTGGATTGTTGACTCTCTTCCCGTACAGAGCGCGCATCATGGGTGCGATGATGCTCGCGTTTAGCAAACCCTCGAATTTGCGGCGCGCGTAATGCGGTAGAACCAGATCAGCTTGACTCTCGAACAAAGGCTGCGCTATCCGCCAGGCCCATGGCGTCGTCGCCACTTCCAGCTTGCTGGCGATGATGCAGCAGCCCCGAGCTTGCAATTTCTCGGCGGCCGAGAAGACCGATTGATAGGTTTCGGACACACTCAGTATCCCGGTGACGGGGGCGTCCCTCTTTGCCAGAAGTGACGGAACATGGAACACGAAGGCGTGCTCTTGCGTGGCTTCTGAATTGGCCGTGGCCGGACCCTGCTGCTGATCGTCATGCAACACTGCGATTCGTAAGGGACCGGGGAGCCTACGGAGAGCGTCACAGACCTTTTCGATAGCGTTGGAATCGGACTCGGCGAGAATCCCCACGACCAGATCGGCGCTGCCGATCTGGTCCGCCGTCGGGTCCGTTAGCTGCAAGCCGGGGTCAGCTTCCACGTTTGCGTCTCTCGTTGGTTCCTGCATAGGGCAACGGTCTCTTTCTTCGAACGGAAAGAAGCATGACAGAGCTCACAAATGAAGCGACATGATGCCCATTAGCGGAATACGCACCCAACCGGGGCGTGCATTCAATTCGTAGAGAACTTCGTACAGCGCCTTATCGACGAGAAAAATATCGAGTACCTTTCGAAAATCCTCGGCGTCTTCCGGCAAGAACACGGCGCCGTGTGCGGTTTGCCGATAAGCGCGCAAGAATTCTGTCGCCACACAGCGCTCCCAAAGCTTGGCCCAGGGTTCAAGGCTGGACCTGTCCCCGGCACGACGAGCCCCGTAGTTGATTAGGCTTGAATAAGCAGCATAGCTGAAGGAACGTAACATGCCGGCTACATCCTTTAATGGGCACTGTTTGGTGCGGCGAGCAGACAAAGGCCGTGAGGGCTCACCTTCAAAATCGAGGATCACAAAATCCGTTTTCACCTTCAGGACTTGTCCAAGATGGTAGTCCCCATGCACTCGAGTCCGCCAGGTTTGAAAGGTGTCCGGCCTGAGCGCCTTGAAATAACTCAGGATACGCGTGCGCCGACTCAGCACCGCGGCGGCAGTCTCAAGGACATCGTCGGGCAAATAAGGCACACGTTCTTTTAGCGCGTCCAACACGTTAGAAGCGTGCTCCTGAAGGTCCACCAACAGAGTCTGGAGGTCGCCTGCGGTCAGAGGTTCCGGAGCGAACGCTGGATCGTCGGTCGCAGCCGCTAAAGCCAGGTGCAACTCGGCCGTGCGGCATCCGAGGGTGATCGCCGAATCGAGATAGATACCAACATGATCTCGGGCCAGCTGGAGGGCGGGTTTCTCGGAGAGGTCCAGCGGACCCTCCAGCCCGTCCTGCAAGCTCTCCGGGAATGGGAGCGCCGCACAAGTTTCAAAGTAACGCTCGAGTTCCTCGGTCGTCCACGTCCAACCATCGCCTTCATTCGCTACTAGCCCTTGAAGCATCGCCATGGTCGACGAACCGAGATCGCCGCGGGGTTCATATTCGATCAGACCGGCAAAGGGCGGCACGCGATCGAAGTGCGCTTTGTCGGTGAGATATTGTCCGATCTCAGCATCAGGGTTCAAGCCGGGTTCCTGACGCCGCAGGAGTTTGAGGATGAACCGATCACCGTAGAGGATCGACGTGTTCGATTGCTCAGCCGAGCCACGCCGCACTGGCAAAGGTGTACTAGCTGTACCGAGGATGTCTCGAAAAGACGTGCCAGGCGTACCGCGAATGCGCCCGTCGCGCCCTTCCAGCCGCCCCCCGTTCTCAATGACAGATAGCAGTTCCAGGCACGTCTTGTCGTCAAAGACGGCATCGTGCAACAGCCCGGATCCTTTACCGGAGATAACCGAGGCAACGACGGCGTTGGGGGAAGTTCGTTGCAGTTCCTCCGCCGCTTCGGCAAAGCTCATCGCGAGAGGGAGAAGGTACACGTCGGATCGCCCGGTATCGAACGATACCTCGAGCAACATCAGAACGGAGTGCAATGACTGAAGCGTGGCCCAGTCAAGGATTCGCGTGGATTTGATGCGGCGAGACTTCCCAGCGAACCAGCGCTGCTTGGGAAGGTAGCTCACGAAATCGACTGTTTCAAGACGCTGGCAGATTGCCCCTTTCAATATGCCCTCCCAGCCAGCGGTCGCGTTGAGGGGTACCCGTTCGACGAAATCCGTACTTACCTCCGTCGGCTGGGATTTTTGCTGAAGTTCGAGCCAAAGGAAACTATAAGGTGCCAAGGTCAAGCGGTAGGGCTGGCGCTCGATAGGTGGAAATTCAACATATCCGAGCATCTCGACCGGAATGGCGCCTTCCACTTCCGACAAGTCCAGATCAACAGGTTGCGCGAAGCGGGAAAGATTAGCGACACATAGAACCCGCTCGTCCTGATACTGTCGCATATAGGCGAGCACTTTGCGGTTAGCCGGATCGAAGAACTTCATGCTTCCGCGACCGAACACGCTAAATAATTTCCGAAGAGCGATCATGTTGCGCATCCAGTTTAAGAGCGACGATGGATCGCCCTGTTGAGCCTCGACATTGACGGCCTCATATCCCCAGAGAGGATCCATGATCACGGGGCTGTACAAGCGGGCGGGGTTTGCCACGGAAAAGCCGGCATTGCGATCCGCATTCCACTGCATCGGGGTGCGGACACCGTTGCGGTCGCCAAGATAAATGTTATCGCCCATGCCGATTTCGTCGCCGTAGTAAAGAATCGGCGTTCCGGGGAAGGAAAGGAGCAAGCTGTTAAGCAGTTCGATACGCCTGCGATTGTTATCGACCAGAGGGGCGAGTCGCCTTCGGATGCCCAGGTTAAGGCGCATCCGGGGATCTGCGCTGTAGGCGATGTACATGTAATCCCGCTCGTCACTGGTGACCATCTCTAGCGTTAGCTCATCATGATTCCTCAAGAACAGGCCCCACTGGCAGGTCTCGGGAATGTCCGGAGTCTGAGCAATGATGTCGGTAATGGGCAGGCGGTCTTCCTGCCGCAACGCCATATAAATGCGCGGCATCAGCGGGAAATGGAAGGCCATCTGGCATTCATCACCGTCGCCAAAGTACGGCCGCACGTCGGTCGGCCACTGGTTGGCTTCGGCCAACAATATGCGATTCGAATATCCGGCATCAATTTCACGGCGAAGTGTTTTAATCACCGTGTGAGTTTCCGGTAGGTTCTCGCAGCTGCTTCCCTCCCGCTCGACGAGGTAAGGAATCGCGTCGATGCGCAGCGCGTCTACTCCCATATCCAGCCAATAGCGCATGATTTTAAGAACTTCCTCGACTACGACTGGGTTGTCATAGTTCAAGTCGGGTTGATGGGAGAAAAAGCGGTGCCAGTAATACTGCTTAGCTACTGGATCCCAGGTCCAATTGGATCTCTCCGTGTCTGAGAAAATGATTCGCGCGTCCTTGAAGCGGTCTTCGGTGTCGCTCCACACGTAGAAGTCACGCTCGGGTGAGCCGGCCCGCGCCCGGCGGGCCGCTTGAAACCATGGGTGCTGATCGGAAGTGTGGTTCACTACTAGCTCGATCATTACTTGGAGGTTGCGATCGTGAGCGGCAGACAGGAAGTCACGGAAATTGTCAATTGTGCCGTACATCGGATGGACATTCAGATAATCGGAGATATCGTAGCCGTCGTCCCTGAGCGGAGACGGAAAGAAGGGCAGGATCCACAGACAAGTAACACCGAGGTCCTGAAGATAGTCCATTTTTTGAATTAGACCGGGGAAATCGCCGATTCCATCCGCGTTGCTATCTTTGAATGCCCGGACATGCAGCTCGTAGATAACGGCGTCCTTATACCAGAGAGGGTCCGCTGCGCTTCCCAGCCGTTTGGCCATCTCTTCCTGCCTCACGAGAGGAGAGTAGACTCAGGTTGATAGATAAGAACTCCGAGAGGTGGAAGAGTCATATTCAATGAAAAAGGGTGTCTGTGAATAGGCAGGGGGACGGCCTCGCAGCCGCCGAAATTTCCCTGACCGCTGCCACCGTACAGAGGCGCGTCACTATTTAGCACCTCCTTCCAGAAACCTTGTTGTGGCACGCCAACACGGTAGTTCTCTCTGACAGCCGGCGTAAAATTACAAACGAAGAGCAGCTGGTCAGCCGGATTTCGGCCGCGTCGGAGGAAGCTGATGACGCTCCGCTGAACATCGCTG
>JABDEK010000055.1 GCA_013287135.1 Acidobacteriota bacterium | reverse complement strand
AACGAATTACTCCGTTGGGAGATTCGGAACTCCGCAATTTTGATTCACTGGCGACTGATCCGCAGGATCCAACAACCATTTATGCCGGAACATTTCATCTTCCGTGGAAAACGACAGATGGTGGAAAAATTTGGATACCGATACATCGCGGGATGATTGACGACTCTGACGTCTTGAGCCTGGAATTAAACCTCTCAAATCCGCAACAAATTTTCGCCAGCGCTTGCTCAGGAATTTACCGAAGTGACAATTCCGGCTCGAATTGGAACAAGATTGAAGGGGTCCCGTATTCCGCGCGCAGGACTCTCACCATTCGTCAGGATCCTGCGAATCCAGCGATTTTGTTCGCCGGAACAACTGAAGGGCTGTGGAAAACCACCGATGGCGGAGCCCAATGGCAACGCATGTCTCCAAAAGATTGGGTTATCAACTCACTTTTGATCGTACCCGGCGCTCGTAGCTCCTCCGGACACGACCAAGCCGAATTTTCAGACGCGCCTGCTCGACTGCTAATCGGAACTGAAGACCGCGGAGTGTTGGGAAGTGATGACGGCGGTGCTCATTTCCAAGCATTCAATACGGGATTTCATCATCGGCAAGTTATTTCACTTGCCGTGGATAGTGAGAAACCTGCGACGGTTGCCGCGGTTCTCGGTAACTCACCGGACCAGATTGTCCAGAGCGACGATGGCGGACAGAATTGGTTTGCTATCGACGCAGGCTTAAATGGCGATATCGTAAGGAACATATTTGCTTCGCCGGTCGGCTGGCTCGGCGCAATGGCCACTGGCGGTCTCGCGCGTTTCGATTCCGCCGAGCGAAAGTGGTTGCCGTTAGGAAATAGAGAGTCACTGCATTTTTTTGTGAATGACATCGCTTTCAATACAACAGAGTGGTTAGCTGCAAGCACTGACGGCTTATTCGTTACTCACGACAACGGAATCACGTGGGGCGCCATACCATTCACTACCGGTAATCTAGCTGTCGATTCAGTTCGAGTATTAGGCGATTCTCAAAAAATAAGACTCGTTTCCTCTAATGCTATGGTTTTCTCGGACGATGCCGGCAAAAGCTGGACCTGGAAAGATCTCCCACTCGATTCAGGAGGCGCACTACGCCTCGAATCTGCAGATAACGCGACGCTGCTCGTAGCCGCTAGAAATGGACTTTACATTTCTCGCGACAATGGTGCGAGTTGGCAAAGACTTCAGAATGGATTGCCCTCTGCGCGCCCCGACGATTTGCTAATTCGTGAAGATCTTTGGCTAGTCTCGATACATGGTCGAGGCCTATTTCTATCGCAAAATCGGGGTGGTAGTTGGTCTCGTATGAAAGCTGGGGACGACGCCGGCCCTTTCATTCAGCCAACTATTCTGGCAAATGGCTCCAATGACGGCCGGATCTACGTCGGTTCTGCTAACGACGGTCTGTATTTTCTGGACCCGCTCCAAACTCTCGCACTCAAGAGCACCGACCCCAAAACGGTCGAAAAGTAGCCTCTCTTCCTCAATAGATTCGGCTTCTCTTGTCATACCCGAGAAATCGGGCGTTCCCGATTTTGCACACCGATGTAATGCGTACTGAATATAGCTGCAATCGCGATGCGTATTAATACGACTTGTTAGCTGTTCCAAATCGATACTAGACTCCGCTCGCTCCATACTCCCTTCAACAGATAAAGGCTTTGATTCGAGTGTTCGATTTGCACCCATTTGGTATGCGTGTTGCACTATCAGGCGAGGCTTCTTCAGACGAAAAGGGGATTGAACTATGGCGAGCGGGACAGAGGCCTCTTTTGCAGGCGAACGCGCCGTACCGGTTACCGTGCTGATCGTCGATGATGAGGATGCCACGCGAAGTCTCTGCCGTGACGTCGTGGCCGAATCGGGTTTGCGCACGAAACTGGCTGCCACCACGGAACAAGCGCTCGACATTCTCGATCAATCACCCATTGAAATTGTCATCGCCGATTTGAAAGTTCCTCAACTCGGTGGGATTGAATTGCTCAAGCGCGTCAAGGAATCGTATCCGCAGGCAGCCGTGATGGTACTTACGCAATGCGGAACGATCGAGAGTGCCATCGAGGCTACGCGCATGGGTGCGGCGGATTACGTTACAAAACCTTTCCATGTTCCTGAATTGAGGAGCAAGCTCGACCGTGTAGTGAAACTTCTCGAAGTGAATCAGGAGAACCGGATATTACGCGAACAGTTGCGCTCCCGCCCTGGCTTCGCGGGTTTAATCGGCGTTTCACCCAAGATGCAACGGGTTTACCGGCTCATCGAAAAAGTGAGCCAGCACACTTACCCTGTTTTGATTCTTGGAGAAAGCGGTACAGGCAAGGAACTGGTAGCCCGGTCTATCCATTTTTCGGGCTTAAGGAAGGCACAACCGTTTGTGCCTGTTGATTGCTCCGCATTGGCTCCCACGCTGATTGAAGCGGAGCTTTTCGGTTATGCGAAAGGCGACTTCACGGGCGCAGTCCACACCAGGCCAGGGTTGATGGAAGTCGCCGATAAGGGCACATTGTTTTTGGATGAAATTGGAGACTTGCCAGTAGACCTTCAGGCAAAACTGCTGCGCGCGTTACAAGAGAAAGAAATCAGGCCAGTAGGATCTACCGAACGTGGATCTCTGGCAGTGCGCGTGATCGCCGCCACAAATCGGGACCTGGAAGCTGCAGTGCGGCAAAGCGCTTTTCGACAGGACCTCTATTTCCGGCTAAACGTAGTCCAGATCAAACTACCACCGCTGCGCGAACGAAAAAGCGACATCCCTATTCTGGTGAATTCCTTCCTTGAAAAGTATTCGGAGGCGAATGGAAAGACGTGCACAATTTCTGAAGATGCCATGTCTCGGTTAATGGCGTGGGATTGGCCCGGCAACGTGCGCGAGCTGCAGAACGCTATTGAGCGGGCAATCGCATTAGGATCAGGCCCGATTCTGCATATGGGCGACCTTCCTAGCAATCTACATCACTCGAGTGGCGAGCGCTTGCCGCAGAACGACGAAGTCCTACCACTTGTGGAGTTGGAGCGACGCGCCATCCTGGGAGCTATGCGAGAAGCTGGCGGAGACAAACTAATTGCGGCGCGTTTGCTTGGAATCGGTAAGACAACCTTGTATCGAAAGTTGAAACAATATGAATCGAGCGCTCAACCTGGTTAAAGCGCAAGACTCGATGGATCCAATCAGACCTGACGTTTAGTCATCCCCACAGATGTTATAAATTTCCAAGAGTCTCTTCAACCCACGCTGTTCCGAAGTGGGAATCGCTTCCCTAATTCATCACCCTCTTTTTCTGGTCAACCGCGCAACCAAGCCACTTAAGAGTTATTGACATGGTCAGGCTTGTGCAGTGGAGGGAGCATGCCTCGCCCGGATGGTCCGGCATTTTACGACACGCTCGTGCGCCCCGGCCGCTCCAATCAGCAACAGATCATATTTGTCACGTGAGATACTTTGGCATCGCGAACATTGGAATTTCTTGAGACTAATAATTTGCCTTAAACTTGGCAAAGCCGTTCCTGGTGGAAGAGCGCTGAAGCTTGCGCTTAATTCCAAGCTTGAAAGGGATCGAGGGTTGCAGAAGAGAACGCAATCCTCCCGCGATTCACAAATGGATGCGGAATTCAAGAAAGTTAGGGAGTCCTAAATATGGGAGGAAGAATGACGGTAGATTGCGAACGAGGGTCGGTGCTGATCGGCATGGCTGATGCCCATCTTGCCGAGCGATTCCTCGCGGTGCTGCAAAAATGCATGAAGCCCGGCTCCGTTTTCGTTGCTGCCAGCCTTCTCGATCTTTTCGAGCAAATGAAATGTGGCGCTTGGTCTGTGATTGCAATCTCCGACGACCTTGCTAGAAACTTGCCGCTGACCGATATTCTTCGTCGGATACCTGAAGTTTCTCCCGTCATCCTAATCGCACCTTAAGAACGGCAGACGGAAATCGCAGTGCTGGTAGCCGAAGGCAACGTTGATTTCGTGGCTCAAGTTGGAGACTTCTTGCCCTGGGCGGCGAGTTTGGTTGAACGCAGATCGCGCCGCGGGGAAGAATCGATAACGGTTGAGCGATACCCGCCGGAAGATTCTCACCAGGTTGCCGAGATCTTTCGCCACGAGATCAATAACCCTCTAACCGGCATTCTCGGGAATGCTGAACTTGTCCTGGCTCATGAAAACCGAATGTCGCTAACGGATATTCAGCGCCTTCGCACCATCGTAAATCTTGCCGTGCGCCTTCGCGAAACATTCGTCGCTTGACCCATATGCTTCAGACGCAAGCGCACCCCCCGAAATCCTGATGGTGTGGCTTCTGCATGAATCTTAAACGAGCCGCTAGCCTCTAGCACTACGTGCTGAGACATTCGCGTCGTCAGCTATTTACTTCGGACGCGAGTTTCCCTACCATGTGCCTTACCTGCCCGTTGCGCCTGGCGCGATTCACTCCGGTGCGGCCATGCAGACAAACACAATCCTATGCCACGTGTACCCCGTCTTGTTGTCACTGAACCCAACGGTGCTCATCGCGAAGTGCCCATCGGCACAACACCATTTCGAATTGGACGTCAGGCTGGCAACGAGCTGACCTTGCGCGACAGCCGTATCAGCCGCCAGCAGGCGCAAATTCTTTCCGTCAACGGCGCCATGGTGCTGGAAGACATGGGCAGCCGCCATGGAACGTTCGTCAACGGTGAAAAAGTTTTGCGCCACGAATTGCAGCCGAAAGACACCATTGATTTCGGCATGCCTGATTCCTACAAGCTCACCTTCCTAGGCCAGGGAGCCACGATCGAAGAGCTAGTGGAACGCGTGGAAGCTCCCGCGCCGACTCATGCGGGATCCCGAGAACTTTATCACCTCGGCGTGTTGCTCGAAGTCGCCCGGACTCTTGGCACCGGTCTTTCGCTCGAAGACGTTCTCACCTCCGTGGTAGACGCCGCGATTCAGGTAACGCGCACCGAGCGGGGTGTCCTTTTGCTCGCCAACGAAAAAGGCGAGCTGAATATGATTGTCGCGCGCGACGCGCAACGCGGCACTCTGCGGCCCGACCAGTTGCAGGTATCGCAGAGCGTGGTGAAAAGCGTGGCTAAAACTCGCCGTGAATTGATCGTAAGCGATACCGGCGAGGACGGAGGAATGAACCAGCAGGAAAGTGTCGCTCGGCTCGAACTGCACACCATTGTGGCGATTCCTATCGACAAGTTGCCGATGATCGAAACTCTCGACGCAACAATCTCCACGCGCCAAGGCGAGCTCTTGGGCGTCCTGTATCTCGACAGCCATGTTCCTTCTAGCGCGTTCACAGACCTCGACCGCGAGGTTTTGCGCAGTCTGGCGCGTGAGGCGGCCACCGTGGTCGAAAACGCGCGTCTTTTCGCTTCTTCTCGCGCCAAGCAGCGGCTGGATCACGAAATCGAAATCGCTAGCCAAATCCAGAAGACTTTGCTTCCCAAAGCTATGCCAAACACCACGGAACTGTCCGTCGCCGGCTCCACGCTTTCGTGCCACTCAGTTGGCGGCGATTGCTTCGATGTGATTTCGCTGGGAAGCGGCCGCTACGGATTCTTCGTGGGAGACGTTTCCGGCAAAGGGATTTCCGCAGCTCTGCTTGCCACACTGCTTCAGGGCGTTTTCTTTACTACAGCGGCAATGGACATCGCGCTTCCAGGCGTTTTCTCCCGCGTGAACCAGTATTTGTGCGAGCGCAGCGGCGACGACCGTTACGCCACTGTTTTCTATGGTGTCCTCGACAAAATGGGCCGATTCGAATATGTGAACGCCGGCCACGTTCCGCCCTTGCTGTTGCGCAAAGCAGGCGGTTTGGAAGGGCTAGGTTCGGCCAATTTCCCTGTCGGCATGTTTTCGGAAGCGGAATATCAAAGCACGCGAGTCCAGGTTGAGCCGGGCGATTTCCTGGTGATTTATACGGACGGTGTTTCCGAAGCCTCCAATAACCAAAATGAATTGTTCGAAGAGGCGCGGCTGCGCACTATCATAGAAAGTTTCAAGGGCGCCACGGTGGAAGAGTTGGGTGACACCATCCGCGAAGGCATGCGGGCTTTCACCGAAGGCGCGCCGCAATCAGACGACATCACCATACTGGTTGTTCAATACAAGGGAAACGCCGGATGAAGCGCAAGGCCACGCCCCGCGTAGCTGCCGCAACGGCGATTGAAACGCTCGAACAAGTTGTATCCGTACTCAATCCCGAAACTGAGCCTGGCGAACTTGCTTCTCAGATGGTGCGCGCTCTCGCTGCGCCAGGACGGCTCGAAGGTGCGCGGCTTTGGCGCATAGTGGATGGCACGCCCGCCGTCTGGCAGGAAAGTGGTGAGCTTCCTCCGCCAGACCTGCGCGGCATCCAAAATATTCTGTGTGGGAAAGATTCCGGGAAAGATGGAACGAGCCATAAATGGCTGCTTGGGCGCACCGGAGATCCGGTTGGAGTGCTTGAAACATCGCTCAAGCGACCGCTCGACGAAAAAACGCGCGTATGGCTGGATTTGTTCAAGCGATATGCGGAAGTCGCGCTTGAAAGCAGCGAACGCCGCAACGCGGTCATCGAGCTTTCCACTATCGTGGAAGCCACCAAGCGGCTCAACTCTACGCTCGATCTTGCCGAACTTCTGAATATCATTCTGCAACTCACCACTCGCCAGACCGGTGCGGAACGTGGCACGGTTTTTTTGATCGATCGCGAACGCGACGAGATATGGTCGCTGGTGGGCATGGGTCTGGACCAGCACGAAATCCGCCTGCCTATCAATCGCGGAATCGCCGGATGCGTGGCCGCCAGCGGCGACACCATTAATTTGCCGGATGCTTACGCCGATCCGCGTTTTGAATCCGAAGTCGATCTTCGCCTTGGTTTCCGCACGAGATCGCTCCTTTGCCTTCCGATACGAAACAAAGATGGAGAGACTATCGGCGTCCTGCAGCTTTTGAATAAGAAAGCTGGTCCATTCACACATGCGGATGAAGGCATGCTGCGCGCGATTTCCGATCACGTAGCTCTCGCGCTCGAAAATGCTCAGCTCCACCGTGAAATGATTCATAAGCAGAGGATGGAGCGCGACCTCGCATTGGCGCGGAGTATTCAGGTCGGCCTTCTTCCCGAGCGGCCTCCGGAGTTGGACGGGTTCGACATCGCCGTTTCACATCGCCCATCGCTCGAGGCCGGGGGCGATTATTACGATTTTATTCCCCTGGCGCCCGATACGATTTTAACCGTTGTGGCTGATGTGGAAGGAAAGGGCGTGGGCTCCGCCATGGTGATGGCGAACCTCCAAGCCACCCTTCACGCGCTGCTCGCGCATTTGCATTCACTCGAACGGCTGGTCGAATCCCTGAACGACATGATTCTTGCCGATACGCGCGGCCAAAAGTTCATGACCATGTTTATCGGCTTGCTCGACCAACCGCACCGCACCCTGCATTATGTGAACGCCGGGCACGTGCCGCCGGCTGTCGTGCGAGCGGATGGTTCCGTAGAATATTTGCGGGAAGGTGGCATGGTCGTCGGATTATTCCCCAGCGTGCATTACGATCGCGGCCACGTCCGGCTTAACCGCGGCGATATCGTCGTCGCTTGCACCGATGGCATTACCGAAGCTATGGACAAAGAATCAGAAGAATTTGGTCAGCCGCGCCTGGTCGATCTATGCGTGCGCGAACGAGCGAAGCCGGCCCAGGAAATTGTCGACATCGTGCTCAAAGAAGTGGACCTCTTCTCTCGCGGTGGCACCCACGAAGATGACCGTGTCATCATGATCCTCAAAGTGGTTTAGTTGTTTGCGTTTGATTTGTGCCATCCGCATTCTTAAGGAGCGCAATTACACGCTTTTCGTATCCGGCAGGATCTTGTCCCAAAGCCGAGGCGTGCAACGCTCCCGACACGACTCAGAGTTCTTTCCGTCCGGTAGCGGCAGGGTAAATTCGCTCGGCATGCCGACAGGGAATTGTGTCGTCGCGCGTACCGCAGATCTGCAGTACTGCGAACGGCCTTTCGACAACATCTTTCACTGGCGAAACGTTATCTGGGATTAAAGCCGCCGGCTTCGGACATCGAACAGGAAGTAACAGCAAGAATATTATCGGGATGCAGAGGATCCGTGGCACATCGACCTCTACTAATGGTACGTGTGAGACGTATCCAGTGTTTCAGGATGGATCCGGTATCGTGCGAATTTCAGGACCCGGTGGAAGCGTAATGACGGGTGCCGATATTCCACAGGGAGATAGCGAGTGTTAGAAATGCAAGCGCAACGACCGGAACGAGCGGGGCGTATTCAGGATGCACCGTGCGACCAAGCATCCGCACGCTCGGATAGAACGAAGCTAGGCCGAACGGAATGATCCAACACAGAAAAAATTGCACTACGCCGCTATAGATGGAAAGCGGATAGCGACCGAACGCGATTACGTTCCAGATGGGCGGATGCACACCGATGCGGTCTTCAAACCAAAAGCAGACGGTAGTCAGCAACAGGAAAATCGATATGTAAATGATCGCGGCGCAGGTTCCAAAGAAAAAGAGCATTGCAAACTTGCCCGGCGTCCATGCCAAGCCAAGCCGCTTGGAAGCCCACCATAGGCAAAAAATACCCGTGGCAACTTCCTGTAACGATTCGATGCGAAAGGTCTCAAACAGCACTTGAAACAGAGAAGAAACCGGGCGCAGCAGAACGCGGTCAAATTTCCCCTCGATGATGAAATTATTTCCGAAATCGTAGAGATTGAGGCTGACGATGTTGAATATGCCGTAAGGAATCAGCGAAAAACCGTAAAGAAACATCACTTCTTCAAAGCGCCACCCTGCAAGCTGCGTCGCCTTTTGAAACAGTATGATCACGAATCCGAGTCCGAAGATCGTCGCGGCAAAACTGGTCGCCAAGCTGATGAAGAAATCACCTCGATAGCTGACGCGCACTTTCGCGTATTGCGTGAAGTAGTCAAAGAATAAAAGTGCATGGCGCTTTACAGCTGCAACGGCGCCAATGAAACCCGTTTCTTCCTGCGACGAAGCTCCGTGGCGCGTTGGAGGCATTGCCTCTCCGGATTTGAACGCGCTCTTCATGAGATAAGGATTAGCCCCCGTGAATCGTAATGTTACGCAACGAGCGATTCCACCAAAGATGCGCAAGCACCAGCAGTACGATTACCCAAAACCACTCAGTAGCAAGCGCGCGTATAACATTTGCACGGTCGAGCTTGCCCAGATAAATCTGTAGCGGCGTGTAAGCGATGTGCTCAAAAGGCAGCCACGCCAGCACTCGCTGGATTTTCTGTGGAAAGAACGCCATCGGAATTAGCAGTCCGGAAAGCAATTCGATCAGCCAGTACTTCGCGCGAATGAGGGCTAGTATCGATTTCAGCGGAATCGCGCAAGTCCCAATCATGAAGTTGATCGCGCCCATCAGGAAAAAACTTCCAAGCACAGCTACCAGGAACAATATGAAATCTCCCCGCGAGGCGGGCCTTTGTACAGGGAAAACCAGCGAGACCACAACCGCAGTCGGCAATGTCAAAAGCCCCAAACGAAATGCGGACTCCCCCATCGCGCGAAATATCCACATCCATTGCACAGAAACCGGTTTGATCAGATCCATGGCGATCTTGCCTTCAATTACTTCGTAGGCCATTTCCTGGTCAATCGTGTTCCAGTAGAACGAGCGAATCATCCAGCCCACGCTGACGTATGTAATCATCTGCGCCAGGTTGTATCCCGCAATCGATTGTCCGCTGCCGTACACCGCGCTCCAAATAAAGTAGTAAACGGTTACATTCAGAAAATATGTGATGATTCCGGTAAGGTAGCGGAGGCGGAACGCAAGGATGTTGACGAAGCCAACCCGCGAAAATTCCGCATACGGCACCAACGCTTGTGACCAACTGCTCACACCACAACCTCCGGTAGAGCTTCGCCCGCGTAAATGCGCTTGATGATTTCTTCGATGGGTTCGTCTTCGATCAAAATGTCGCGGACTTCAACGGCGCCCAAAATTTGCCGGATCAGCTCAGCAGTTGCCACTTTTATACGATCAAATCGAATACGGTAAGTCAGTTCGTCGACCTGCTCCACCTCGAGGCCGTCGCGCGAGAATTTCGAAATCCCCGCGGCCTCTGCGCGGTCTTTCAGCGCAAACTTGATTTGCTTGGTGCGCAGTAATTTTTCTTTCAGGTGACTCAGCGGTCCATCGTAAAGAACCTTGCCATGGTCAATAATCATGATGCGCCGGCACAATTCTTCAATGTCGTCCAAATCGTGGGTAGTTAATAAAATGGTTGTGCGGAATTCGCGATTAATCGCACGCAGAAAATGGCGAATATGATCCTTCGCCACCACATCCAGTCCTATCGTGGGTTCGTCCAGGAAAAGCAGCGGAGGATTATGCAACAATGCCGCAGCCAGATCACAACGCATGCGCTCGCCCAGCGAAAGCTTGCGCACAGGAGTATGCAAGTAATCCCGCAGCCCTAGAATCTCGTCAAACCGCTCCATCCGCGCATCAAAGTCACGCTGTGAGACGTCATAGATGCGGCGCAGCAATTTGAAACTTTCAATCACCGCGATGTCCCACCAAAGCTGCGTGCGCTGCCCGAACACAACTCCAATAGTTTTTACATACTGGCGCCGCTGCCGGTAAGGAACGAAGCCATTGATCCGAATCTCGCCGCTAGTCGGCACCAAAATGCCGGTCAACATTTTGATGCTCGTAGATTTTCCAGCCCCATTTGGCCCGATGTAGCCAACCATTTCGCCGCGCTCAATCGAAAAACTGACGCGATCCACAGCCGCAACCGTGCGGTAATCTCTAACGAAAAGATTCTGAATGGAGCCCCAGATTCCTTCCCGACGATTAAAAGTACGGAAGTGTTTGCACAATTCGTAGACGTGAATTAACGAATCAGCGCTCATGAATATCAGGATTCTAGCACCAGCGCATCGCCGAGCGGGCCGCTAGGTCGCACCCCTGACAGATTAGACGCTAAACTTCGATTTTCGGCGCTTTAGAAATTTGAAGGAATTCAAGCAGAACGAATGCAGTTACTAACCCTTGTGGCAAACGGAACAATGCTTAGCTTCGTAATTCTCCATCGTGACCTCAAACATATTGTTGCAGCCAATGCAGACCCGATGGATTTTCAACGGCTTCTTCCCCGCATTGTCTTTTCCTGTGGATTCACTATGCTGAGTTGCATGCGGATCGCTCATTGGCGAATTCTAACACGCAATGCCGACATCACGAAGACTAGCCTCCCTCTTGGTTTACAGCATCCCAAGAGGGTCAACACCTGGCCGCATTCGGGTTTGCTTAGGCAGCCCCCAACGGGTCTGTTACAATTTTATCACTAGAGGTAAGCTTCGCAGTCAATCATGGCGGAAAACAACAAACGAAAATGGATCGTCCTCGCCCTGGTCGCGGCGCTTGTCCTCGTCGTAATCATTGTTATCGCGGGGCGCGCGCAGGCCCCAGCGGTTTCCATTGTCAAAGTGTCTCGTGAAGATCTGGCTTCCGCCATCACCAGTAATGGAAAAGTCGAGCCGATTTCTCCCTTCGTCGCCCACACGCAATTTCCCACCTTTGTTGACAAAGTGATGGCCACCGAGGGCCAATCGGTTCACCGCGGACAAGTGGTTCTAGTCCTCGACGCCGCCGATATGAAATCTCAGCTTGCCCAGGCGCGCGCCGATTTGCTTGCGGCGCAGACCGCTTTGCAAAATGCTCGTACAGGAGGCCCGCCCAGTGACGTCGCCCAGCTTGAGGGAGACTTGCAGAAAGCGCAATCGCAAGTCGCGAACCTGGAACGCACGCAAAAGGTGCTCGCGGATTTAGTGGCCAAGCAGGCAGCTACGCAAGATGAACTTGCTCAGAACCAAGCTGCCTTGGCACAGGCTCGCGCAAATCTGCAAGCTCTCCAGCAAAGGATGGCGGCACTGAAGCAGCAAGCTAGCGTTGACGTGCAGACCGCTACTTTGCGTGTGAAACAAGATCAAGATCAGGTTCAGGCATTTGAAGCAAAATTGCGCTCCGCTACAGTTACCGCTCTCTTGGATGGGACTCTTTATTCACTCCCCGTACGCGTCGGCGACTATGTGAAAGTCGGGGACATCCTCGCTGAGATGGCGGACTTGCGGCAGGTCCGTGTTCGCGCCTTTATTGACGAGCCTGACCTCGGCTGGCTTGCGCCGGGTGAGGACGTTCAAGTGAGTTGGGACGCTGTGCCCAATCGCACATGGACCGGAAAGGTTGAGCAGATCCCGAAACAAGTCGTAGCGCGCAACACTCGAAGTGTCGGCGAAGTTCTCTGTTCGGTAAAGAATGACAAAGTCGAGCTTCTCCCAAATATAAATGTCGAGGTGCGCATTGTTGTCCGCCAACGACCGCAAGTGCTCGTTGTTCCGCGTGTTGCGGTGCGCTATGACAACGGCCAGCACTACGTTTTTGTTTTCGACGGCGAAAAGGTTCATCGCCGCGATATCGCTGTCGGTATTGCGAGTTCTGATAAATATGAAGTGGTTTCCGGCTTGTCCCTGGGCGATAGAATTGGCGTGCCAGGGGACATCGATGTAAAAGATGGCATGGAAATCCGACCTGCGGAGGCCAAATGAACGTCCGTTCTCCATATCGTCCTGCGTGTGTAATTAAATTTTCGCTCGCGTTTGTTGCTCTCATGGTTGTGCTGGCGGTATCCGTGATGCCGAGCGTGTGCCCCGTTTTTGCCGCGGGATTTCCGCCAGATGCCTCCGCTGCAATTCAAACCGCGCAGCATCAATTCAACTCCGGAAACTACACCGCTGCCATCAAGACTCTGCAAGCTGCAGCCACACAGAATCCGAATAATGCGGAAGTTCAATATTGGCTCGAACGTTGTTATTACGAGCTCCGCGATTACGACAATGCAGTCGTCGCTGGGGAGAAAGCGGTGGAACTCGATCCGAAGAATTCCCTCTACCACCAGTGGCTCGGCACGATTTATGGAGGCAAAGCCGATCGCGACCGCAGTTTTTCCGATGCCCGGAAGGTGAAGAAGGAATTTGAAGAAGCGGTTCGTCTAGATCCGTCTAATGTGCAAGCCCGCCGCGATCTCGAACAGTATCTAATGGAGGCTCCTTGGGTCGTCGGAGGCAATAAGGATGAGGCCCGCAATCAGGTTACCGCTATCGAGGGTATAGATCCCATCCGGGGGCATTTGGCCCGCGCCGAATTCTATCTGGAATCCAAGAAGCCCGAACTTGCTGAGAAAGAATATCGCGAAGTGCTAGCCGCAAAACCGAAACAGATCGATCCTTACCTTGATGTCATAACCTTTTTCATCCATGAGAATAAGCCGGCTGACCTGGAAGCTGCGATTCAAGCTGCAGCGCAGGTCGCTCCGAATGACCCTAGACTCAATTACGCGCGCGGCGTACTGGGCGTGCTTTCCGGCAAGGATCTTTCACGAGCCGAGGAATATTTGAAGTCCTATCTCGCCAGCACGCCGGACAGGAGCGACTGGCCATCCCACGCATCTGCACGGGAATGGCTTGGCAGGCTTTACGAGGCGCAAGGCAAGCGCGCCGAAGCGGCCGAGCAATATCGCGCAGCGCTCCAACTGGATCCCAAACGCAAAGAAGCCAAGGCACGCCTGGAAAAACTCGAGAAGTCATCGGGCTAAACGCCACTATTGGAAACTTCGAATCAACTAAACGCATCCGATTTGCAGGCTCTTAAATGCAACCACTTCGCGGTTCGCCAACCGAATGGCATGAGACTTGGGCGCTCGCAATGCAAGCGCTTCGCGCCAATAAAGTACGCGCGATGCTTACCATGTTGGGCGTGATAATAGGCAGCGCGTGCATCGTCCTAGTTGTTACCGTTGCCTTGGCTGGGAAGCGCTACATCATCGGACAAATTGAGGCCGTAGGATCCAATCTTGTTTACGCCCAGATCATCCATTCGGGGGCGGCCAGGCCGCTCACACTCGCGGATGAAATCACCCCTGCCGATATGCAGGCCGTAAGAGAAAGCGTCCCTGGTGTTGTTGAGGTAGCCGGCACCAGCGATATGACCATGTCGATCAGCGTCAATGGTCGCGAACGCCCTATTATTCTGGTCGGCGTAACTGAAGGCTATCAGAAGATTCGAAATTTAATTATTTTACAAGGCCGTTACCTGGATCCGGACGACTTAAGGACTCAAAGTAAAGTCTGCTTGTTGTCTGAATACCTGGCCAGGCTTCTGTTCCCATCGGAAAGCCCTGTCGGAAAAGATATTGCCATTGGTGAACTTCGTTTCACCATCATAGGTGTTTACAAAGAGCGAGTAAGCACATTCGGACAGACAGAAATTCGTCCTGAATCTGTAGTCGTTCCGTTTTCTCTGATCAAGTACTACACCGGGACTGAATATTTGAAAACTTTGTACGTGCAGGCTGGCAGACCTGAAGATGTCCCTATGGTAACGAGTCAAGTCAAACAGGTTATTGAAAGCCGTCATCGTCCCGACGCCGAATATCGTGTCGAAAACCTTGTAGGAATTCTGGAAGCGGCCCACAAGATTTCACTCGCGCTTACCATCCTACTGATACTCGTTGCTCTGATTGCCCTTACCATCAGCGGCATCGGTATTATGAACATCATGCTGGTCACCGTTACAGAAAGGACGCGGGAAATTGGCATTCGCAAGGCGATTGGCGCTCGCCGTGACGCCATCCTGTATCAATTTCTAACCGAAGCTGTGTTAATTAGCGGCACCGGGGCCATCATCGGTATTGGCATTGCTGTTTCCATTCCAGTCATGATCAATTTCTTGTTCCGCTTCTTCCCGGAAGTTGGCGGAGTTACCATTCCCGTGTCATGGATATCCGTGTTACTGGCGTTCCTCGTTTCCTGCTCTACTGGTTTGTTGTTCGGTTATCTTCCCGCCAGTCGAGCCGCAAACCTTCACCCGACGGAATCGCTGCGCTATGAATAAGAGTTCGCGAGGGTTGCTTGTTGCGCTGGCGTTGATTGCGTTTTGGCCGGCGGATTTTGCGTCTGCGCAAGACAGTGAAAAATTGACCATGCGCCAGGCGGTTGCGTTGGCCCTGCAGAACAGCAGGGACTTGGCCCTTGCTCGCGTTCAATATACGGTCGCGCTCAACGAGGCCGGTGTTGACCGCGCGGCATTCCAGCCTAACCTCTACACCGGCTCTGGCCTTGCTTACACGTCCGGTTTCCCCTCCATCGGGGGCGATCCGCCTGCTGTTTTTCAGATGAGCTACAACCAAGCGGTTTTCAATCCACTGCTGAAAGGGCAGCAGCACGCGGCGGAAGATCGCGCTAAGAACTTGAAGCTTGAATTGGACCGGATTCACGACGACGTGATCGTTCGCGCAGCAACTTCCTATCTTGAACTCGCTAAAGTGCGCCACTCGCTCGACCTGATGCGTAAGGAACAAGCCAGCGCTGAAAAGATTCTCGGCGTCACGCGTGAGCGCGTCGTGGCCAATCAAGAGCTCCCAATAGAAGTGACTCGTAGCGAGTTGGCGCAAGCGCGCGTCGCTGAAAGAATCATTAAGCTCGAAGGGCGGGAAGAAACCCTGGAACAGCAGATTCGCAATCTAACCGGAATCCCGAACTCGCAGTCTATTGATGTGGATACCGAGGAACCGTCTTTCGCCACAGATCTGCCTTTAAGCGAGATGACCGATCAAGCCATCAAGAGTGATCCCAGCATTTTAGAAGCTGAAAATGAGCGCCTCGCGCGCCAGCATTTGCTGCGGGGCGCACATCTGAGCTATTGGCCTACGGTGGATGTTGTCGGCCAGTATAGTCTCTTAAGCAAGTTCAACAACTACGATGAGTTTTATAAGAAGTTCGTGCGCAATAACGTGGACCTGGGCGTTCGCATCACCGTCCCGATTTTCGCCGCGAAAACCCGCGCAAACGTCGCTCTGGCGAAGAGCGAATTGAGCGCGGCCGAGCTGACTCTCGGGAATAAGCGGCAGCAAGTTCGCTTGGACGTTCAACAAAAGGCACGCACCGTCCGCGAGCTAGACGCTACTCGCGAAGTAGCGCGCCTCGATTTGAAGTTGGCCCAGGAAAGCCTGCAATTGGCGCAAGCCAAGTTTGACGAAGGCCGGTTAACCTTGCGCGACATTGAACAGGCGCGTCTGGACGAAAGTGATAAATGGGTGGCCTTCCTCGACGCAGATTTCGCGCGGCAGCAGGGTCAGCTAACTCTTTTGCAGGCAACAGGTCAGCTCGCTAAGGTGTTTCAATAGCGAATCGGGAGTAACCTTGTGTTGGGCTTGCCATCAAAAATCAAGTAAACTAGGTGCTAGATGCACGGAATCTGTAGGTTTGTCTGAACCTTGAGGGGGTAAGAGTAAATATGGCGTCAGTAATGAAGACTTTGTTGTTAAATCCGCCGAGCTTTGAAAAGTTCGATGGTGGCGCGGGCTCTCGTTGGCCTGCCACACGCGAAATTGAGTCCTACTGGTATCCAGTTTGGCTGGCCTACCCGGCCGGAATGCTTGAGGGCAGCCGTTTGCTTGACGGACCCCCCCACCACATTACGCCTGAGGAAGTTGTCCGCATCGCACAGGACTATGAATTCGTGGTCTTGTTTACTTCCACTGTAGGCTTCTTTAGCGATCTGCGCATGGCCCGCGGAATGAAAGAGAAGAAACCAGGCCTCAAGATTTGCTTCGTCGGTCCCCAGGTCCAAATCAAGCCGGCCGAAAGCCTGCTGTCGAGCCCGGACATCGACTTCGTAGTACGCGGTGAATTCGATCATGCCGTCGTGGAATACGCACAAGGCAAGCCTCTTTCCGAGATCCTGAGCGCAAGCTATGTGAAAGACGGCAAGGTGGTGCACAATCCGCCGCGTCCTATGCTGCAGACCGCCGAGCTTGATGAACTTCCGTTCGCGACCGAAGTATATGAAAAGAATCTCAAGGTCGAAAATTATAATGTTCCATTTCTGCTTAACCCGTATGTCTCCTTTTACACGGCACGCGGCTGTCCGGCGCTTTGCACCTTCTGCTTGTGGCCCCAGACCCTTTCCGGGCACGCGTGGCGCGTGCGTTCCGTGGACAGCGTGGCCCGCGAATTCAAGCAAGCACACAAAATGTTTCCGCAAGCCAAGGAATTTTTCTTCGACGACGACACCTTCAACATCCGCAAAGATCGTGTTCTCGCTCTGTGCAAGGAATTCAAGCCTGTGGGTTTCCAATGGTCCTGCACGGCGCGCGTCCACAGCGACTACGAGACGCTGAAGGCCATGGCCGACGCCGGCGCTCGTTTATTGATTGTGGGCTTCGAATCCGGCGACCCCCAAATCTTGAAAAACATCAAGAAGGGCGCTACCGTTGAAATGGGACGCACTTTCGTTCAGAACTGCAAGAAAGTTGGAATCCACGTTCACGGCGATTTCATCATCGGCTTGCCCGGCGAGACCAAGCAGACCATCGAAAAGACCATCGCGTATGCGAAAGAGCTGGACTGCGAAACCATTCAGGTTTCCATGGCCCATGCCTATCCCGGCACTGAGCTTTACGATCAAGGGATGCGCGAGGGCTTCCTCGCCAGCGAAGCGGTTACCGACATTAACGGCCATCAGCTGCCTCACCTCGAGTATCCCGGACTCACGCGCGAGTACATGGTTGACGCGGTAAACCGTTTCTACGACAGCTATTATCTGCGCCCGCGTGTGGCTTGGCGCATTGTGCGGGAATCTTTGTGGGATTCTCACGAACGCAAACGCTTGTTCCACGAAGCCGTGGATTTCTTGAAGCTGCGCCATGACCGCCGCAAGGTGGCCAAGAAAGGCGTGCAGAAAAAAGTTCTCGTCTCAGCCCCGCCCATGGAGCCGCGTCCCGCTGTCGGAGTACCAAGCGAAACACAGAACGCATGAAGTCGTCAGAAGGGCTTCATCTAAAAACTTATTGTTTGCTGTTTTTAATGGTCACCTTTGGCCCGGTAGGGGACATTCTGCTTGGCAAAGGGATGAAAATGGTCGGCGTTCCTCTTGCGTGGACGCCGAACGAGATCTTCCATTTTTTTCTCCGCGCCTTCTCCTCCCCCACCGTGTGGCTTGGAATTGGCTCCCTGTTGACCTATTTGATCTGCTATACCCTTGTGCTTTCGTGGGCGGATTTTAGCTACGTGCAGCCCGCCTCGGCGATTGCGTACGCCATTGTGGCTTTGTTGGGCCACTTCTGGCTCCACGAATACGTGAGCCCGCGCCGGTGGCTGGGTATTGCGATTATTTGTTTTGGCGTTCTGCTCGTGGGCAATACCGCCTTCCGAACCACGGAGCATCACTGATGTCGTTGGAGGCGACTTTACTCGCATTGATCGTTTTCGGCGGCACCGCGGGCGAACTTTGCATCACGCGGGCAATGAAGGTGGTGGGTGAAGTGCATGACTTCCGGCCGGTCGCGCTGGTAGGAGTCTTTGCGCGAGCCATGCGAATACCCTGGATGTTGTTGGGCTTGTCGCTGATGGGCATCGGCTTTTTCGCGATGCTGGCGATGTTCTCGCTCGAGAACGTCAGCTTCGTGGTACCGTTCACTGCGCTTACGTTTGCCGCCGGGGCGTATGGTGGGAGCTTGTTCCTCGGCGAGCGCGTCACGCCGCTTCGCTGGGCTGGAATTATTCTGGTTTGCCTTGGGGTTCTCTTGGTAGTGCAGGGCAAAGGTTAGCGCCCTATGTGGACGATGGCGTGGACGGTGGTTCGCTACGCGCTTCTGGCGCTGGCCGCCGCTCCCGTCATCTACTATTTTATTGGCATCATGGCAGCGCAGAAATTCTTTCGCGGCCAGCCTGCTAACTCCTCCCAGCCGCTGGATTTTGTTCCTCCTGTAAGCATCCTGAAACCGATTCGCGGGCTCGACCGCGAAACCTACGAGAATTTTTCCAGTTTTTGCATGCAAGATTATCCGGAGTTCGAAATTCTTTTTTGTGTGAGCGATGAGCGGGATCCCTCAGTGCCAGTGATTAAAAAACTTATCGCAGATTTTCCGCTGCGCTCGATCCGCTTGTTGATTGGTGCGGAAGAAATCGGCGTGAGCGACAAAGTGAATAAGCTTTGCCGTATGACTCGCGAATCGCGCCACGATCTTGTGCTCGTGAGCGATAGCGATGTTCGCGTTGATCCAGGTTTTCTTCGCGAGGTGGCGAGGCCGTTTTCCGATCCCGGAGTGGGCGGGGTCACTTGCTTGTATCGCGGGCTCACCGACGGCGCATTTGCGGCGGATCTGGAAGCGCTGGGCAACAGCGCGGATTTCGCGCCCGGCGTGCTGGTGGCGCGGCTTTTTGGCGGGCTCGACTTCATGCTTGGCGCGGTGATGGTTACCACGAAGAAGCACCTTGCTGAAAATGGCGGATTCGAATCGCTGGCGGATTATTTTTGCGACGACTATGAACTGGGCAACCGCATCGCGGCGCGTGGCTATCGCGTGGAGCTGAGCCGCTGTCCGGTGGACATTGTCTATCCGCAGCAAACCTTGGGCGACGCTTTTCGCCACCAACTTCGCTGGAATTTGAGCATCCGCTATTCGCGGCCTTGGGGGCATTTTGGATTGATATTTTCCAACTGGGTGCCGTGGGAGCTGCTGGTTGGGGTTCTTGCATCATGGAGAGCCGCTTTTGCTTACGTGGTAATCGCGCTGGTTTTCCGTACGGCGATGGCGATCTCGACGGGGGTGCGCGGGATGCGAGACCGGCTGGTTTTGCGAAAATTGTGGCTGCTGCCGGTGCGGGATGTGTTCGCATTTGTGATTTGGGTGGCGAGTTTTTTCGCGCAGCGCATTCACTGGCGCGACCGGCTGTTTCGAATTCGCGATAAGAAGCTCGTCCCGGTGTGACCGGCCGATTAACGTTAGTGGCATGATGGGGGACGGTTGACGAAGGCGCTTGCGCCCGGTAAAGTATCTTAGGGTCGTTCCTACGGCCCCTTTTTTTTGTCCGGTGACCTGTTGGGAGGTCGTACAATTGGCAGTACATCAGATTCTGGATCTGATTATCCTGGTTCGAGTCCAGGCCTCCCAGCCAATCTTTTCAATGAATTAGCTCGGAGCGCGAGTCAAATTTGGGAATACTTCGGAACATTTGCTCCTGCAATTTGGCGATTGCGTAGCGCTGGGATTCCTCGACCGACTGGACGTAGAAGGCCAGCGTAGTTTGTGGCGACGAATGTCCGAGCACCAACTGAGTTGTTCGGACGGGTTCCCGCATCTCGCTCAGCGCTGTTGCAACAGATAGGGGAAAGACAGACGCCATCCAGCTTTGGGTAGCCCTAGCACGCCCCGCACGGGCACCCGCACGGCTTGCGCAAAGACACTTGCCCGATGGTAGGCGGTGCTTCCCTGAGGCGGTTCGGTCAGACGCCTTAATCACTTTTCTCGAATAAGTTGGATTGCGATCGTTATTTCTCTCTCCGCAGCGTTAGCGGAGAATCGCGTTTCCCAGGAATCCTAGGTTTTGGCCATCGTCATCTTGAACCCAAACACTGATTCGGAATGTAGTTGAGGGCAACTCAACGCTCTGATCAAGTGTTACTACGCGACGCGGATCCACCACTCCAAGTTTCTTTTGCAAGAGAATCACCCCATGTTCATCATAAAAACCTGCTTCTAATGTTCCAGGGCTGAAGACTCCGAAGGTTCCTCTCAGCAGAACGGAAGTGCCGCTAGGAAGAGCTTTGAGCGGCTCGCTAACGACGCCAATCCATCTATTCTCTGCTATACGCGTCTGGGAGTTCGTGACCGCCCATTCAACAGTAAAGAGGCGTTCTTCTCCTGGTTCGAGTGTGATAAAGGGGCTCATAATTTCCGACTCAAAGAAATAGGGAGTCTCTTTCGGATCATCTTTCAATGCCTGGTCGAAGGGATCACGATGGATAACCCCCGGCCCATCATTCCAAGCTTCCACCGACGCATTGTCCGGATATTCTTCCCCAGGAAAATATTTGAATGTCTCGACGAAACATGTTTGCTTCTGACCATTTACAACTGCATACCATCCGCCATTCGAGTCGACTCCAATTTTCCCCACTCTGTATAGATAGTGCGCTCGCAACAGTTTTCCGCCTTCGACTACGTCATAGCTCGGGTGCCGAGCATCTCCATACATGTGGTTGTAGCCTTCAGGGTAGATGCTGTGTGGATTGAGCGGAACAAACATGTAGAAGTTCGGATTCGGTTTCGATGGATCGGTGATGTCGGCAGCGTCGTGCTGAACGAGGTGCCACATCCCCCAACGAATTTGGCGGCGACTGACGTTCCTCATAACCTCATCGACGCGTACTCGCGTCGTTGCCGAATAAACATGATATGTTCGGGCGAATTGAATTCCTGTTCGCGGGTCTCCGGGGCTAGTTACGCGAAGTGCGACCTCTTGCGGAGTGTTGGTAAGGACATCTGCCTGGAAGCGGCTACCGTCCAGGACGAAATAGGGGATACTCGGCCATTCCTCGTCACTTAGCCAACCTTCCGGGGCCGGCCAGATCTTATCGCCTCCGTAGTTTGCAAATCCCGCCTTCGGATTGTTCTGCGACTCGGGTAAGACCTTTCCCGCAAATACCGGGTTGACAAAAAAAAGCTCCTTTTCGCCAATTTGTAATTGAATGGCGCGGCCGCCAATATCTGGGACTACAGTCAAGGTGACCAGTCCGTTGGTTAAACGGTACGCATTCCATCCTTTGTAGTTCGCGGTCTCAAGCCGAGCGGGAAAAGTGTCGGAGTGCACGGGTGCCGCAACACCTTTCGTCTGACCCAGAGAAAGGGCAATAGGCATCGCCGCGAGCATTCCAAGAAAAGGCAAGATCCGAAGGCCCAACATTGACTTTGTCATTATCTGTCCTTAGGGTGAAGAGACTTCTTTTTGTTTCTGCGGGGCTCGCGCCCAAGATTCTCCAGTTCCTTATCATTCCCGAAGATTCACTGTCAACTACGCTTTTGATTTAAACGATTCAAAGACGTAGGCGCGCATAAGAAATATTTTGCGACCACAGTACGTTTCTATTGTTCCAAAGTTCAATTGCCGCACGGCTGACGCTGAGGGGCAGCTTATTCGGCCTTGCATTGAGGTAACCAATGGCCTTATGTTACAAGCGGTTAGCGCTACAAGCAGTGCTGCGCCAGATGTCGGAGGGTTCTGTGTACACAATGCGAGACGTCGCTCGACTCGCGCGGGTGTCAGTCGCCACGGTCTCGGCAGTGGTAAACGAAAAAAAAGGCGTCCGCCCGGTTCTTGTGAAACGAGTCCAGGACGCCATGAAGGCGCTTGATTATCATCCTGACCACGTTGCAAGAAGCCTCAAAGTTCGGCGGACCACAACGATCGGCGTAGTAATACCTGACTTCGCGAGTGGATTCTTCATGGAAGTCGTACGCGGTGTGGAGGATGTGGCTCGCACCGCCGGCTACTCCGTTCTCCTCTGCAATTCGAACGATGACGTCTCGCAAGAACAACGTCACCTCAGTGTCCTGTTCTCGAGAAGGGTTGATGGGATTCTCCTGGCTACCACCGATCCTTATTCCGTTGCGCGGCGGCAGTACCGGCCGAATCTTCCAATTGTGCTGTTTGACCGCATTCCTCCAGGCCACCAGGGGCCCGCAGTGGTTGTTGACAATAAAAGCGCTGCCTACGAAGCCACAAAATATTTGATCTCGCTTGGCCATCGTCAGATCGCCTTTATCGCTGGACGACTCGATCTTTCCACTGGCATGGATCGAGCGGACGGGTTTCGAAAGGCGATGGAAGACGCTCACCTCACCGTAAGAGCCGATTATCTTAAACACGGAGATTTTAAGGCGGCAAGCGGCTATGAAGCCGGGCTGGAATTGCTCAAACTAAGTGATCGACCGACTGCTATCTTCTCTTCGAACTCACAGATGACCGTTGGATTGCTCAAAGCGATGCAAGAGTTGGGATCGCATTGCCCGGAAGATGTAAGCGTATTCGGTTTCGACGACTTGGTTCCAGGCACGGAAGGATTCAGCTTTGGCGCTTTATTGAAACCCGAGTTGACCGTGATCGCTCAGCCGGGATATCAGATCGGGCATCAGGCGGCTGAAATGCTGCTAAAACTGTTAGCAGAACCGTCCGACGGCAAGAGTCAACCGGATGAAGGTGTGGTGACATTGAAAGCTGAACTCTGCATCCGCAATTCTGTCGCGCCTCCCCATTCAGCAAATAGCTAAAACCTGTTAAGCGATAGCCGACAGTCGCCCACACAATTTGAAACGTTTAATTTTTGTCCTTGCTTTACCGTCGTTACTTGGCGTACCTTCTCGCCTTCGTCGAGGTGCCAAGTATGGCCGACATTGCGAAGAGATACCTCATAACCGGCGCAAAGGGATGCATCGGAGCTTGGGTAGTAAAGAACCTTGTGGAATCGGGCAATTCACCAGTGCTATTTGATCTGGACGATAAATCAAGCCGATTGAGCCTTTTACTCAAACAAGATCAGATAGGGTCGATTGGCTTCGTGCAAGGGGATATTTCCAGTTTTGAAGACGTTGATCGCGCCGTAACTCAGCACAAAATCACTCATGTGATCCATCTGGCGGGATTGCAAGTCCCATTTTGCGCAGCAGATCCGGTGCGTGGCGCGCGTGTCAATGTCATAGGTATGCTAAACGTTTTCGAATCCGCAAAGAGGCATCGAGATCAGGTTCGGAAGATCGTCTATGCAAGTTCATGCGCTGTTTTTGGTCCGCCGGAGCACTATGGAAAGAAGGCGATTTCAGCTGACGCGCCGCACTATCCGCTCACCCACTATGGTGCTTACAAGGACTGTAACGAAGCGAACGCGCGGGTGTATTTCCTGAACGATGGCATCTCGAGCGTTGGCTTGCGGCCCTGGGCGGTGTACGGCGTGGGCAGAGACCAGGGAAAATCGTCTGGTCCTTCGAAGGCAATCAAGGCAGCGGTTGTTGGCCGCAAGTTCACCATCCCATTTACAGGATGGGTGGACCTGCATTACGCAGACGATGTAGCAAAGATTTTTATCCGGGCCGCCGAGAACGGGGTCGACGCGGCACTCTTGTACAGTCCAAGAGGTTCGGTCATACAGGTCGACGAATACCTGAAAACACTATCGAAGGTGCTCCCAGCAGCAGGCGAGCTAATAGATGCTCGAGGCGGTACGCAACAGGTGGCGTATGACATTGACGACCCTAACTTGGTTCGCGATCTGGGCCCCCTCCCTCAGACATCGCTCGAAGAGGGCATTCGTCAGACAGCGGAGATATTCGAGATTCTCAAACGGGAAAATCGACTCGACGTCTCTGACTTGGAAGCTTGAAAGTCAGCTGATTTGTAGGTTCGATGTTCGATGTCGCTATCCAAGTTCAAACTGGGAGGAATCGTAGTGAGTCCGGCCGACACGATGAGGGTTGGGAAAACAGATCTGCGAGTCACGCGGATGGCCTTCGGGGCCGGTACGATTGGCGGGATGTATTCAGAAGTTCCTCACGAACAGGCGCTGAGCACAATACGTCGTGCTCTGTCTTTAGGAGTTAAGTTTTTTGATGTGGCTCCGTTTTACGGCCACGGCATGAGTGAAATGAGGCTCGGTGAAGGGCTTCGCAACGTACCTCGTGACTCGATTATGCTCGCCACGAAGGTAGGTCGCCTACTAGTTCCTGCGCCAAAGGGATATCACAACTCTTTCTTTTGGAACGCAGCACCGTTTATTCCCAAGTTTGATTATAGCTACGACGGTGTCATGCGTTCCTACGAAGAGAGCCTCAAGCGCCTCGGCGTGGATCGGATCGACATTCTTCATATACATGATCCCGACGATCATTTCGAACAAGCTTTGGGCTCGGCATTTCCTGCTCTTGCGAAGCTACGCTCTTGCGGAGCCGTAGGAGCAATTGGTGTGGGTATGAATCAAGCCGAAATGCTCACGCGTTTTGCGAAAGAGGCTGACTTCGATTGTTTCTTGGTTGCGGGACGTTACACTCTGATAGACCAAACAGCTCTGCACGAGCTTCTACCGCTTTGCGTGAAGAAGGATATTACCGTTTTCATCGGGGGCACCTATAACAGCGGCATCTTGGCGACGGGTGCTGTGCAGGGAGCCAAGTTCAATTATGAGGATGCATCGCCGAAGATTATTGAAAAGGTCCGCCAGGTTGAGCAGGTTTGTGCCCGGCATGCTGTCCCTCTGAAAGCTGCCGCCATGCAGTTTCCACTTGCTCATCCTGCGGTGGCCTCGGTTATCTCCGGTTGTCGAGCTCCTTCAGAGGTAGAAGAAAATGCTCGAATGTTGAGTTTTCCGATATCTCAGGATTTTTGGAATGACTTGGTGCACGAAAAACTTCTTCCAAGCGATGCGCCAATTCCTAGAAGCAACGCCAATTCTGAACGATAAGAAACTTTATACGGATCGGAAAGGAATTTGCCGATGAAAGTCGTCACATTTGAACGTAACCGCGAGCTTCGGTTGGGTGTTGTGGAAGGTAACCGTATTTTGGATATCAAGGAACTATCTCACCTTCTGAAGGGACGTCGAATGCGCAACGAAATGAAAAAATCTGATCGTCTGCGATCGGCTGCTGGATTTTTGTCAGAGGTGTCCGAACTTCCGCAGGACATGATCTCGCTTCTTCAGAACGGCCGCGCTTGGTTGAAGAATCTCGGTAAACTGGCTTCAATCACGACCCACCTAGCACTTGAGAAGAAATCGTGGATTCCCGAAAACTTATTTCTGCGATTGGATTCCACGCGGTTGCGCTCTCCCATTCTGCAGCCACCGAAGATTATTTGTGTTGGGCGCAATTATAGCGAGCATGCGCGCGAATCCGGCCACGCTCCTCCCGCCAATCCAATTTTCTTTTCTAAACCGAATAGCGCGATCTGTGATCCTGGTAGGCCGATCCGGCTGCCCTCGATTTCCCAACAAGTGGATTACGAAGCCGAGCTCGCTGTCGTGATCGGTCGCCGCGGATACAAGATTCCGGTGGAAAAGGCACATGAGTATATCGCTGGCTACACTCTTACCAACGATGTGAGCGCACGCGACATGCAGGAGGCCGACGGCCAATGGTTCCGAGCCAAGAGTTGTGACACATTCGCGCCGCTAGGTCCCTGGATCGTGACTGCAGATGAAATCGACGACGCCCATCACCTGCGGATCACCCTAACGCTCAATGGCCAGGTAATGCAGGACTCGAACACTAGTAACCTGATCTTCAAAATTCCTTTTCTGATCAGCTATCTCTCAAACTCTGTGACATGGGAAGTGGGTGATATTCTGGCCACCGGCACTCCACCAGGGGTTGGATTGCACCGCACTCCGCCCGTCTTCCTCAAGCCAGGCGATACTGTAAGCGTTTCGGTTCAGGACGTGGGGACGCTCAAAAACACTGTAGTGGATTCCGAAAAACGCTGGCCAGCTTGAACTTATCGCTTCCAAGCTGGACCGTTTGGAAATTCAAACTCCGCCACCGATTCGGGTCGCATGGTGATACTGAAACCGGGCGCTGTGGGCGGCATATAATGACCATCTCGAATCTTGACCGGATGAACAAAATGCTCATGGAGATGGTCGATATATTCAACTACGCGGTTCTCTAGCGAAGCTGATACAGCTATGTAGTCGAATAAGCTGTAATGCTGAACATATTCACACAAACCCACGCCGCCCGCGTGGGGACACACTGGGACGCCAAACTTTGCGGCCATCAACATCACCGGAATAACCTCATTCACACTCGCAAGGCGGCAAGCGTCAATCTGGCAGAATCGAATTGCATTCAGTTGAAAAAGTTGCTTAAAGATCACGCGATTCTGGCACTGTTCGCCTGTCGCAACACCAATGGGGTCAAGCGCGCGAGCAATCACGCCATGTCCCCAGACGTCATCGGGGCTTGTTGGTTCTTCAATCCACCAGGGGTCAAACTGCGCCAACTTTTTCATCCAGCTAATCGCCGTTCCCACGTCCCAAGCCTGATTCGCATCCATCATCAGCTTGCGATCGGGGCCGAGTTGTTTTCTTACTAGTCGTGAGCGGCGAATGTCATCGTCCAAATTTCCCCCGACTTTAATCTTTGCGTAATTCCAGCCTTGAGCGATTGCCTCCTGGCAAAGCTGCTCTAGCTTGGAATCGGCGTACCCGAGCCATCCAACCGACGTTGTATACGCCGGATAACCTATTGCTTTCATTTCTGTTTCCCGGAGGCGTCTCGTTGAATAGTTCGTTTTCAGCATTTCCAAAGCCTCATCCGGCGTGAGCGCATCGGAAAGGTAGCGAAACTCGATGCTCGAAACGAGCTGCTCGGGAGACATATCAACGAGAAGCTTCCAAAGCGGTTTGCCTTCTGACTTCGCGTACAGGTCCCAAACCGCATTTATAACGGCAGAAGCCGCAAGATGAATGACGCCCTTTTCCGGCCCGATCCACCGCAACTGGCCGTCGCCAACGAGCGACCGCCAAAAGCCTCGGAAATCATGCACGATGTCCTCCAGCGTTCGGCCAACGACAAACGGGGCAAAAGCGTGAATTCCCGCAATTACGACTTCTGTGCCGCGGCCTGCAGTAAAAGAAAGAGCATTTCCTTTAAGGCCCTGGGGGTCGTCGGTCTCTAGAGTTACATATGCAGCCGAATAATCAGGACTGGGGTGAAGAGCGTCGGAGCCAGCAAGTGTCTTCGAGGTCGGGAATCGGACGTCTTGAGAGACGAGGCGTGTAATTCGCATGGTACCCCATTCAGAACTAATAGCTCGATCGGCGCGAATTATAGTGTTCGGAGTGGAAATGTCAAGAAGCCTGTGAAACGTTTCAATGGTATTTGTCGAGAGCTCAAATATAGATTATTATGCCTACCTTGGAACAGGGTATTGATGTGATTACCTGCAATAGTTTGTGTGGATTAGCATGGGTTTGATGTCAAGACAGCCGAAGCAGGAAGCGTTCGATCCCATGTTACGGCTGAGATAAGCTAGATAACAACGTTTTGAAAACAGTAATCGCTCGACGCTAGCAGACTAACCGCGGTGAGGCCCGGTAGCTGTTAACGTACCGTAGAGGAGGCAGACTTGATTGGTCTGAGGGCGCTTTGCATAGGCGATGCGATGATAGGCCCAGAAAAGTTTGCGGCAGCATGTTCTGAACTGCTGGCTACGGTTCAAATCCAAACCGCGATGTGGCTTGGCGGGGATAAAGCTGAACTCCAAAGGGAACGAGTCCTCGTGGAAAAAGGCGGCCCCGATGCAGTACCTCTTCCTCAATGCTTGAAAACTCTAAAAGCAGATCCCACCGTACTGCTCGCGCACTATGCTCCGGTGTCCTCGAGAATGATGTCTCTGTTTCCGAACTTGCGAGTGATCGGAATTGCCCGCGGCGGTGTTGAAAACGTGGACCTAAGGGCGGCAAGCGAGAGGAACATTTTGGTCTTCAACGTGACCGGACGCAACGCGAACGCAGTATCTGATTTTGCGGTTGGGTTAATTCTTTCAGAGCTGCGAAACATTTCACGATCTCACTCAGCGCTCTTTAGAGGAGAGTGGAAAAAGAATTTTGCGAATCAACCGCACGAGCTCGGAGGCAAGCAAATAGGAATCATCGGCGTTGGAAAAATCGGCACGCTGGTGGCGCGGAAACTGAGCGGGTTCGCTGTTGTCGTCAGCGGATATGATCCCTATGCCAGCCCGGAGCAATTCCGAGCCGCGGGAATTAAATCTGTATCTCTTCAAGACTTGATGTCAATGTCGGACGTCGTAACTGTCCATGCCCGGTTGACTGAGAGCACGCGAGGGTTGATCGGAGAAAAAGAAATTGGGGCGATGCGACCCAGTGCGATCTTGATTAACACAGCTCGATCTGGCCTGGTTGATTCACGGGCGCTCCTGATGGCGCTTCAGAATCGCCGCATCGCGGGCGCAGCTTTAGACGTGTTTGACGAAGAGCCGCTACCCCCGTCTCATCCGCTTCTGAAGCTGGACAACGTCACGTTGACTTCTCATCTTGCAGGGACAACCGTGGAAGCGCTCGAGAATACCCCCTATTTGCTTTGCTTGAACATTCGCAAACTCGTGGTCGAAAGAAAAACCGAAAATCTGTTGAACCCTGACGTAATGACACATCTCGGCGAGACCCTATGGCAAGATCTCGCCGACTAACCGATCGAGAAGTTGTAGTCGCTATTGATCTTGGAACATCTGCCTGCAAGGTTGTGGCATTCGATCGTGTAGGAAATAGGGTCGCTTATGGCCTCAGCCCGTACAGTAGCCAGATCGATGCGACAGGACGGGTTGAGCAGAATGCATCAATCTGGTGGAATGCAGTAAAGAAGGCAGTGCGCATCGCCGACCTGGAGCGTCATCAAAAACGAATCGTTGCGTACAGCGTGTCGAGTTTGCGGGCGGCAGTTCTCCCTATGGACTCTCGTGGGCGAGCACTTTCGTCGGGAATTCTTGCCTCGGATCTACGTGCGACTCTCGAAGCGAAATGGATCACAAACCAATTTGGTGAGAGTGAACTCTACAAAAGGACAGGCCTACGCGTTAGCACGTACGCGTCGCTTGCGCGAATTCTCTGGCTCAAGAAGAACAAGCCGGGAGTGTTTTCGCTTGCGGCAAAACTGTTCAGCGCGCAGGACTACTTAATTTACCAACTAACGGGGCGTGCGATAACAGATAGCTCACATGCTAGCCGGACACTCTGTTTTAACATCCATACAAAGGCCTGGGATTCGGAGATTATGCGGATTTCAGGCCTTTCCCCTGACCTTTTTCCAGATGTGGTTGATCCCGGAACAGTGGTTGCCGAGCTGCATCCGACCGCAAGTCGGACACTGGGTATTCCGCTGGCGCCGGTTGTAGCCGCCGGTGGCGACCAAATGTGCGCTTCAGTTGGGCTGGGAGGCACGTTTCCTGGAGAAGTGACGATCAATCACGGAACTGGATCATTTGTCGA
>JABDEK010000054.1 GCA_013287135.1 Acidobacteriota bacterium | reverse complement strand
CCGCAGTAGCGATGAAGCCGTAGGCGATCACCACAATCGCGATGGCTTGGGCTGCGGCGAGCAGGATCGTAACGATGACGTAGATAGCAGTTCCCAGAAAATCTCCCCAGCTCGGGGAGTCCATGCGGGACTCGAAATCCGCAACCTGGGAAACCACTGTTTGCAACTGGGCCTGATCGATCTGGCTCGACAGAAACTGCGCCTCACTGGTGACGAGATTGTGGAAACTGATTCCGACGCCGGGGATCGGCGTGCTGTAGTAATTGACCATCGCGAACCCGAAGCTGATGGTGAGAAGCAAACTCGCAAAATGGTCGAACTGGAAGGAAGGCCTGCCGCTGGCGGAGGCGAGAGCGGACTTGATTCCGAACCAAGCGATAAGGATTGTGGCGAACGATCGGAAAAGGTTCTGGCCCATCGCGTCGAAGAAGCCGAGGTTCTGGGTGAGCAAATTGTTGATCGCCTGAAAGATGTACTGCAGGAAATCGGTTTGCATTGCCGTCAGCTCCTTCGACGCTTGGGATCTCTAAGCGCACGCCTACTGCATGCGGAAGTTTTGCAGTGAATCGGTGATGGTTCCGGTCACCTGGGCCATGTTGCCGGCCATGCTCTCTTGGCGACCGATATCGGTGTTAATCGCGTTGGCTGTGGCGTCGCGCTGTTGTTTGGCAATGATGGTTTGCTGTTCCAAGAGGGAAGCGAGGAGTTTGTTCGAGTCCTGAACGGTGTGGAGAGTTAAGACGCCCGCCGCATTGATTTTGTTCAGGACAGACACTTCGCTATTGAGACCGGAGTCGCCCGAAAAGGAATCTTGTTCGAGGTTTCCGATTTGCGTTTGCACATTATCGGCGCTTCCGCGAATCGCGCCGATGGTCGCCATGGCATTGATATTGGCGCCATCGGCGAGCTCGATGGACGCGTATTGGGACTGCACGCGCCCGAGTTCCGAAGGGTTCATTCCCGACAGTTCATAGGGGCTGTATTGGGAGAGCGGAGTTGTCGCCTTCAGGTACCCTGTGTTGATGTTGGGAAGCACGCCGGTGTTGATGCCGTTAATCCACGAGACTGTGTTCCCGAAGGTATTGAGCGAGGTTACATTTCTCCACTGCGAGAAGAGCGCGCGGTAACGGGCCGGCATGTTTTTAACGAACTGGGCCATCTGCAAGGCGAGGTTGAGTTGGCCGGTAATTTTCGCGTAGCTCTTCTGGAGTTCCATCAGGTGCTGCTGTAGCTGGTAGTAGCGAAGCAAAGCGTTGTGATAGTTCGTTGGGTCAAAAACGACGCCATTCCCGAACTGCGCGGTCGCGGTACCAACTCCCAATCCCAAAACGAGAACGCAAATCAGAATCTTCCTTCTCATGAAACTGTTCTCCTTTCGCCTTCACAGATCGGAAGGCATCTTGTGGTTGTTGTAATCGGGTACTGCGAGATCGCCCGAGAGATAGACTTTGACCCGGTGTCCTTCGCGAATGGTCACCGTAGGCATGATGTTGAGGAATTTGTCGAGAATCTGCGCTGACGACTGCGCGGTGCTTTGCGCGAATCCCTGGCGCATGAGATCGGAACCGGATTCGTTCAGAGAGCCTGCTGTTCCGCCCTCCGCAATCGCTCCGATCGCTCCAATCGCGAGCGAAACTCCGAAGATGCGGAGGTAGTGGTTGTTGACCTGGTCCCGCAAGCCGGTGTCGCCGATTTGGTTGAGCCCCTTAAATTGATCGAGGCTGACGGAGTATCCGTCGGGCATGAGCACGCGATGGAACACGACGGCCAGACGTGCCTGGCCGAAGGTGTCGACTTTTTTGGTTTCACCGAGTAGCTTCGATCCTGCGGGGATCAGCAGGTGCTGTCGGTCGTTCGAGTACACGTCGGTTGAGAGCAGGCACTCGACGGGGCCGGCGAAGCCCCCGTCGAGCCGGTTGATGAGAACGGTTTCAAGAATCGTTCCCTCAAAGAGTACGTAGTCTTTGCCCGCCGCCGTGTTGGCAGTACCTCCTGACACGGCGGCAGGGCGCTTATCCTCCTTTCGTTCGGGGTTGGCTTCCGCGGAATCGTTTCGCACTGGCGCGGGCGATGGAGTACCCGGCGTGGGTGAGGCCGGATTCGCTTGCATCTCCTTCAAGAGTTGCGCGACCTGAGGGGAGTCGGGTCCAACAGGGACAAGGTTTTGAGCGGCTGGAGTTGTGTCCGATTCAGGCGCGACCGCAGCAGGCGGAGCTTTGCGGTAGGTCAGAGCGACATTCGAAGCAAACAGTGACAAGTAGGCACGCCTCTTACGTTCCGCCTCGATGGGGTCCTCCGCTCGCTGGTCAGGAGGATTGCCGGACGCACTTTGCTGCTGGGACTGCTGTGAATCTTGCGGGGCGGCGCCGAGCAAGCAAGTCTGCTGGGCAAGGGCGCTCTGCGCTACGAGTTGTTCGCGTTGCAATTCCTCGATCCGGTTCTGCAACTCGTTGATTTTGGTTTCGTTGACTTCGAGTGGCACTTGGACGGGCGCGCCCGACGACGCTGCTTTGGCTGGCGTTGGCGGCTTCTTGCCTCCCGTGAGCCACATAATGGCGACCATGAGAAACGCCAGTCCGATAAGAAGCCACGACTTGACGTTCTTCGGGAGAAGGCCTTGCGGCTTGGGCGTTTTTTCCTGAATCTCGGCAGGTTGGCTCATCACTTGTCCTCAGTTCGCCGCAACGCGCCGCGCAAACGGCATTTTCTTTTTGCCGATGGCGAGGTAGCCGGTGTCGATAATTTTGGGTGCGATGTAAACGCCGTTCTCAAACTGGAAAGAAATCAAGTTCGGCTTGCCGTCTTTGATTTCATACAGAGCGGGTTTTTCCCGCGCGCCGCACTTGATATAGGTGAACGAGTCGTCGTGGTAGATGACGGAAACCAGGAACGGCTCGCGCGCCGCCTTCGGGTCCAGGGAATAATCGAATTGGAGTTTGGTTGGGTAGCTGGAGCGGAAACGGCCCACCTGCTCGGCGGACTGCGCTTGCGCCGCGTGTATCTGATCCGCCGTCTGAGAGCGGAGCGTTTCGAGTTCTTTCTTATATGCTTCCGCCTCGCCAGCGCTCACATATCCGCGCAGCCCGGTGTTCGTCGAGATGCCGGAGCCTTCCTTCGGTTCGACGAAAATCTTGAGATCGGGTTCGACATTCGGCTGGTTGCTGATTTCGGTCAGTAGGAACGAATAGACGTGGCCACTCGCGGTAATGAGATTCAGATTGCTGCGAATGCCGGCCTGGGCGGGATGAACGTAGCAGAGGTTGTGTGCGCCGTTGACGACCCAGAATTCCTTGTCGCCGGTCGTGTAATCGAGTATCTCTTCGTCCTCAGGCAGGACGATGAGCGTCGAAAACCTAAGCTTGGCGCGAACCGGAACAATGTCTTCCTTCGAATACTTCACGACACGCGCCGCGGCCTCCGTCTCGGCATGCACAGGCGGGAGAGGGAAAACGAGAACACTCAGAACGACAATCGCTACCGGATGAAGAAATCTCAACTGCCACTGACTGCCAATGCGTTGCTTCATGTTCGCTCCTTTTGAAAGTCTTAGTGTTGTGAAGAACTCCGGTCATGATCGACATAGGAAGCGACGATCAACAAAGCCAAGAACAGAGCTGCAGAGAAGATGCCAGCCAGCTCAAACAACATCGGGTGCGACGCTTCGTACTTCGCCGTCCATGCGAGGAGACGAAAGACAAGAATCACGGTTGTCCTCCCTCGAGGATTTCGAGACCCTTCTCGAAACCGTATTTCTCGAAAGCCTCTTTTCGTTTTTTGTTGTCGTAGGGATCGTTCGTGTACAGCCAATAGCTCTTGGCGTCCACGGTAAGATTGGCGACCTTCGCCAGCTCGGGCGTCTTAATCAGGAATTGCTGCTTCGGAATCAGGCCCGAGATCAGCTCGACTTCGTTTTCGTTCAAATGAAACTGGCGACGGTACAGATCACGGTCCATGTCGGGGTTGGCGAGGAAGATTTTCGTCGAGCAACTTTCGATGATTACGTCGAGGATGTCCGAGCGCCTGAGTTCATCGAGGGATTGCGTCGAGAGGATCATGGCGGCGTTGTGTTTTCGCCAGGTCTTGAGGGCTTCGACGACGTACCGTTGAATGGCGGGGTTCTTCAAGAACACCCACGCTTCATCGATAAAGAAGGCTTTGAAAACAGACGTAATCTGGCGGTCCGCGATGACAGCATTGGCTCGATGCAAAATGTAGAAGAGCAACGGCTCTAAGAGTTCCGGATACTGGCTCATGCGCTGGAACTCGAAGCACTGAAAGCGGGAGAACGAGATCGTGTCCTCGGCGTTGTCGAAGAGAAATCCGAACTGTCCGCCGTGGGTCCATTTGGAGAGGCGGCTCGCAATGTCATGCCCGAGCGTATTCGCCAGCACACCCAGCGTGCGCAGCGCCGGGTCCACTGCATATAGGTTTTCGACTTGGTGGAAGAGATCGCGCTCGGCGGCCGGATCGAGGTCGCCCGCCCTCTGTCCCTGGATCAGCACTTTCAGGAAGAGTGCAAGGAAATCAAGATTCTCTTTCGTGGGCGGAAGCGAAAACGGATTGATCTTGAAATCCTCGGACTCCAGGCCGACGCGAATATACGAGCCTCCGAAAAGCTGGGTGAGGCTTTCAAAACTTCCGCCTAAATCGAAGATGAAGGTGTGCGGATCGTATTTCTGGAGATTGGTGATGAGGAAATTCAAAAGGAAACTTTTGCCGGCTCCGGTTCTCCCAAGAATCATGGTGTGTGCCACGTCGCGGTAGTGGAGATTCAAGAAGTAAGGGGTGTGGTGGTTGGTCTCCAGGACTGCGAGATATTCCTGCCGAAGATGCTGATTGCGAGGCTCGCCACAGTGAAGGGTGAACAGAAACGAGAAGTCCGCGTAGTTGGTGTTGAGCAGATAGAGCGAGCGCAAGTTGAAGATGTGGTTGCCCGGAACCGCGGCGAGAAAGGCGTTCAGCAGGTTGTATTTTTCCTCGTAGAGCTGGGCGTCGTGGACGCTGAACACTTTGTAGAAATCGGCACACGCCCGGTCCACCTTGGCCATGTCGAGGTCGTAAATCACGACGGTCAGGGAAAACTGACCGAAGTAATTCCCGTGCAGCTCGATTTCCTTGATTCCTTCGCCCAGTTCCCGGACCTGGGATTCCTTGGAATCGTCGAGGAGCACGTCTTGGGTGGGCGCGTCGTTCAGACTGACTTGACTCGCGAACGAGCGCTTGGTGTTGTGAAAATGCCGGCGCTTCGCTTGGATCACGCGGCGCATCTTGCCGGAATCTTCCTTTTTCCATTCCGTCACGACGTAATAGTTCGCCTCGACTTCGAGCAGCCGTTTGAAGATGAGCGGAAAGCTCTGGGCGGAAGGTTCTTTGAGCGTCAGAACCTTGACGAAGTAGTCGTCCACGCGGAGATGCCCGCGATGGCACTCGATAGGAGATTCTGGGAGGTAGTAATCGAGAAACGTGTCGTGCTTGAGCTTGGCGAGTTCCAGCTTGACGGGATGGAAGTTGAGCGTTCTCTTGAGAACGCGGAAGGCTTCTTGCTTGTCGAGCATGCGAACGGGGAGGAAGTCGCTGACTTGGAGGATGAAGCTTCGGGCTTTTTGAAGCAGCGCCGCCTGCGCTGTGCTGGCCTACCGCTCAAGAACGATGGCCTGCTTCTGAGAGGAGAATTGCGCCCGCAGACTGGCAACGGCTGTTTTCGGACTCTTGGAAAACTCGGCGAGTGCGCTCCCGAGCCTCTTTAGGTTCTGAAACCCCTGGTAGAGCACTACGTAATAGATGGATAGGGAAAAGAGGGTGTCGGCCTTCCTGCCGAGGTACGCGATACGGTTTTTGATTGCAGTGTCTACAATCGAGTCGTTGTAGAGCTTGTGCGGGATCGCCTCGTTGTTGCGCTTGAACAGGTATTGGTAGAGGCGATAGTTTTCGTCGAACAGCTTCAGCGCCGACTCAAGACGCTTGGTGAACCCGTCAATGGACGCGTCGTCGAGGCATTCGTAGTCCACCCCTCGCACTTCGAGGATGACGCCCATGTCTCCGCTTTTGGTGAGAAACATTTGCGGACCGATGAAGCCGTAGAGATTGATTTGCTCGCACAGAGAACCGGTGTCGTTGTAGTTTTTGAAGATTCGGTTAAGCCTGAGCATGGCCTTCCCTTCGAATTGTTATCGGCGTGAATTTCATGGGGTCGTATTGAGCCCGCACCCTCGCGGCCGTCAACAGAAACCGGAGAATCTGCGGATCCGTTTGGGTGGCCCAGCGCGCCATGAAATAGAGCAGCAAGAACATCAGCAGCCCACCGAACAAGCTGTTGAGCAGGTTGAAGGTGGCCGCGCCCAGGCACATGGCGAAGAAAAAGAGCTTTCGCTCGGCCCCGAGGATCGTCAGGGGCCGGGAAAGCGAACGATGCACTCTGTTGATTCGTCTGGCTTCCGCCATCTGCTTTCCCCTCGTAACGCCGGCGAATCAATTGCCGGGAAAGAGCCACGCGAGGAAATTGACGGCGGCGATGGCCATGCCAACACCGAAAAGCACGCCGGCAAGCACACGCTTCGAGCCACCTTCACCAAAAGCGAACGTAAGGCCGGCCACGACAATGGCAACGAGTGAGAGCCCGCGAGCGATGGTGCTGGTGAAGGCCGTCATCAACACGTTGACGGCATTTTCCCAGGGAGAATTGCCGCCCTGCGCGAAGGTCGGAGCCGCAAGGAAAAGGCCGATGGCAGCGGTCGCAAGGAAGCGCGAACGAATGGCGAGGGGCCGGAGTCGTTTACACAAGAATATTTTCACAAGGATGTCTCCGTTGCGTTTTCGAAGTGCTAGCCGTTTCGGATAGCGAGGGGAGGCTCTTGGCGTCCTCCAGGACATGCGGGCAGTACAAAGGGGCGATGCAGGAATCTTCTGTTCACGCCACGTTGTCCCCACAAACATCGGAGCACAATTGGAGCTTTAGCTCCATGAACAGCGTTGTCCCGCGATCGCGTTCGTACCTACCGCAGTCCGGACACGATGCAGAGCGGCAATCCGGGGAACCCGGCGGCGCCTTGCTCGCGGGAGTACGTGGCGAGAACTCCCCTCGCGCACCCTACCTCCCCGTACAAGAAACAAATCGCCGTGACGGGGAGAGTTTGTGCACGCAATAGCCCGACAGCGTAAAAACAGAAGACGGCGAAGCGCGGTTCAGCAACTGCCGAACGAAGCCGGATTCATTCGGAAGGTTCTTTCGACGGAGTCTTAGGCAGTCTTTGTGTCTTCTTGAGTGCGCGGCTCAAGCGGTCCAGCGCTCTCCGTACTCGATGACTCAGGGCTTTCGGAGCGAGGCTCTCCCGCTTGCCCAATTCCTCGCCAGATAAACCTTCGATCTCGTAGGCAATCAGAAGCGTCATTTCTTCAACCGAAATGAGCTCGCTCTCTACACTCCTTTCAAGAAGATGCCGGAGATGGATTTCGGCCTCGAAGGACAAGGAAGAAGAGGATTCAAATAAATCGTCAATAACGATGCTGGTCTCTTCTCGGTCGGCGTCACGATACTGGCGAATCGCCCAACGGACTGTGTTCCTTTTCGTTCGTTCAATAATCGACGCTCCGACGTACGAAGTTTTCCGGAGAATGCCAGAGGAATGCATCAGTTGCAGGCAAATGGTGACTAATTGCTGCGCTAACTCTTCGCGGTTCAGCCCGGGAAAGCTCACCGCAATACCTGTCGATACCCTGTGGAGGCCCGGGATTAACATTCGCAGCAAAAGTCCCTGCAGCAACTCGGCGTTCTCGTTCGACGAGAGCCGCCGAAGCAGCGCGGCGTAAATATCGTCGCAGACGCGGCGTTTATCAACGTCCTGACCTGCGCGGTGAGCGTACAAAATGAGTTCTGACATCCCGCCGAACGTGCCGATACTTGGCACGCGAATACGAAGATTTGCGAACCATTGCAGACTGTCGTCCTCTTCGAGGCGAGAGATTATATGTTTCTCGACCTGGCAAAGGGGACAGCGACAGACGAGTCGTTGGAACATTACTTCGCTCCCACCTCCACGACACCCGGTTGTGCTCTAACGAATTGGGCTGCGGGCTGGGCGGCCTACTGAATTCCGTTTTGCGGTGTGACTCCTAGGAAGTCCCTCCATCGCGTGTTCGGCTCGATTGGAAGGGCCGGCCGAGTGCTAGAAACGTGGATGTTGTATCCGCCAGGTTCCGATAAGCGGCAACGACATGATCCAGACGCTCTCGTCCTTGCCCGATGGGTAAGGACAAATGAGCGCCAGCGGATTTGAACTCGCGGACAGCCGAAATCTGCTTCTTGCGATTGGAGCGCTGCCAATCGCGGAGAAACGATGAGGAATATATGGTACTGAAGTACTACGTGCATATATATTAACGAGAATAGGGGGCACATGTTAAAGTATGCCCGCGATGTGGACAAATTTAGCCACTGGGAAGCGTAAATAAAGTCCCACTTTGATTGTTACATCTGTGTTATAGGACTATGATTGTCTTTTTTTCAGTCTGCGCCGGAGGCGGCGAGGCGTGGTTGGACGAGATGAGCCTCTCGAAGTCGCGCGAAGCGCAATCCGACGATTTCTGTCAGCTCTCTGACGAAGAGCTCACACAGCAAATAACCGAAGGCTGTCAAGACGCGATGGCGGTGCTGTTTGATCGCTATCATCGCCTCGTCTTTGACGTTGCTGTGCGGATCGTGCGTGATCCAGGTGAGGCCGAAGACGTTGTTCAGATTGTCTTTCTTGACATTTTTCGCGCAATGGCGAAATTTGACTCCCGCAAGGGCATACTCAAAGTGTGGCTCTTACAGTTCGCCTATCATCGGGCGTTACACCGGAAGCGACACCTTGTTTCGAACCATTTCTACCGCTGGGAGAACTTGGAAGCTGCGATCGAGCATGGCTCGCGCCGGGGGGCGTGGGGAGAGGTACCGGAATCGGTTCGGTTGGCGGAAGAGATCTTGCAGAACCTCAAACCGCATCAGCGGGTAGTCGTAGAAATGACCTATTACGAAGGACTGACCGCAGAGGAAATCGCTCGTCGTCTTAGTGAGTCTCCGCACGCTGTGCGGCATCATTTGCAAAGGGGCGTCGCGGCTTTGCGAGCAGCATTTGGAAATGTCAATGAGAAGTGATTACAAATTGTTGGAATTCTCGCGCAAGCTTTGGCCTGGTAGGCACCGCCGTTTTGAAGAAATGTGCTCGCTGGCCATCACAGGACAGCTCGGCGGTGCGCAGATGTGCGAATTGGACGAGCACATCGCGGCATGTGAGTCTTGCCGCAAGTTTCTTGGAGAGATTGCCCAAGTTAGCGTGCAAACCATGCCGCTACTGGCGGAAAAACATGGAGGAGCGCCGCAGTTTCTCCCACCACAAGGGATTCGGGAACGTTTTCTGGCACGCCTTGCTTCCGAAACGAACGACACTGAAAATGGGAACACGTTGCGAACATTCCCGATGACAGCGGGACGCGGTCGCCCAATCTCGCTCGAACGCGAAACTGTCGGGTCTATCGATGAGGTAAAGCAATCCTCGCTGCGACCGCTTAGAACCATCGCTCCCCCATGGTGGCGGCCGCTGGCAGCTGGGACGGCTTGTGTGGTTGTGTCAATTACCGCATATTACGCGGGCGTGCACAGATCAGTTCAGTTGGCTCCACGATTGACACAGGCGCATGCGGCGGTCTCGACCGCGGCTCCGTCCCCTGAACTCGCGCCCAACGACACCGACTCGGATCGTGTGAATGATCTTGAGCGACAAAAGTCGGAGTTGGAAACGAAGCTCGTCAGCATGAAACAGGAGTTGGCGAGCGCCGAGAGTGAAAGGGAGTCTTTGAGTAATGAGTTGGCTTTCGCGAAAGAAAAGCTCGCCACGCTAACAACGCAAACGATCAATCGACCAGCCCAGGATTCCCCAGTAGTCGTTCCGCACGCCGGTGAGCAGGTTGCGACTCTGCAAGCCCAGGTTGATCGCCTCAGCCAGACGCTGGCGCGGGAGGAAGTTAGTCTGGACATCCAGAAGCAAACGAGCAAAGAACTCAGCGCCGAGCTGGACTCGACATCATCTGATCTCCAGCGGGAACGCGACTTGAAATCGGCCAAGAGTGAGCTGGGCGATCTCGTAGCTGCCCGAAACCTGCACATCGTAGACGTGTATGATGCGGATGGGAACGGAAGACGACAGCAGTCATTCGGACGCGTTTTCTACATCGAAGGCAAATCGCTTGTGTTCTACGCCTACGATTTGGATGATCCTGGCCGGTTCAAGACCAACGTGGTCTTTCATGTCTGGGGCGGACGGGCCGGAATGAAAGAGGTGACCCACAGTCTCGGCATTCTGCACAAGGATGATGCGGGCCAGAACCGTTGGGCGATGACTTTCGACGATCCAAGTGTTCTGGCTCAGATCAACTCCGTCTTCGTAACCGCTGAATCGGCCAACAAGCACTACGACGAACCCCACGGCAAGAAGGTTTTGTACGCGTATTTCGGAAGCCAGCCGAACCACCCATAGTCTCTCCCCCGCGATCCGGCGTCAGGTTGCAAACGGCGTTTCCTGTCATCAGTCCACACGACCCGCTGACAATTTGAGACATAGTTTGTATTCAGTGGCGAATTTTTCCCACTTCGCGGGCATACCAAAGAAAGGGGGTTCCACCTCGATGACATTTGCCCGCCTCGCGCATTTCGTTTGTTGGTTAGCGCTGATGGTGCTGTGCTTTAACGCTGTTGCTGTAGCCCAAACCGAGACGGCGACGATCTCGGGGCTGATTACAGATGACACTGGAGCTGTAGTGCCCGGAGCGGAAGTAAAGCTGCAAAGTGTTGACCGTGGGAGTGCTATCACTGCGACTACCAACAATGCGGGCATTTATGTCTTCGCGAGCGTGCATCCCGGTCCGTATCAACTCACTGTTCACAAACCGGGCTTTAAGCAGGTCGATTTCTTGGGCCTGATCGTCAACGTCCAGGACCACATCGAGCAAAACTTCCGCCTTCAAGTCGGATCGGTAGCGGAGAGTGTAACCGTGGAAGCATCCGCTGCGACGATTAACACGACGGACGCAACGGTCAGCACGGTTGTCGACCGAAACTTCGCCGAAAACCTTCCGATGAATGGCAGGAGCTTTCAGACGTTGATTAACCTCACACCGGGAGTGGTTCTCACGCCAATAACTGCCGGCGGGACTGATTCGGGTCAATTCAGCGTCAATGGCCAACGAGCCAGTGCTAATTACTGGATGGTGGATGGGGTTAGTGCGAATGTAGGCAGCAGTACGAGTGGCTCTGAGGGGCAAATGCCTGCAGGCGCTGCAGGAACAACCAGCGTTCTGGGCGGAACGAACAGCCTGGTATCAGTGGATGCTTTGCAGGAATTTCGGATACAGACCTCGACGTTTGCGCCGGAATTTGGTCGCACACCTGGTGCGCAGATTTCCATCGTGACTCGCTCGGGCGGGAATCAGTTTCATGGGGCTGCTTTCGATTATTTGAGAAACGACATCTTCGATGCGAATAATTGGTTCAATGGCTATACAAACAATCCCCCACTTGCGAAAGCAAAGGAGCGACAGAACGATTTTGGCGGCACGTTCAGCGGTCCCATCATTAAGGACCGGACGTTCTTCTTCTTTTCCTACGAGGGCCTTCGCCTCAGGCTTCCAAACACGGCCATAACCTCGGTTCCAGATCTGGGTGCACGACAAAATGCATTGCCTGCGACGCAACCTTATTTAAACGCATATCCGTTGGATTCTAAGCAGCCCGACTTAGGAAATGGCATAGCACAGTTCAACGCTAGTTACTCCGATCCTGCCACTCTCGATGCCTACAGCCTGCGTATCGACCATAGGGTGACCGACAAGATCAGTCTGTTCGGACGATATAATTTCTCTCCGTCTGAGATCGGTCAGCGGGCAGTGTCCGGCCTAGCACTTAATTCGGTGGTCATTTCCCGGATCACAGTACAGACAGCTACCATAGGTTTAACCTTGGCGGTATCCCCGCGCGTCGCCAATGAGCTGCGATTCAACTACAGCAGGACCAATGCTTTCAGTAATGCTTCCCTCGACAGTTTTGGCGGGGCCGTCCCGCTAACTTCGCTAGGTTTTCCTAGCCCTTTCACGGCTAAGAACTCATTGTTGCTCCTTTGCATCTTGAGTCTGCAGAACAGTTGCTTAGAGGACGGTGCCAATGTTCAGAATCTGCAGCGACAAATAAACTTGGTTGACAATGTGTCTGTTCAAAAGGGATCGCATAATCTGAGGTTTGGGGTCGATTATCGGCGTTTGTCTCCGATATATGCACCTTTGCTCTATGAACAGCTTGATTTCCTGTTTGACGTGCCGTCCGCGGAAAACGGGAATCTGGGCTTCAGCATTCTCGTGTCGAACGTCGGCGCCACATTGTTGTTCCACAACTTGAGTGCCTTCGGGGAGGACACTTGGCGTATTGGTCCTCAGTTAACACTAACTTACGGACTGCGTTGGGATAATGATTTTGCGCCTTCGACAATCGGGGGACCTCCCATAGCTGCTCTAAGCGGGTTCAGCCTAACGGACTTCTCTCGCTTGGCCCTCGCGCCCGCGGGGACACCAGCATTTAAGAACACGTACGGAAATGTCGCGCCCCGTTTCGGGCTCGCTTATCAACTGTCCCAACGCCCGGATTGGGGAACAGTTATCAGAGGAGGCTTCGGGGTCTTCTATGATCTCGCGACTTCGGAAACAGCCACTCTTATTCTCAGAGCGGGGTACCCCTTTAGTGGCGGGGGTAATGCAAAGTTTGGCGGCACCTTTCCTCAAGATCCGGCGACCGCCACGCCACCGCCCATAGAGCCACCCAATGCGGCAAACCAAGGATCGCTAGGAGGGTTTGATCCGAATTTCAAGTTGCCTTATACGCTCCAGTGGAATGTTGCGCTAGAGCAGGGCATCGGCCGGCAACAATCTTTATCTGTCTCTTATATTGGCGCCGCTGGACGGCGGCTTATCCAGACAACGGAAGTTTTGTCTCCGAACCCCAACATTGGACGCGCAGATTTATTAGCCAACACTGGCACCTCTAACTACCAGGCTCTTCAACTCCAATTTCAGCGCCGCCTACTACATGGCCTTCAGGTACTTTCTTCTTATACGTGGTCGCATTCTATTGATACAGGCTCGGCAGGTTCAGTCGGGGATGCCTCAAACGAGCTCTCGTCAGCGAGAAATCCAAACGCTAACCGGGGCTCTTCCGATTTTGACATCCGACACGCTGTCTCGGCGGGGATTACGTATGAAATCCCGGCTCTGACCTCCAATTCGCTTATGAGCGTGATCACACGCGGCTGGTCTCTCCAGAGCATCATTCAAGCTCGTTCAGCCCCACCGATAGAGATTCTTGATAACAATTTCACCCGACTCACGAACGGTTTCACCTCGGACGTTAGGCCGGATGTCGTTCAGGGCATTCCGTTGTATCTCTACGGACCGCAGTACCCCGGAGGAAAAGCAATCAACAACACACCGGGCGCTGTAGCTGGCGGATGTCCGGACGGTTCCGTAAGCGTGGGACCGTTCTGCCCGCCGCCCACGGATGTGAACGGCAACCCGATTCGTGAGGGAAATCTTGGGCGCAACGTGTTGCGGGCTTTTGGGTTGACTCAGTGGAACTTCGGAGTACACCGTGATTTTAGGATCCACGACTCGCTCTCGCTGCAATTCCGAGCGGAGATGTTCAATCTCCTGAATCACCCTAATTTTGCACCCCCAGTAGGAGATATAAGCGTGGCTCAATTTGGTCTATCAACACAAACGTATGGCCAATACCTGAGTGGAGGAACTTTGGGCGCCGGAGGTTTCAGCCCGCTTTATCAAATCGGAGGTCCACGATCCGTGCAATTTGGCCTGAGACTGAGCTTCTAGCGAACCCGCAAGAAGATGCACTCTGATTCAAGGGAAGTCGTCGATAGTCTGAGCCTTCCATTCTACAAAGCGACGATATTAGATATCACGTTGCATGAGCGAGCCAGCAGCCGGTTAACGCAAGCCTGGGCGGTCTCCTTTTGTTTAAGGTAAGCGAGCGGCAGCGGAGAGATTTCCGGCAATCAGAAGTATCAGAGCGTTAGCTCTTAAGAATGCAAAGGAGGGATTTTGCAACGTTTAGTAGATTCTGCACAATATCAACCACTCTCTTCCGAAGTAGGATGCCGGTTGGGGTTGACTGTTTGGATCGCCCTCACAGCCTTTGCTTTGTTCGCCCCGTTTTTAAACGCGAGCACACCTCAATCGTTAATGGTGCAGGAGGGTGAGACATCCGGGCCGTATGCTCGTGCGAGCGACCAAAGGCCTTTTACGGTCGCGGATTCCATCGAGATGACCCATATTACCGATCCGTGGGAAGACGTGAAGGGAGCTCACCCACAATTCTCGCCAGACGGAGAAAAGTTTTTTATCGTGACGGAAAGAGGGAAATTGAACTCTAACCTCAGAGAGTACTCGCTCGTGATCTTCAAAATAAATGCGTTAGACAAGCCTGTTCCGGTCGCAATTCTCCGGTCGTCATCCAACCGACCCGGAATATCGCTAGCTAAATGGCTGACAAATGACAACATCTCGTTCATCGGGGAAAACCCTGGCGAAGTGCCCCAAGTGTACGTGGTGAACTGCCTGACACAAAAAGTTCGGAAGCTCACGGCGGATGCTCTCGGAGTGGCGGCATACGACGTTACGCGCGATTTAGAGACGGTGATCTACAGTGCGCGCTCGGGCGGCGATAAAGCGCAAACCGAGTACAAAGACCAGCATGGGTTTGCGATCGACACCGAGCGATTGCCCGATCTCGCCTCGGGAGAATGGAAACAACCGAGCCTGGTGTTCCAGACTTACGTTCTGAAGATTCCATCTGGAAAAACTGTAATGGTCAAAAATGAGCCGTTTGCAGCATTTTACGGGCGATTTAATCTCTGGTTGTCTCCGGATGGCAAATATGCCATCACTGAGCGACCAGCATATCCTGTCCCTCAAAGCTGGGAATCTTATGAAGACAGGTTCATAAGTCAGTCGACAAAAAGTCTTCAGTCAATGCGGTCGAAACTTCAGATCAGCGATCTTGGAGAAGCGATGCTTGTGGATACCGACACCGGAGAGATCAAGCCTCTGGTGGCTGCACCACTCGCATACGGGTTCAGCGTACTTTGGTCTCCAGATAGTCGATCTGTAATTGTGGGCGGTACGTATTTGCCATTGGACGGGAATTCAGAGGAGGAGTTGGCGAAGAGAAGAGTCATGCCGGTTGTTGCCGAGTTCACTATTCCCAGCCTATCATTCCGCCGGATCGCAGACATTCCTAAGGGACAAGTGTGGTTTTTAGAAGGCGCAAGCGACCAGAACGGGTTCGTGGTTCATGACGAAGAACCGCAAGAAGGGGACATCTACAAGGCTTTACCTAGTTTGGCGTATCGGCGACAAGGAGACAACTGGGTACGACAGACCAGCGAGCGCGCACCGGAAGCAAAGCATCCGATTATAACTGTCACACAGGCCCTAGATCGCTGGCCAAGATTGATCATTCGTGATCCTGCCACACATCAGGAAACGGTTATAACTGATCCAAATCCGCAATTCCAACATCGCCGGTTTGGACGAGTGCAAACGATCCATTGGCCGGGAAAACAAGGCGAGCCATTAACAGGCGGCCTGGTTTATCCAACAGACTACGAACCGGGCACTCTCTATCCGCTGGTGATCCAGACTCACGGCTTCGATCCAGAGAATTTTTTGCTAGATGGCCCCTTCACAACGGCAATGGCGGCTCAAGAGCTTGCGAACAACGGAATTTTGGTTCTCCAAATAGGTGAGGGTCCACGTGATGAGCAAACCGACGGTACTCCGGAGGAGGGGCCATCGAATCTGTTTACTTTCGAAACTGCCGTAGACTATCTCGACAAGCTAGGTGTCATTGACCGCAGTCGCGTCGGATTGCTGGGGTTTAGCAAGACGGTGTATCACGTAATGTACGCCTTAACGGAGTCGCGTTACCATTTTTGCGCCGCAACGATTGCAGAAGGCGGCGATTACAGCTATTGGTCGTATCTGGTGTACGCGACAAGCAATCCGATTGGGAATGGGATGTACCGCAGCATGTACGGTCGACTTCCGTGGCTTGGAAATTGGAAACCATGGATGGAGCACTCAATCAGCTTCAACTTCGACAAAATCCATACTCCGTTGCGCTTGGAAGCTAACGAGAACCCTGACGAGATTATTTCAGAATGGGAGACATTTACCGCACTTCGGCTCTTGAATAGGCCGGTTGATTTAATCTTCATCCCGAATGGGGACCATCCTGTGGTTAAGCCGTGGGAGAGGATGACATCGCAGCAGGGTGACGTGGATTGGTTTGTGTTCTGGCTGAAAGGTGAAGAGGATCCCGATCCTACCAAGGCTGAGCAGTATGCCCGTTGGCGCGAGTTGCGAAGATTACAACAGCAGAATTCTACGAAACCGCAAGCTGGTTCCGCGGCGGTGCACTAGCCGGGTACGAACAAGTCGTAAATCGAGAGTGTGAATCAACTGGCCGGCGCGATTGGCGATTCAGCTAAGACTCGACGACTTGGCGCACGTGTCCATAAATCTGCTTCAGCTGTTGAGGCGTGGCCTTAGCGAGGTTGGCTTCTATTCGTCTCTTGAGTATCTTGGGATCGGCTTCGTCATGGTCGAACGAGAATAGAGCGCTTATAGGTACCTCGAGCGCCTTTGCCAGCGCGACGGTCTTCTCAAAAGACGGACTTCTGCGCCCAGTTTCGATATTGCTGAGGTATTTTGTCTCGATCCCTACTTTTTCGGCGAGCTCAGCCTGATTCAGCTTGTTCGCTTTTCGTAGTACCTTTAGCCGGCGTCCGAACAGTCTCGCGTGGTCCATTGAACCCCCGCGCGAAACATAGCTGTTGCGCAATCTGCTTAACACTATCGGTATGTAATCCTAAGTTGCAGTTAATCTATCTGTGTGTTATATATTGATGACTGCGTGGGACTGTGGACCTGTAAGCAATGGCGACACTTGTTCCAAAACTGCGGATCGAGAAAAGCTCGGTAAGTGATCGAGAGATTCTCCTCCGTCTGGCCACGAATGCGGAGGATGTGTGCTCCCTCGAACTCTTCCTCGATAGGCACAGGTGGATCATCGAGGACGAATTGTCCCATTACTTCGGTAGGCCCCCATGGTTTGATTCCGCGCTGGCTGCCGCGTTCACGGAAATCGTGCGCGGAGCGGCCAATTACAATCCACACGAGCAACGGGCGACGGAATGGATTCGAAGAGAGGCAAGGCGAGCAGGGCGAACGCTTGAGCACACGATAGCGGACGAGCACGCCACGGACGGATTCATAAATTTCAGTGCATGTGAAGCGAATCTCACATCGCTCGTAACGTGCCTGCTGGAACGAAACCGATCGCCTTACTGGAGCGATCTCTTCGCGCGCAAGCCGCTGCGCCGCCCGGCGCAGCGTTTTTATTGAGGTCCTCGGAGGTCGAGATGTCATTGGCCAAATTGGCGTTTCCGGCGGGCATACTCTACAGAGGAAGTTCAGTCGTACGACTTCCGAGTCTAGCCATGGAATTACGCTGCCCGGATTGCAACAGTGCGGACTTGAAAAAGGTTTCTCTGGCCTACCAGGAGAACGTCCATCACGTAGACACGCGAACTCGACTCCGCGCGCTTCTGTTCGGGAGCGATGGGCCGAATCTGGTCGTCGGCGGAGCGGCCACGCAGGGCGTTCATTGGACACAGCTTTCAAAGCTTCTCAGTCCACCAATGAAGTGGTCCTACGTTAGGCTTATTGTGGGGTCCCTCGTCGTTACCCTCGCCGCTCTCTTTGCTTACGTCGTTTTCGTCGCGTCCAGTCCTCCGCCAGTATCCACACTTCCTTTGAAGATGTATGTCTTCCTTGCTCCTGTCATCTTCCTGGTACTCGTCTTCGTATTCTGGCGGCACAATCATCTGAGATTCCCGCAGGAATCCGCGCGATGGAATCGCTCGTTTATTTGCCAGCGATGCGGAGCAGTGAGTCTCCACGACGTTTCTCTAAGTTCTCCCGCGCGACCTCAAACTACTTAAGCGCATCCGTCGCTCTCGTCACCGGATGAATCCCTCGGACAAGCCAAGAACGGCTCCGGCTTTTGCCGGAGCCGTTATCGGTAGTGGGCTTCAGTAGGGACCCTGCTCGGGCTGTGTTTTCTCCGTCGCGGGCGCTGTCGGTTCCGATTCCTTGCGGTCCAGCTTACGAATCGAAAACGCCTTGATTTGCCACGCAGTGACCTGCGCCTTAGCCTTCGTTTTCCCTTTGCCAACCTCCTTCTCATAGACGTTGCTCACGAGCGTTCCCACCACATACAGATGGTCGCCCTTTTTCAGTTTGTCGGTCGCGTAGTCCGCGAGGCCATTCCAAACGACGATGCGATGCCATTCGGTTTTTTCGTGGCGTTGCTCGTCCGTGCCTGTCCACCAGGTCTTGGTGGCGAGTGAGAGGATCGCGAGCGTCCGTCCCGTCTTCTTTGTGGATTTGCTTTCCGGGTTCTTGCCCAAAAAGCCCATGAGTTCGACGCGATTTTCGTACATTTTTGAGTCTCCTTTTTGCCCTCGTAATTGGGGCACTTGAAAGCGAGAGGGGTCTGCTCCCAAGGCGAGGGTCTGCATTTCGGGAGGGGCACAAAAAATCTTCTGCGCCGTTCCCGGAGATTTCTTGGGAGGAAACGGAAAAGCAGAAGGCCCGAAACCGCCGGGCGCAGGAATTCCCCCGAAGCCGTGCCCAATAGAGAGGGCATAAAGGGGACGAGAACTGAAATGAGTCGTACTCGGTTTTGAGGGAACGGGAAGCACCATTCACGGGACGCCGCTCCCTGTCGCATTAACCACTGGCAGACTGCGAACGAGCAACGCGCGGTGGCATCGGATCGTTTGGATGGCCTCGCGGTGGCCGGCAGACGGACGGGTGAGCCGTATGTGGAGGGACGATGAGTTTGAGAAAGGGAAAGCCTAGGTTCACGGCGGCGTAAAAGCGGGTCGATTTCGCATGGTAAGCCGGACATTTCATCGACATCGACAGGCCGCGCGATCCGCGAGAGGATCCCAGAGCGTGCAACGCTGAGTTGTGCTGGCAGTCGAAGAGGCTTCCGTGTGCCGGGCGATTTTTGGAAGTGAGGGTGATTGAGCAGAACGGGGCCGTCCGGAGAAGGACGGCCCCGTTTGGTTTTGTGGTCGTGCTATTTGCGAGCGATTCTCTCTCTATGCGCGGGCTTGTCTTTCTTCTCCGTCGCTTTCGCCTTCTTCTGCACTTTCTCCCTCTCGGCTTTGGCAACGGCGGTCCGCAACGCCTTCGCGTCAATTTTGAAAAGGCTCGCCGCATCCGACAGTGGATCGTCATCCTTGTCTGCGGTTGCGCTTCCGGCAGGGCCAAGGAGCATGGCCTCGAAAATCAGCACAGCGAGAGCAGCCGCATCCGCCTTCTTGTAGAGCGTCCGCGCCTTCTCGGCCATTTGCCAATCGTGTGCGTCTTTGGGATTTTGGAAGCCGTGGCGTTTGGCAAGGCGGCACACCAGTTCGTGCGACAGAGAGCGCAAAACAAACTGCGCCACCACGCGTAGCTCCTCGGTTCCGAACTCCGGCTTGACCCGCTTGAGCACGTCGGCCAGAAGGCGGTGCCTGAATGCGAGCGTCTGTTTCGCCTTTTGGTTTGCGGCCGTCTTTTCGGCCTTCCATTGGAGCCGCTGTTTTTCCTCCTGTTGCAGCTCCCCGAAGTGCACCTTGCAGGTCAGGTCGGCACAAACTTTCACCAGACGTCCCTTGTCGATGCCGTCCGCGTGAATGGCCGGGGCCAGGTGGGCACAGAGCTTTTCTTCCGGCCTCGTTTCTCCGCGTTTCTTGCCTCTGCGAGTTACGACTTCGACGTAGTTGCGCCTGCTAAGAATCTGCGTCTCGCCAGTTGTTTTGTAGTCCTCCGAAATCTGCACCAGATTTGCCATTTTGCTAACGCGCAGCGCGATGTGAGCGTCTAGTTTGCGATTGAAACAGGCGGCATCGGCGCACGAATCTTCCCTGACTTCGGAGAAGAGCAGTGTGTTGAAACCCGTCCGTTTTGGGCAGGTGGCGCAACTGCCCGCTTCTGGCACCAGCGTTTCATCGTCTTTTGAGAACGGCACAGATTTGAGACTGAGATAGACGTTCTGCTCAATCCATGCTTGCAAACGGCTGACGGGAACGAGGCTCCGCTCGGCGTCATTCGCCGCGTAGTAGGCGTAATAGCAATGCCGCAGGGCCTCTTCCTGCACGTCCGCTCCGAGTTTGGCAATGAGCAGGGCGTGCTCGATGCCGATGCGTCCCGCCGTGAACGCATCGGCCACAGGTGGAATCAGGTCCAAGAGCCGAAGGCGCTTGGCGATATGCGCCGAGGCCTTCCCGGTTCTCGCCGCGATCTTCTCGACCGTGTACCCGGCCCCTTCGCGTTCGAGCAAGGCCCGAAACCCGTGCGCTTCGTCAAACGGATGCACGTCGGCCCTTTGGATGTTTTCGATGATTTGCGTTTCGAGCGCTTCCTCGTCGTTCGGGGCAACGATGCGGACGGGAACTTCCTGCAACCCTGCCCGCTGCGCGGCGCGATAGCGCCGCGCTCCCGAGACGATTTCGAAATGCCCATTCACTTTCCGCGCGAGAAGCGGAGAGAGGACGCCCTTGCTGCGGATGCTCTCGGCCAATTCCTCCAGTCTCTCGTCATCGAACGTCTTGCGAGGGTTGGTCGAGGATTCAACCAGCTCCGCAAGAGGAACATTCACGTACTCCGGCAACGATTGCACTGCCTCTTTCGTGTTCATCTCATTTTCTCCTTTTCCTGAATTATCGAAATGTTTAATACTCTTCCGGCAAAAGAATCGTGGTGACGGAGCGGTCGGCCTCGGTGATGACGTAGAGCTTCACGTCCGCAAGGGTTCGATAGCTGCTCAAGAGCCGGAATCCCCGTTCCAAGCTGAATTGGTTTTCTCGGCAGTCTTCTTCGCACAGGTCGCCCCAATCGCCGTGAACGTGACGCGAGAGGAAGTCCAGCGGTCCTTGTCCTGCTTTTTCGAGAGCGGCCAGCGCGCCGGGCGTGGCGACCAGTTGGCCGAGTGAAAACAACGGTTGTTGTCTGGTTTGCTGCATGAGAACTCCTTTTGAAGGGTGTTGATTTTTGCTTTCGAGGCAACGCGGAGCGGTGCATAGAAAACAAATGCCCTTCCTGGCGGTCCCCGGCGACTAGCCGTCCGCGCTGTCAAGGGCGCGTGGGGTTCGCGTTCATCGGAGCGAAGCGGAGACCCTTGACAGGAGAAGCGGGCGGTCTAGGCGCAGCCTTTCCGCAGGAAGGGCATTGAGGAGAAGGGACAGTTCGGGTGGGAAGTCACAGACGGGTGGGGGCCGTGTAAATCTGCACGACGGAATGCTAGCGCTGGGCTTTGAGGATGAGATAAAAAATAGGAACACCCAAAACAAGAAGTCCGAATTCGATCAGAGCGAAGCTAGATAGCTGCGCGATCAACAAGCGATTCGCGGTCTTTATCACCAGTCTCGTATCTTGCCTCGCAGGGTCTGCCAACACGCTTGCGAGCATTTTCGCAGCCGATCGGAGAGCCAGCAGTGCCCAAATCGAAATCAAGGCAATAATGTAGTCGTACAAACTGAAATACAGGTTCCAATCGTATCTCGATGCGAAGTCGAAGGTCGCGTTTGCGGCGGCAGCAGCCATGTGTGGGAAAAACAGAAGTGCCCCAATGACGTAGAGATAGGCTCTGTCTGCCTCGTTCGCACGTGGAAATAGTTTCTTGCTTAGCAGAAAGCGAAAAATGTATGCGCTCAATACGAGTGAAGCGCCGGTTATGATGAAGAGACAGGATTCCGTCAAGGCAGAGAATTTTGCGATCGCCTGCAGAAACACTCTTTCCTGGAAGAAATTATCCTTCCCCCATTTTGCAACATCCAAGGCCACGGCTTCTGATCTTCTCAGCAGCTCGCCCGCCAGTTCCAGGAGGCGCTGCTTGGTGTCGCTAAGCTCTACCTGTTCCTGCGGCGAAAGGGTTTGCTTGCTTCTCAGAGTGGTCACTAAATCGCGGAGGCGTTGTGATTCAGTCTGCAACTCGAGATCTGACATCGCGGCCAGAGGATAGTATCTGCCAGACGCTGGCGGAGTCTTATGCATCGCCAACAGCACATCAGTAAAAACATCCTCTGCTTTCTTGTCGTTTGCAATGGCCCTGTCAAGTTGCGTTGGCGGCGGATCGTTGATTTTTAGAACGCCCACGAGGAGACCAATCAGCAACGTCGGAACCAAAATCGACGAGCTCGCGAATTGGAAGGGTTTGTTTTTGAGGCGACTCGGTTGATCCCAAATGACCGCCCCGGAGGAATGCAGGAGAATCCGTCGATCCCGGAAGAAGCTCAAGGAGTCCCTAATGGCTCCGGTTGCTTTCTCCCAAAACTCTCTACCCGGGCTAGTTGGTTCCGTCATCGTCGACCTCGTGATACGGTCAGGTTTTATCGGCAATTGCGGGTGGGCGGATCCCGTCGTGCACGCGTGCAATTCTGTCTCGAAGGCAGTCCGGGCACAGGCAGCCTGTTCTTTCAAGTGGCATCGGGACGCGCGGAAAGTCAGCACACCAACATTTTCCATTGGGGTTACAGGTCATCGTGGACTTGCAACGCTGGCATTCGATGGCCATTTGCGTATCAATTCTGCCGATTGGTTTCATTAGACGCTACGGAAATTCTAACGGGCTCGATCAGCGCCCTGAGAAGATCGGGTTTCTGAAGAGCAAGGTCCTCTCGATCGATGCGGTCACTATCGTGCTGAGCATAGCGGGCGAGTCTATGTTTTTGCGCTATGCTGAAATCAATGAACTCATCGATGGTTCCTTCTGCCATGAGAAGGAGGATTTCACAGGGCCTAGTCTGAGATAGCCGATGTATACGATCCTGTGACTGGAGGAAATCTACTAGGTTAAAGGTTCGATCGAGGTAAATTGCGGTGCGTGCCTGAGTCAGTGTAAGGCCTTCTCTGGCTGCGGCGGGATTGGCGATCAAGAGGCGGACGTTCGGATTAGACTTAAACGCTTTCACGGATGCGTCCCTAGCTTCCGAGTCCATCTCGCCATACAACGTTACCGGCCTGTATTGAGGGAAGCGCATTTGCAAGGCTGGGATATTGGCGACGAACGACGTCCACACAATGGCTTTTTCGGCGGGACCTCCTAAGTAAGAAGGCAAAAGTTCATCCAGCGCGGCGAATTTTGCAGGCTGTTCCTGGTATCGTGAGTCGATGAGACCCGGGTTGGAAGCGAGCTGGGCGAGGCGAATCAACCGCGTAAGAATATTGTCGGCACGAGCGAGAATCTCCGCTCCCGACAAGTCGCGAATCCACAGCGCGAGTTGGTTCCTCATCTCCTCGTACATTCGCAACTGCTCTCCCGCGAGCGTGACAGAAACCCTAGTGATCGTCTTGGAAGGCAGCTGGACTGTACCTTGCTTCTCTCTTCGGAGGGATAATGCTGCTAGACGTTCCCGGAGTTCATCAACGCGGGTGTAACCTCCCTCAGTCGTGCAGAAGCGCGCTCGGAACGCCTCAAAGCTGCGCCCCAAGAGTGCACCGTCGTCCAGGAAGAAATATTGAGCCCATAGATCTTCCGGCTTATTGGCAACGGGCGTGCCAGTCATGATGTAGCGCTTTCGCGCCTCGGAACGAAGTGAATGAACGGCGCGGGTTACGCGGGCCGTCGGGGTTTTGATTCGATGACTCTCGTCGAGGACCAAAGCCATCCTCTTGAATCGAAGAAGAGCCCGAAGAGATGGAAGCTCCGCTGCGACGGCCTCGTAATTGATAACGTAAAATGCTGCGCGGAGACTGCGGAATGCAACGCGGCGAGCCTTCCTGCCCGCGCCGAAAACAGCGTAGCGACAATCCGAGTGGCGCTCGATTTCTTCTGTCCATGTAGTTTTCAAAGTGTTTGGACAAATAATCAATGCCCCATCCAGAAGGCCGTCTAGGATGTCCTGCGTTATGGCATCAATTAGCTGTTTGCTCTTCCCAAGGCCTTGTTCATCAAGAAGGGCGGCAGCTTCACGTTCGCGGAGAAACTCTGTCCCTTCCTGTTGATGAGGGAGAGGGGCAGGAATTTTCTTAGAGGCAGTCATCGGAGTCATTTGTGACAAAACAATCTGGGATGTATAGAGATACGACAGACCTGTCGCCTTGCAGCCCGCACTGACAGAGCACGCGGTCGAGACTGTGTGCGGAAGATCGCGGAATTGCGATGTAGAGACGGCATAAAGCCTTTCCATTTTGGCGAATAAGCTCTCTAAAGACGCGAAGTTGGTGTCGGGTGTGAGGAGTGTCGATATCCCGAGAGGTCTTTGCCTCGCCGTACGCGATTTCGCCAGTATCTGCGCCGACGCCACACGCATCGGGTCGGATACCGGCAAACGCCGGAGTGCACGGTAGGCTATTCCAAACCCCACCTTGGGGTATTGAACCGTCGCACGCCGTTACCGTGAATCCATCGGCCGTCATTTTGCGAGCGATCCATAGAAGCAGCGACTGATGCGTACTGGAAGGCATGGTTATGAGTCTCGGCGAACGCGTTGCATGGCTTCGAGAACCCTAGCAAGCTCTGCCTGCAAGTTTTCTAAAATCTCTTGGCGTTCCTTACTGCTACTTAATTCCACGAGCTCCGTCACAGTCATGAGAGCAAGCCGGTCCTTTGCACGCTCTATCGTTGCGTATAACTCCTGTTCCTCGGGGTGCTGTTTGGCCAGGTACTCATCTGCGGCATTGAACCCGACGAGGTCGAGCAGGCGGGTAGCTTCTCTAGAATCCAGGACTCTGGGAAGGCGTCGCACGCGAGCGCCGGTATCAATTCGACCGTCTCTCACCCAACGAGCGAAACGTTCCGGCAGATCGGTTATGGACTCGCCGTGCGCTTGAATGCGACCGTTTTTATAGAATTCCAAAAAGTATGAAAACTTGGTTCTGTGCTCGGGATCGGTGGGGTCCGCAGTAATCGGAAAGTAGAGAGTGTTCATGAATTCAACTGCAGCGAGTTGTTGTCGTACCTCTCGCGTCGTCATCCTGTAACGTTCCGCAATCTCGTCCTCGATAAGACCGCCATTAACCAGAGCGCGCATTTGCAATGCGCGTTCATAGGGGGCCCAGCCACGCACTGAGCCGAGATGGATCTCGTTTAAGAGATCTTGGACGATGTGTTCGGGGGTGGCTTCAGGAATGAGCCATGCCGGCATCTTCGAGAATCGTTCGTCTCCAGGGAATTGCTCCTGGGCTCCGCGCAAGGCGACGACTCTGCGGTTGCCTTCGGCAACGCGGCCGTCCGCGCGGACATAAATTGGTTCCTGGATTCCGTTTGACGCGATGATAGAACGCCGCAGTGCCTCGGTGTCTTCTTGACTGGTTAGCAGTAACACACAAGCTGCTTCGTTCCGTTCGGTCTCGCCGAGCTGCCGCATGGAGAATCCAACGCGCGGATTCGTAGGGTCCAGTCTTACGGAGTTCGGGTCAACCTCGGTTAGTGTCAATTCAACGGAGTGTCCTTGAACGTTACGAACGTAGGTCGCCATTTGTCCTCCTACTTCTCGATGCCACAGAGCTCAATAAAGTGAGTAAGTGATTCACTCAGATCGTCGACAATCCTTCTGGCCTTTGAATTTCCGGATTTCCTAACGCGCTGAATATCGTCTAGTTGCGCCTTCCTCAAAGACTCCGTCATCTCGACCATCCGGCGAAACAGCTTTGACGTAATCGCTGGATTATCCTCTGCAAGTAATCGCTGAGCAGCTGCGAACCCCTCAGAAGTCAGAACTTTGACCGCGTCCTCGTCTTCGAGAATGGACGGAAGGTCGCGGACCTGGACCCCTTGGTCCAATTTGCCGGTGCCGACCCACTTCACAAATAGGTCCTCGGCGCCTGGCGTGGAAGACACCCATTCGCGGAGGGGAGGTTTTTTGAAGAGCTCCTCAAAGTAGCTGAACTTTCGGCTGCTGGCTGGGCCGGGGTACTTTGGCACATATTGGTTCTTCATCATGTCAAAGGCTCGGATCAGCTGGTTCACCTTAGACTTTGACATGCGGAGCCTGACAGCGATTTCGTCCTGAACGAGGGCAAAATCGTTGTGCATCCGATATACGTGGCCAGCTTTCTCAAAGGGAGTCCAGGTATTCTTCCCGGCAACGTGCATTTCGCCGAGCAAAATTGCGACATCGCGGTCACCGATATCAGGCGGCAAGATGCGCGCGGGGATGTTGTGCCAGCGTAAATCGGACGGTTGTTTTTCGCGAAGTTTTCTGTAAACAACGGTGCGACAGTTTCCTTCGACGACACTTCCATCCTCACGGACGATGATTCGCTCCACCAAACCCTGGTTAATGAGGACTTGTCGGTATAAATCGCGAACGTCGTCATCCTGCCAGAGCAATGCTTCGAGCTTTCTTTGCAGAGCTTCGCCTCGCTCGGAGATGGAGATGGATGCCGTGTTGGCAATTCGCGGATTGCGCGGATCGAGCATTACGTGCTCGAGCGGAAGGTCAACGCTGCGAACTTGGACGCGTTTTCCATCGAGCGTGATTTCGTCGACGACCAGCGGTGCAGTGGATGTCGCTGATTTAGACATAGAGCTCCTATGACAACTTGACTCCGGTGGCTTTGGCCACGTCCTTCACCGCAGCGAACAGGTCCCGCAAGATAATTTGAGGCTTCTCGCTGTCGCGGAGTCTGTCGAGGTCCGGACCTGCCATGCGTAGCAGAAGACGGGTGGTCTGTTTGAGCTTTCGGAAAGCCCCAGAATTCGCCGTCGGATCCGCTTTTCCCACGACCGACATCGCGCTGTCGACGTCCTGTTTCTTCAAGGCTTTGACGGCATTGGGGTGCTTGAGAATGGTCCCCAACTTTCGAACATCGGCGCCTTGCTTCAACTTCTTGTCGAGAACCAGCGATACGAACTCGTCGATATTGGCGGGCTTGGCGCGATACTCCTCGAGATCCTTCCTTTTGAAGAGCTCTTGGACAAAGCTCCACTTGTCGAGGCCATTGCCGCTCTTCACCTTCGGCAACAGTTTCTGGGTCATCACTTCATAGGACTGAAGGTTTTTTATTACCTCGCTTTCGTGCATACCAAACGCTCGACCGATGGCTTTTTCACCCATCCCGAGTTTCGTGCGCATGTGGTGCAGGTGACCGGCTTTCTCGTAGGCCAACCATTTATTTTTTCCTGCGATGTGATACTGACCCTGCAGGATCGCTACTTGGCGATCGGAAATTTTCGGCACGAAGACTGCGGGGATCGTCAGCCATCGACTGTCCTTGGGAGCAATGCTGTGGAGCTTTAGAAAAGAAGCAGCGCGACAATTGCCCTCGATGACGCGCCCGTCGGGACGTACGAAAATCGGGTCGTGGAGTCCTCCATTATCACGGATCAACTTGAAAAGCTCCGACACTCCAGGGCTCTCGAGGATGACCTTAAGTAGGGCTTCGGCACTGATCACACCGTCGCCGGATACCCGCTTGACCGCGTGCTGAATACGCGGATTACTGGGGTCCAGGCAGACGTCCGCGAGCGGCATCCTGCGATGTTCGATCGGAATTGCGGTACCATCGATCGTCAGAGTCTCGCCGTCTAACACAACGGCCGGTTGGGAATCGGATGAGTGAGCTCGATGCATGCCGGATCTCCAATCAGTATCCACTTATATCTGAATACCGCACAATACCACAGAGTCTGAAGGGTACTGCCTTGGTCTTTCATAGTCAATGGATATTCGCTCGATTCCATGAAAAATCCGAATACCGAGGAGCGGGCTTGACAACTGGCGAAGAACATGCGAAAGTTGCAGTCGTTTACTGCAACTTTGTAGCTTGGCTGGTGCTGCTTTGCCTCAAACCATCAGAATCGCTGGCCAAGTCGGGGCATCCGCGAATAGGAAGGTCTTCATTGGCTTCGCCGCCGCCAACCTCCTTTACAACCTGAGCTTTGCTGATGTCCTTGATGAGGACACACGTCGGGGTTACCAGCGTCGGTTCAATCCCAAGCACAGCTTGGATTTCCGAATGTATATTCAGCAGGAAAACAGCTCCACGATTCCTCTCACATTCAATTTGCGTCCTCGGTCGGACGATGCGTGGAGAATTTTCGAGGGTTCAGATTCGACAGCTGTTCTAGAAATTCAGGAAGAAGCCGGCAAAGTTTTGACGCAGGTGGACTGTCAGCACCGTCTCGGCTACCTCAATGACGTCAACATCGATCTTCCGTTCATGTGTTTCATCGGACTGACGGAACGTGAGGAAATGGAAGTTTTCAACGTTATCAACAGCAAGGCAAAGGGATTAAGCACAAGCCTGTTGGACTTTCACGATGCGACATTGGCCACTGACTTGGCCAGCGAGAGACCGGAACTTTTCATCGCGCTCCATCTGAACAACAACAGTGAGTCGCCCTGGTACAGACAGCTTGATTTAGGTGGAACAAGTACATCGGGTCTTATGCGCAGGGCGTCCCTTCGTACGATGCAGAAAGCAATTAAGAGGTTCCTAAATCAGACCAGAGTTCTACGGATTCATAGTCCGGAGGCAGTGGCCCAGGTTGTTCTGAATTTTTGGTCAGGCGTTGCTGTTGTCCTGCGCGAAGCCTGGGATAGCCCGAGGCGTTACTTAATCAATAAAGGAGTTGGAGTGTATGCGCTTATGACGATAGCGGGCGATCTCTATTTAGAAGCGGCGGGGCAGGCTTGTGACAAGCGTTATTTTGTCACGAAGTTGGCGGAATTTATTAACGACGTGGACTGGAGCAGTCAAGGTCCGCTGAAGGGGTTCGGTGGTGAGGGAGGAGTCACTTCCGTCGTATCCCACATTCGGGAAAAACGAAGGAGGCCGCAGCTGAGGGTCGTGTCGAATGGCTGACAAGAATATTCTGCTGGTCGAACCAGGATACAAGAATAAGTATCCTCCACTCGGGCTGATGAAAATTGCTCAGTATCACGGTCCCCGTGGCAAAAGGGATCACGTACGGTTCGTTAAGGGAGAAGAAGAGTCAGCGACAGAAAAGGGTTGGGATCGGGTGTATGTCACTACGTTGTTCTCTTTCGAGTTCGCTCGAATTGCAAAAAGCATTGATTTTGCAGTGTCGGCCGCAAATGGTCACAAAGACAAAGTATTCGTCGGTGGTATCGCGGCATCGTTGATGCACGACCGTTTCCTGAGTGAATCGCGTTGGCGCGGAGTTAGGTTCATAAAAGGGCTCCTCAGTGCGGCGCCCGCCGCTTCGTTGCAACTCGATGACTTTTCAGAGGAGCTGTATTCAGACGATCACTCGGGAACCCCTATCGAAGACCTAATTCCCGACTACAGCATCTTGGATCAAATCTCATATAAGTATCCAGTACGGGATGCGTACTTTACCTATGCTTCTCGGGGTTGCATAAGGAAATGCAGCTTTTGTGGTGTGCCGAAGTTGGAAGGCGATCAACGTGACGCGACATCCATTAGTGGCGTCGTGAGAGGAGTTGATGCGCTGTACGGCGCAAAGAAAGATCTTACGCTGATGGACAACAACGTCGTGGCATCACCGCGCTTCAAAGAGATCATAGCGGAGATTCGAGATCTCGGGTTTGTACCAGGTGCGAAGCTCAATCGTGGCCGGACGCCGGTGCAAAGACGGGTAGATTTCAATCAAGGCGTAGACGCGCGTATTCTCTGCAAAGACAAAATGTTCCTGCGGGAGCTGTCGACTATTTGCTTGAAGCCGTTGAGAATCGCATTCGACCACATCGGATTAAAGAAGCCCTATGAACAGGCAATTCGATTTGCGCACGAATTTGGGCTGACAGAGTTGTCGAACTACATGCTCTACAACTTCCATGATTCGCCGGCAGAAGAGACCTGAATTCTCTTGTGAACTCCTCGAATTCGGCCTTGCCAGCCA
>JABDEK010000053.1 GCA_013287135.1 Acidobacteriota bacterium | reverse complement strand
GTTTCCAGCCAAGGGCGCGTAACCCCTCCACTTCGTCGTCGGCGGGACCCCGAAGTACCGATCGGTCCAGAGACAATTCGGCTTCAGCCACGAAATCGTCGAACGCTCTTGCGCCCATGTGCGCCCGCACTTCCTCGGTCGCATTCCCATGGCGCCCCACGAACTTAACTCCGCTGTTTCGACCAAAACTGTGACGCACGCCTCTTCCAAGGAGAAGAATTCGCGATAATAGGCTGGGCTGCTGAGCGAAACGGTCTAGCATCGCGTCGAGTTCTAGGTTCATGACCACAACCCTGTCCATTAGCGAGGCAAAACCTGTCAGGTCCTCCATGACATCCGCGATAGCGCGACGTTGGGAAGGGTCCTTGATCTTATTCATCTCCATATAGTGAATTGCTGACAGAACGAACACCGCCGTTCCCGCCGATTTCGCGGCCCTGCATGCCTCAAGTGTCTGGACGAATGAAACACCGCTCGAATGACCGGTCGATGCCTGGGCGAACGATATCCAATGATTAAGGTCGAGGTAGACGAGCGTCACATCCTCGGAGGGCAGCTCCAGCAAACGAGGCCACACAAGCGCAGGCGTATTTTTCATTTCGATCTTCTCAAACCCAACTTATCGTAGCCAGGTTTCGCGGCGCAAACGGCGAACCGTCTGCAATCGACGGACGCAGGCCACCTTGAACTGAGTGGCGCCGGGTGCGAGACTTCAGATCGCCCGCCCATACGAACGAAGGAGCGCATCAAGGAGCGCATCCATGAAGAACTCGTCGAGACTACCGGACGCCGCGACACGGTATTTCATTGCTGCAGGACTCGCGGTTTTTTCTGCATGGCGACTGTTATCGTTAGCCGATGAGATCGGGCTCTTGAAGGGGACAGTGGGCGGTCCTTTTCATGCCATTGTCGAAGACACTGTCTGGCAAATCGTTTTTACGCTCGCTCTTGTCGTTCCCGCTCTGTGGCTTACGGATTGGCTCCTGAAATCCAGGACGCAGACGATCCTAATCAGTTTGGCTGCGCTGATGGTTGTTCTTTGGTTAGCGACTAGCAGCTGGTGACTCGTTGCAGGGAAGAAATTAGTCTTTCTTCGCTTCGAGGCCCCATAGCGGCAAACGCGACTCAACATAACGGCGAAAGGCCTCATATCGAGGAATCAGCTTTGAGTTCTTTGCCTCGACGATTCTTTTTTGCTCCGCCAGAACAAAATCGTAAGCGCGCCTCACCAGAACATCCTTTTGGCCTCCTCCATCCCCTGCATGTTGCACCATCGTCTGGCCCAGGTAATCCAGAATTCGCTTTCCATCGCTGTCCGTGGCAATGAGACTCATCATCCTCTCCGCAATCGCCGCCAACGCCTGTGCCACGGGTGTCGCTTGCGCCCGAAAGTTTTCAAGCGCGGCGCTGAAATAGCGCCACAGTTCGTCTCCAATAACAATCCTTGGATATCCGGCCTCCCGCGACTCCAGCAGATACGCGCTTTCTAGTGCCGAGCCATAAATCTCTTCCGGTCCAATCTGCCAACGACATCATCATCACAACCGCAGCAGCGGACAGCGCGGAAACCCCCGTCACAATCGGCAGCAAATCGCCCGCGTCATTTCGCAACGGCACTGAGGCCACGAAGGAATCGGAAAAGCCTACGAATTTCGGGCGCACGCGTTGTTCCGTGTGCCGTCTCATCATGGTTGTGACGCCCGCTTCGAAACTCTCAAATTGCTCATCGAACGCCTGCCGCAGATCCAGCACAAAACCAGCCGTCTGCCGCAGTACTTCACCGACCGCAGCTGCCTCTTCCTGATTTTTCGGCAACCGGAGTCCACGGAATTGGAAGGTGAGTTCAAATCCTGTGCGCTCGGTGACGCATCGCCGCGAGGACAACAATCGCGTCCGGTTTCGAACAGTGGAGGAGGAAAAGAAACTCCGAAAGGTCATCGAGAAGAAATGGTCTTCGCATATGCCGGAGCTCGAACTGGCGATCAACACAGGCATTCGGAAGGGGAGCCAATACGGGCTCACATGGGACATGGTAGACTTTAAAGGTAGGATGTTGAACATCCCGCGGACGAAGAACGAAGAACGAAGAACCCCTACACGTCCCGTTAAACGATAATGCGATAGGCGCTCTGCGGGAGTCGGAAGATCGCGGGGATGGAAGAGGGCGTGTTTTTCAGTCCGCCAAGACCGGCGAACCCCTCGAAAACGGACGCCATTGGTTCGACGACGCGCTCCTAGAAGCAGGGATCAAGAATTTTTGCTGGCACGATCTGCGGCACACGATTGCGAGTCGGCTGCGAATGAAGGGTGCTCCGCTCGAAGACATTGCTGATTTGTTGGGGCATAAGAGTTTGGCGATGACAAGACGGTACGCACATCTTGGTCCGAACAAACTGCATGCGGTGGTGTCACTGCTTGGAGCAAGTGCCACCACAAGTGCCAGCAGCGAAAACGGGTCGGAGGCGGCAACCACGCAAGTTATTGTTCAGTAACCACGTTAGGGGCGTAGCTCAGTGGTAGAGCAGCGGCCTTTTAAGCCGAAGGTCGTGGGTTCGATCCCCACCGCCCCTACCAACCTTCTTTCCTTTCAGTACCTTAGATCGTCGCTCCTGTTCCAATCGGAACATTTGTTCCAATTGACCGCCTCGCAATGCGCTCCATCGAGTCGCGCTGCGACTGCGGAATGACGTGAGCGTAGACCTTCAGCGTCGTTCTAACGTCAGCGTGCCGCATCTGAGTCTGCAGCACGGTAATAGGTTCGCTCTCGGCCAACTCTGTCGCTAGACCGTGCCTGAATGCGTGTAGACCAACATTCTCAGCAGAGATGCCTAGCTCACGGAGGATCGGCTTTAATCCTGAGCGGACCACATTATTTCTTGACCTGGAAAATCCGTCTTTGCGTGGAGCCGGAAAGAGAAGCTGGTTTGGATTTTCTTTCCAGTGGTTCCTCAGATAGTCGCAGAGCATTGCTTCCAGATCGGACGGCATCGGAAGCAGGGCTACGGACTTCTTGGTTTTGGGTTGACGGACCATCCTCGTCAGATCATCCACGGACTTGTTCACACGAATCGTCTTTCGGCGAAAATCCAGATCTGGCACCGTTAGAGCCATTAATTCGCCCGCCCTGGCGCCCATAACCGAGGCCAACGCGAACATAGTCTTGTACGGCTCTTTTGCAGCTCCAACGATCTGGCCTACCTGTTCACTCGTGAAGAACGCCTGTTCTGGAGTCTCAGGCTCTCTTACTGTTAAATCGGAGAAAGAAACCGTACTCGTCCTCATTCCAGACTTTTTCGCATAGCGCAGCACGGCAAAGATCGTCTCTAAAATGTTGATGATGGTCTTAGGAGACAGATCGTCTTGCAGACTGGTAGCGAAACGCTGCAAAGAAGGAACATCCAAAGCGTGCGGAGCTTCTTTCCCGAAGGTAGGAAGAACGTGAATACGGAGGTAGCTTTCCCGCTGCCGCACCGTTGCCGGCGAAAGCTGCGGAGCCACGTCCCGTTTCCATGCGTCAACGGCGTCGTGAAACGTCTCGCCCTTGATGGGGACGGGAACGCTTCCGCGACGACGATTGATTTCTGCCATGAACAGATCGTGTTCTCGGCGAGCGGCACGTTCAGACATCACATTGAGATCGCCAATCAAATGACGAGCACGCTCAGTCGTGATCGTCCTGTCTGGTTTCTCAACGTCCTCGTAAAACAACGTGTACGCTTTGCCGTTTTGCACTTGAAAACTACCTTTTTGAAACCGCCTCTTAGGCACTGGGCCTCTTTTCCGGCCTGTGCCCTCTAAGTGCGTTGCGGCAGCGATTGTAGTAAGTCGGCGGTCTGACAGTCCACGAGTTTTTGACGATGGCTCTACTGCATGGGGAAACGCAGAGTGCGAGCCTGGCCGGGTAGGCAAGGTGCCTGCGTCTGACGAGATTACGGACGGCACCTCGTTTATGGTCGCTTGCGTTGGGCGGATCGACATGGCGTGCCGCTAGCTGCTTGCACAAATCTGGGTTGCATGTGTTAAGTCTTCCTGCAATCTTCGTCAGGGGTCACGACTCGGTTCGCTTGTTTGAGATGGGCTGGCCTCGCTGGACGGCGAGAAAGCTGTGCCACGTTGAAATTCCTCCTGGGCTTTGGTGACTGTGCGGCGGGCGTAGTCCGCCGGGTCGTACTTTTCGTGCGCCCGGAACTCCGCAATGTCACGCATGATTTCTTCTGGCGGGAGTCCTCTTGCCAGGGCGCGCTTGGCGTAAGCCCAGTCACGCTCTGATTGGCTTAGTTCGCGAGGGCCTGACGGCGCAGTGCGCTCACGAGACGGATTCCATCTTCCTGGGCCAGAGTCCACTGGATCGGTGCGAAGTCTGAAATCTCGTTCGTGATAGGTGCGGTCTGCGTGGGCTTGGACTGTTACCCGAAAGTCCTCCTCGTACTTTTTGTTCGCGAAACCGGGAAGACGGAGCACTCTTGTCGAATCGGTTGCTGCGGGGTCGCCATCGAATTCCCGCGTCAAGGCGTGCAGGAATGCTTCGGCTTGCTCTTGAGTGACTCCCTCGACCTTCCATATCACCTGAAATTTGTCGGGCGACGTGCTCAGGACGTAGCTTGGGGTCGGCACAAGATCCGACTGCTGAATGGCCGCGAGGGATTTGCTCCCGTCGTGGTCGAGGTCGATATAGAGATGCTTGATCGCTTGTATGTCATCCTTCGTTCGCGTGTGGGCTTCGGGTTTCAGCGGATTCATGCCGAGGTAGATGTCCGAGCCGTCTCGCTCATTCTTGTAGCGTAGCCAGTCCTGAAATTGCGGGGCCGCGATTCTTACAGCCGTGCTGATGCGCTGGAGAGTATCTCCGCGCCTTCGATTCCGCACTAGCACGGCCAAGCGGTCCGAGGGATCAAAATTCGCGCGAACGTAGTTTGGCGCGGTGATTTCGTTCTTGTCTGGGTTCTCAGTATTCATGGCTTTTCTCCCTGATGCACATACATAGCGCAGTAGTCGAAAAGGTCGGCGTCCGGGTCGTAACTGTTGATTTCGAGGACTTCGGAGATGTACCGGCGTCCCGGTCTACGCTCAACCTGGATCACGACATTTAGTGAGTCAGCGATGTTCGTCTTGATGGCGCGATACGGCAGGTCCACGCCGCTCTGGAGCACGCAACTTGTGAATCGAGCGAGGCCCTGTTTGGCCGAGTTGGCGTGAATGGTTGAAAGCGTGCCAGAGTGCCCTGTGTTCAGAAGTTGCAATAGATCGAAGGCTTCGCCGCCGCGAATCTCGCCGAGGATTATCCGGTCGGGACGGTGCCGAAGAGCTGCCTTGAGAAGATCCCGGATCGCCACTGCCGGCAGGCCATTCTGAGCCTGCCGCGCTTCGAATCGGACGAGGTTCGGCTGGGCCAACTGAATCTCTGCGGTGTCCTCAATCAGAAGGACCCGATCATCCTTAGGTATGAATTTTCCGAGGATGTTGAGCATCGTCGTTTTGCCGGTCCCGGTTCCCCCGCTAATGAGGATGTTTTTCCGAACGAGGACATACTCCTTGAGTCGATCTGCTAGATTGACGTCGAGTGTTCCGGCTCTGATCAGATCGTCCATTTCAAAATGGCGTGTATTGAACTTACGGATGGTCAATGTGACCCCGCTCAAACTGCACGGTGGGATCACGGCGGCAACGCGGCTTCCGTCGGGCAGGCGCGAATCGAGAATGGGCTTCGATTCCGAGATGTCATCACCCAAGCGGCGGGCAATGTTTTTCACGGCAACCATGAGGGATTTCTCGCCTAGAGACACGTCTTGTACTTGCCGAAGCATTCCTGCACGCTCAATGAAAATTCGGTTCGGGCCGTTCACCATGACCTCGCTGATCGAATCGTCGAGGATGAGGTGCTCGATTGGTTTCAGGAACGGAAGGATCATTTCGAATCCGTTCATCACAGCTCTCCATCAGCGACTTGCTTGAAATAGGACTTGTTGGCGTCGTTGTAGTAGGGCTTCAGGTAGCAGAATGTCGGCGGCATTGGATTGAAGCCGTCGTATGCGATGGCAACGGACTGCGCGTTCTTTAGTTCGGTGAAGGTCTTCATGTCGAAACGGAAGTCGGAGTGGGGGTAATAACTCTTCGAGGCCGTAATATTGGCCTTGTGCGAGATGGCCTTGCCGGTGAGCAGGCTTACACTCGCATCGTGCCCGCTCTCGGAAAGGTTGTAACTAACCTTGAGTTGGTCTTCCCGACCGCAGAGCTCGCTTGCAGTGCGAGCCGAGAAGTCGTCTGAGAGAGCCAGAAATATCTTCGTGCGGAAGGTCTGAACCAGCGTTCGCCAAGTCTCTCCTGGGAGCGCCGATTTCAGAGAGCTGATGCTCTGAGTAGCGATGATGGGGATGCACTTGGGTTGACGGGACAGACTGAAGAACTTCTCGTCGCCGGTCGGTTCGTTCTCTCCGACCGTGGCGAAGTGCTGGTATTCGTCGCACATGAAGAGGACCTGACGGAAGTGCTTTTCCTTATTGGCTTCGATCATGGGCACACGATTCAAAACGGCCCGCTCGAAATCGAGCTTCATCATGACGCCGAGCGCCTTCGCTAGACCGGGATTCATTCCGATAGGGAAATTCAGGCAGCAGACCTTTCCGCTTTCTATGAGCCAACTGAATGACGGTAGAGGTTTGCCAAAGCGGTAGTCGGCGTTGGCCTTCGGGTCGTAGCACTCCGGCGGCGGGCAGAAGGTTCTTTTTACCGCTGGGTTGTCGTCGAACAGTGACAGGAAAACCGAGATGCCTTCGACGATAGAGGTTCGCAGTTTCGGCTCGATGCGCCGCCAATCGTTGTAGAACCAGCGCTTGACGGCTTGCAGTTGTTCGAGCCGGTCAGGATCGGCCTTATCGAAGCCTGCTTCGCTGAGATAATCGTAATCGATGGATTTGCTCTGCAGAAACCGCCGTGCCCCAGGAGTGTCCTTGGCCCGGTACATCTCGGTGGGTTCGTCGAGGGCGAACTCGAAGAGTTTCAGGTCGTCGAAGTGTGCTCTGTAGTCAGGCGCAGAAACGAGCAGGAAGTAGCGTTCTTCGAGCCGCCTTTCCGCATCCTGAATCTTCTTCTCCAAAACGTCCGGGGAGATGGCGGACTCATAGACATCAAACAAGGTCACGTAGTCGTAGGCAACCTTGTGCAAAAGGATGATGAATTTGACGAGGTTTGTATACGCCTGCTGCCAGAAGGGTTCCTTTCCTTTCCCGAAGAGATTGTTTAGGAGCGACGCGATGCTGTAGGCCAGGGCATAGGCGTCGAGGTCGTTGTGAAGCGGGTTGTAACGGTATTGCGAGTCGAGACTGATCTCGATGTAGTCGCCCTCTCTGCCGTGACGAGCGAGAATCTCTTTGATCCTGTGGCAGAAGTCGCCCTTCACTTCGAGAACGAGACCGCCAATCCTCTTTTCTTTATCGGCAGCGCAATACGCAAAAATCTGCTCGGCGAAAGGGTACATGCAGCAACTCGTTTTTCCGGTGCCTACCGCTCCGAAAATAGCGATTCCGGTGAACAGGCCGCGCTCGGGCACGACCAGCCAGTGAGGGGTCGCTGCCGGTACAGTCTTGCGGGGGTTGTGAACCTCACCCAACACGATAGACAGATCGGGACGCTCACGCGGATCGGGGTAGGCAGGCAAGCGTCCCGGCCTAATGCGTTGCGGAATCTTGAGCGCGAAGATGTAGAGACCTGAGAGCAAAACCGAGTAGCCAATGTAGGGTGTGGTGTAAAGGAAAACGATGTAGGAATACTTGAATCCAAGGAACACGGGCCGCGCCCAGAGAAACATCAACTCGAAGAACAGGTTTCCCTCGGGGAAAGGTATCTTTATATAGAGGACCATCCCTGTTGCCGCTGCCAGGAGGCAGGCAACGAAGTTCTTCGAGTTGAGAATCCGTTGGATCATGCCGTCCTCCGAATGGCCGTGGTGTCGCCGGGGGACTTGCCCTGCGCGGCGCTTTTCTGCTCGGCCCGCCACTTTCTGTATTCCGGGTCCCTCCAAAGAATCTTTTTTAGGACGGAGTTCGCTACGTGGTCGGGCGTGCATTCGACGAATCGGGCGTAGTCGTCCAGCAGCTCGTTCGTGGGCTGTTCGAGCTTGATCGAACGACTGACCAGCTCTGGTGGTTTCTTGATGTAGGCCATTTCTCTTTCCTCCTGTGGTTCAGTTACGTGCTCGAAATCCTGGACGCGGCCAAATGTGTCACGCGCTTCGCGTGACTGAGGCGGGAGCGACCCCACGAATTCCAGTGACGCACCGTGCGTCAAAGGGTGGGGTCGCTCCCGCCTCATCCGAATTTGGCCGCGTCCTTCCGGGCTTTCTCGTCACGGGGTATCTCTCTTGTTTCTCTTGAGTTCGCTTCAGCCAAGGACTGAAGCGCGAAAGCTTTGCTCCTGAAGTCTGGTACTGAAGAGGGCTTCAGCGTCTTCGACGCAGCACCATCCTCGCGACGATTGCCTCGCACGAGGAACGTTTGAAACTCCGCCGTTCGGTTAGGAGTGGCTGCTGGAAACTGTTGGCGCACATCACCGTCGGTGAGTTTTCCCGAGCACCAAGCCGCGTGAAGAGAGTCGAAGCGGTCGCCTTGGAACCGGCGTGTTGCATCGTTCAACCACTCGATCTCGTTGTTCGAGAACAGCGCGTACTTCTTCAGGTCCCACGCTTTCCGAAGGCGGAAGTACCGCAGAACATCCGCCGCAATCTCTGTTGAAATCGGTGCCCTTACCACCGAGGAGAAGCATTTCTCCGCATCGGCGAAATGGACCGGGGAGTTCGATATCAACAGGAACTGGAATTCGTTCAGTTCTCGGAAGAGCGGACGGTAGGCATTCAGGTGGTTCGCAAAGCCCGCGATACTGGAGTAGCCGGGGTCTACATACGACAAGGTGACCACAGGGGAGGAAGTGGGCCGTGACGAGTCAAGGAAGAGCGGGTATTTATCGACAAAATATCGGAGTGTTGGCTCGCTGCTCGAACTGCCTTCGTAAGTCTTGGCCGGAAGGCAAGTCTTTGTAAGGCCAAGTTCGTAGCAGAAATACTCGACCTTCTGCTCTTCCGTTTCGAGGTAGTCATACTGCTGGTTAGCAATGACGAAATCGAGCAGGACAAGACGAGTCCTGATGAATTCGACCGAATGCCGTCGGCGGTTGCGAAGATTTTCTTTTCCGATCTCAGCGTATAGCTTCTTCGAAAAGAGATGATAGACACCGCCAGTGTCTTGGTATTCGCGCCAGGTTGCATGGCCCCGGCTTTTGAGCTTCCGCGAGAGCTGATCCGTTCTGTAGCCCCAACTGGCACCGGTCAGGTCCAGGAACTGGCGCGGAACGAAGTAGCCGGAATGCGTTGCCACAATGTAGAGGAAGCGGGCTTCGGCCTCGGTGTAGCCGAGGGCTTTGATGGCAGCGATATCGTGCTCTTCGATCTTCATAGACTGAGAATCTCCGCCGTCAGTTCTCGCTGGTCGAGCACGCGGCGCAAGCGGTCGGCGTCGCCTCGGGAAGCGTATAGGGAGAACCCCGCGCGCACTTTCTCGGCCAAGTGGCTTGGGCGATAGTGTTCGGTCGCGAGTTCGAGGTCCACACGGGCAATTTCTCCTTCGCGTGTCTCGTACTCAATGCGAAGGTCGGGCACGGGGATTTTCTCGCCCACGACTTGGAGGGCGTGACGAGATGCGATTTCTTGACGCGATTCGGCCCCGAACGTCGCAAAATCCCGGTTGAGCTTCTTCTTCAGTTCAAAATCGAGAACGACGCGGAGATTCTTGCCTCCTTGGTCGAGGATTCTGCTCGCCTCTTTCTGATAAAGCCGGTAGATGTCCGCGTCGTGGTTCGTTTCCTTCGGCTTGACGAAGCCGTAATAAGTGGACTGGCCATCGGAAGTGAAGCGGTTTGCGCGGAGCAATCTGTGCCCTTCTTTCGTCAGGGTCAGCATCTCGCGACGGCTCGCTTCCGGTCCTTCAAATACCTCGTGCCGGACGAGGCCCTGCTGCGCGAGATTCCGAATGTCGTGCTCCATTTCTTCCCGATGATCCTGATAGGCATGTGTCGCGAGGTCTTCGGTGGCAATCACACGGAACTTCCCCAACTCGCTGAGGGTATGTACTTCAGACTCGCGCAACCGGTACGCCCGATCCCGCTCATAAAACACGGTGCGCAGGTCCTGGGACCGCGCACTGTCGGGGCGAGCGTCGCGCGGGGTCGCAGTGTCCCGATCAATCTGAGGGTTTCCGCCTGGGCTGTGGCGTGGCTCGGGGTGCTTCGTTTCCGGTTCAGGAGTTCGCCCACGGGAGGCAGATTCGTCCGTTCGAAGATCTTCAAATTCACCGGGCGTGAAATCACGGGACATTTCAGTGCTCTTCATCCTCCATCGGGGGCGGTACCGGCGAGTGGCCCGCCGTGACCTGTTTCGTGCCTTAGGAGGCTGGAGCGGATGGCAACGCGTGTGACAGGAGAGAAGTTGGCGACTGGCGCAGCCGTGTGCTAGCGCAGGCCGACTCAGAGACTAAATGGAAGGCGACATCTATGGTGGCTTATTACCCTCTCTATTGACAGCGCGGAGGCGACAGAAATTATCTCCGCCTCTTTAGCGCGCCCGTGCGGGGAGATTCTCAAATACCTTCTGCGCCTCCTCGCGGGTAATCACGGTGTCGTACAGCCCAATTTCCTCTTCGCCGTGCTTGTTAATGCCGGTGTAGCTGAGGCTGGCATCCTCATAGCGCTTGAATTTGTAGACGGCGTCGTTCATCAGCGCGCTGTTGAACAGTCCCAGGCTGACAAGCAACTCGAAATCCTTTAGGGTCAAGCCCGTGACCTTTTTGAATAGGCCGGGCTCGAGCTGCGTGATCACATCTTTCAGAGACCGCTCGCGATAGTCGGTTAAGTACATGAAGATTGGGACGCGTGTCGCGAACTTGATGAGCTTCTCTTGAATTTGTTTCCGCAATGTCTTGTATTCTTTCTCCTGTTGAGTTAGCTCCTTCCTCTCCTTGTCGGATAGCTCCTCGTCATTGGCTTCCTTGCGGGCCTTCTTCACGGCCTCCGATTTGTTGATGATGGTCTCGATCTCTTGATTGAGATTGCGAAAAGCCTCGATGCTCATGAGGGCATCCATGGCCTTCTTGTTATTCATCAGGCGGCGCAAAGTGTCGTTGTCCACGTTGACCAGTAACGCGCTCTCCCAGCGCCGCGCCAGGAGGGTGGCGGTTGTGCCGCTCATCGCCATCTCCAGAATCCCGGCAGCGTCAATTTGCTTCATGGAACTGCCGTCGTATGCGAGCACAGGCAGAAAGCTAATGAACTCCGCCACCTTCTGTTCCGGGTTTGTCTCGTCGAGGTTCAACCGACAACTGTAATCTGCAATCTGCCGCAACGCTCTGTCTGGAGCAAAATCGAAGACGTAACACTCTTCTTTGATGATCTGTTCTTTATTGGGCGAGTCGCCGTCCGGGTTCCGCACGGTCCAAGGCGATTGAACACGGAATGCTGCCTGAAAGTATGTTTCTGGGCTGGATGAGTTGCGAAGCATGAAAATGCCAGTCCATGGTTTCACAGTCACGCCTGTCGTGAGTTTGCCGCAGGAAAGAGTTATAGTCTTCGACCTCAGCGGCTCGTCCATGGCGTCCAACACCGGAGGCAGAGCCGCAACGCCGATGCCGGCGGCGTTCCCCGCCGCGACGACAATTTTGTAATCGTGATAGAAGCCGTTCTGCTTTTTCGCCAGCAGGTTGTTCATTGCGTAGCAGGAAGCCACGCTGGGAAGGAACCAGAACGTGTGTGAAAGCACGCTCAGAAGCCGAGCGTCTGAGTAGGGCATCGGCGGTTTATGCACACCTAGTTTTAAGTTATCAACAGTGGTCGGCAGAAACGACCCGCGAATTAGGTCCAGCCACTTCTGAACTTCGTCCTCATACTTGAACGTCGCCTTTTCGCCAACTCCCTCGGCTGAGAAGAACACGTTCAAGTCGAACTCGTTGAACTCGCCCTGCATCGCGATTTCCCGGATTGCGTCTGGGAGTTGATAGGTCATGAGCACCATGCGGGGCAATGCGGCGTACGGATTGTTGGCACCCTTCCAATCCCGCTTCGACCGTTGCTCATCGGAATAAGTCCAGTTGTAGATCTGCTCTTCGATGAACTCGCCGGAGGCAATCGCTCGGAAGGGGGTACCGGATAGATAAAGATAAGCATCCGTTGTGATCGGCATCATTTCTTCGTCAAAATCCTCGATGCCTTCGCCTTTCCCGAATTCAACCTCCTTCTTGTCCTCGGCTTCGAAGAGCTCTTTAGCATTCTCCCGCCATGCCCCGTAATGGTATTCGTCGAGGATCACGCAGTCCCAATTCGTGGAGTGCACCCATTCGTTTTTCGTCTTGATGCCGCCGGTGTTTGGGTTACGCCCCAGGTAATTTTGAAACGAGCCAAAACAGACAAAGGGTTTCTTTTTGTCGGCGTTCGCGTACGACAAACCCCCAGGTGAAATGAACTGCCAGCCTTTGAAGTCCACGTGAGTCTTCAAGTCTTCTTCCCAGGCGCTTTGCACTGCCGGCTTGAAAGTCAGGACAAGAACTTTTCGCCATCCCATTCTCTTTGCCAACTGATACGCTGCGAAGGTCTTTCCAAAACGCATCTTCGCATTCCATAGAAAGTGCGGTGGCTTGTTCCGGTTGACCTTTTCTTCGCGCCAACTGGCAAAGTAGGCGGCGGTTTTTTCGACAGCCGCTTTCTGCTCTGGCCGCATTGCAAAGTCAAGTGACCGGTTCTCCTCGTTCAGTTGGCCGTCCCGCACGGCGATGATCGCCGCCTTGACTTTATCCACCGCGCATCGAAACCACTCACCGTCAGGATTCTTCACTCCATTGAGTCGGAGCATCCGATGTACATCGTGGTCAGTAAATACCGTTCCGTCATTCCGCATGGCGGGCTCTTCCAGGACGATTCGGTAAGGGAGCTTGCCGGGACGTAGCGTCGGATACTGCTGCGCAACGCGACTCTGCGTATCCACGGTTGTATAACCGACTTTCAGCAGGCCCGCATACTGCGGGTTCGTATCCTCGTAAGCGTAGACAGTTGGGCGCGATGCAGGGCGCGGAGGGAAGAAACCGTCACTCATTGTCTTCTTCCATCGGGCGAACAACCTTGTCGATGAACGCGATCTCGCTAGCGGAAATGCCATATTTCGCGTAGAGGTCCTCGTCCGTCCACCGCTTTGTCCACTTCTGAGTTGGCACGAAGGAGTAAACCTTGCGCGTGACATGTTGGGATGGTTTGTGCAGAAGAATTAGTAGGCGAGTTAGCTGACAGCTGAGGTAGGACAACACGCTTTCAGCTTGATTCTTGGAGTCGAACGGTCCGATGCAGAGGTAGGTTTCTGAAGAAATGGTGCCCGGTGCTCCGAGGAACGGCGTGCTTATGATCCTGTGCGGATAGGTGTCCTTATTCCCAGTCCCGGGCGCAGCATAGCCCGCAAAAACTTTCCACTTGTCGATAAGTTCAGTGCCGGTCGTGATGGATTTCCTAGGCGTGTATCCCGTTCCGCCGTTTTGATAGACCAGCAGGTCACCGGCGCGCTTTGTCGGCTTGCCATTGAAGGTCGTGTCTAGCCCGAAGGGCTTTCTGGAGCTAACCAACTGATCGAAACGTTTGCTTTCAGGGAGCGCAAGCGAGCCGGTTTTTCCGTTCTCAGCGACGACGACCTTCTTGAGAATCGACAGGCCCTCATTGAAACGAATGAATACGTCAACACCCTTTTCAAGAAGCGGACGGCTGGCGGTCGAGGTCGGCCAGTCCTTGTAACGAGTGGTGACTTGGCAGGGTCCGGGATTGTCGCGGTCCCAGAGGAAATAGCAAACGCCACCCTTGAGACCAATACCCGGAAAGACATCCGAGGCACTGAGATAGTCATCGATCGAGCGCAACCGGTTATCAGCAAGCATCGACTCTCTGAACTCGTCTAGGCCCTTTCCGCCTGCAAACCAACGCGAGGGAATAATCATGGAAAGGAATCGCGGGTTCAGTTTCTTTGCCTGTTCAACGAACAGCTGGTAGATCGGACGGGCACTCTCTCCAAAACCGGAGTCACTCAGCTGGTAAGGGGGGTTGCCAATAATGACATCGAATTTCATGTTGAAGATCTCCTCTGGCTTCTTGGTGTGAATAAAGGCGTAGGCGTGACTCTCTAGTTCGCCGCCCCTTTCGTAGTTCTCCTTGCTGGCCCCGCACAGAGCGCAACGTTCGCCCTGCCAAGAATGCTCAACGCGTCCAAAGCGGATGTTGCCCTCAGGGTTGTCGAAGGCTTCGCATACCGAATACTTCCCGTTGGCTGTCTTCGAGCAATAAACGGACCGCCGCGATATCAGGGCGGTCAACTCCGTGATACCGAGTCCGAAAAGCTGGTTCTTGAAGATGTGGTTCATTCGCTTCTGACGGTTGGGAATTTGAATTTCCAAGCCTTTGTCGAGCCGTTTGGCAATCTCGCGCAGGAATACACCTGACTTGCAACCGGGATCGAGAAACGTCGATTTCTTATCGCTCCAAAGGTCCGTCGGAAGCCTGTCGAGAATCCGATTCACCAGTTGCGGCGGCGTAAATACCTCGTCGCTGCTGAGATTCGCGATGCAGCTTAAAACGTCGGGATTGTAGCTAATCTCCGACACAGGCGATCTCCATGAAATGGACCGGGGGATATTCCCTTACGGGCGTGGGGATAAATACGTGCTCGCCAAGGTCGGAGAAGAGGGGCAACTGGTTCTCGCTTTCCAAACCAGGGAATAGAGGGGCCTGCATGGCCTCCTCATGCCGAAGCAATTCGCCAAATGTGAAGTCCCTCCTTTTGAGCATGCTCCCGTTGACTGGCGACCATTCCGAAAAGACGATATGGCTAGGCTTCTCACCCACTGTCCTGAGTGTCAGGGCGTCGCCCCAAATGATGTTTCGTTCGAGAATAAACCGCACTGCCTCGCGGGACTTGTCCTTCGCGGTGGCCTTGAACAGACGCCGGTAGTTTGCGTCGAACATCTCAAAAAGCCTTCGTCGGCAATCGCGGACATTGTCAGGCAGAATATCAATGCCGTACATCGAGGAGACAGCTAGGACGGCGTACCGCTCAAAGTCTAGTTGTGATTTGCCGTAGCGCTTTTCCACAATTGCCAATTTGCGTTCGAGAATCACCGTCAGGAAGTTCCCGTCACCGCAGGCAGGTTCGAGGAAACGGGAGTCGATCCGCTCTGTTTCCTGCTTCACTAGATCAAGCATGGCGTTGACCTCGTGTTGCCCGGTCAACACCTCGCCATGATTCGCAACTCGTTCTTTCGTCCTAACGTGTGCAGCTTGCATCGATGTCCTGTGTATTCAAATCTGCAAAGCCTATTGGGCCCTGTTATCGGCTCGGAACCCAGAATCCAAGCGCAACTGTCCGCTTCAAAGCCATCAAGATGGGAGACTCAACGCGCGATTGTACTACCTCGTTGGTGATAAGGCAGTATCAAGTACCACGAGCGTTCGGAACACCCCAGGTCACCCCACGTTGATGCTCTCCCGTGCCCGAGCTTAAGCGGGCGGCGCGGATGAATCATCCGCGCCGATGGCATTGAGAATTTGAGTTGCAGTCCGCTGGACGTATTCGAGACTCTCGCCAAGGAGCTTCGCGTCGCCGCCGTACAAACCGATGTAGTCTTGTGCGGCGCTTCCCGTTTCCAGGCCGATTGCACTGCAAACGACAAATGCGACGGCCTCAGCCTCGGTCTCTCGAACGCGCTTCGTTGTGCTGCTGCGGCGTTCGTCGCGGTGCATCATCTCGTGCGCGACTTCATGCGCCAGTGTCGCGAATTCCTCAGCCGGAGACTGGCCCGGCAGCAACGTGATCTTGCCGCCCTCCGACGTGCCGCGCGCCGGTGCGATGTCGCCGGAGTATTCGAGTGCGACGCCGTGGTCAGCGACGAATTTCCCAAGCCGGTCGCGACACTCGCGCGGATCGCCGTTCACGCCGCCGATTTCCGGCAACGGCTGGCCGTCTGTTTGGGCGATATCGAACACGTAGGCCGCACGAAAACCGACAGCCGTTGATGATTCGTCAGTTTCGTTTTGTTGCTCGTTTTCATTCTTTCGCCGGACGATGGGGGCAAGGATCAAGATTCCTTCCTCGCCTTTCTTCACGAAGCGCCCGAGTTTGTGCCAAGCGTGAAAGCCAGCTACATGGGTAGCCGTTGGCTTCTGTGATGCTATGAGCATCACGTTTCGAAGACTGTAGCGATGGAATCGGCCAATCGCTGCAAGGTATTGCGTCAGCGTTTCGCTTCGGCCCTCGTTGAGTGCCGTGATGAGCTGCTCGATGGCTTGATTTGCAACTTTCTTGATGTTTTCTGAATTCATTTTCTTTGTCCTTTCGGTGAGAGTTGGTTCCCTCAACCAGACAGGGGAACCAAATCGCAACGGACTCGCTGAAAGGACAGAGAGCGAAGCGGTCTAGTATTTGCGGCTGGAGCGGATGGCAACAGGCGTGACGGGAGAGGAAGTCCGACTGGCGCGACTGTATGCAAGCGTAGGCCGCTGGGAATTTTCGGTACGAATTGTAGGGCTCGGTTCGAGGTCGCACCGATTGGCTAAGTGGCTGTAATACAGGTACTTGCCGATTCAGGACCCTCCTCGGAAAGCGATGGGAAGGATTGTTGGGAGGTCGTCAGAAAACAGTTGTAATTTTTACAACTCATGTTATGATACCAACTCATGAGTCGAGATTGCCTCAGCAAGCAGGATGCAGTCAAAGCTCTTCGGCACTGCCTCGAAGATGGTGACGTGGTGCCTACGAAGCATTTTCGTGATGAGTTGGAGGCTGAGGAGTTAACTATGGCGGACGCTTTATACGTGCTTCGAAGAGGAAATATTTATAACGAGCCTGAACTGGACGTGAGGCTCCAGGAGTGGAACTACCGGATCGAAGGAACTGATGCCGAAGGAAGACGCCTTGCCATCGTTTTTTCTGTTCCTGAGGAAGACCTGGCCCGGCTGATAACTATTTTCAGCATTCGGGCTTCTTAATATGACTGCAATGGGACATAGGACCAAGAGGAAAACGACTGAAAAGGCGGACAAGAAAATGAATAACAAGAGATGCAGCAATTGTGGCGAGGTCGCGCGTAGGGTCCGTGAAAATTATTTGTTCAAGGAAAGTGGCTTGAGCAACGTCGTACTGGAAAACATTGAAGTAATCAAGTGCGACCACTGCGGAAACGCCGACCCTGTCATAAACAAATTAAACGAATTGATGCGAGTGCTGGCTCTGGCGGTCATTGAGAAACCATGGGGTCTGACGGGTGGAGAGGTGCGTTATCTCAGAAAATTCATCGGCATGAATGGGGAATCGTTTGCGAGCGTGCTGCACACCGATAAGAGTTTGTTGTCCAAGTGGGAGAACAATCACGAAAAGATCGGGTCGAAGAGCGACCTGCTCATTCGTTGTGTAGCATTCAGCCTGGGTCCGGGGCTGGAGGAGGAGAGACTCAGGCGAGTTGTGAGGAAATTCCCCGAAATCAATGAAACTCCCAAGGTCGTCCCGGTGAGGGTGGACTTGGAAGAACTGACGTACACGTATGCTTAAGGAGGATCAGTCCATGCCAGACGCGAAAGAAGTGCACATTACAATCGATCGGAAGAAATATGAATCGCCAAATCCTACAACGGGGCACGCGCTCTACGTGCTCGGAAACATTCAGCCTGGCTACGATCTGTTCCGCGAAACGCATGGCCCTGGAGATGACCAGCTAATTCCAAACGACAACACCGTGATCGAGCTACGAGACGGCGAAAAGTTCTATAGTGCGCAATCGACACTAAACCCTGGGACGTAGCCTCCGATGGATACATCTACTATCTTGCCTGAGGAAGATCTTCAATTTCTTGGCGCGAGAAGTTTCGTGTTCGAATTAACCAGCAGCACTGGCTGGATCAATTTAATCATTAAGTGTTATCGGCTTCCGGGGGCTTACGTTCCTGAAACGTGTGATTTGCTTCTTCGTCTTCCGCCCGGGTATCCGAATGCTAATCCAGATATGTTTTGGACAACTCCAGGCGTGCGTCTAAGGAACGGTGGAGCTCCGCTGGCGGCGGAGGTTCTGGAAACCTACGATGGCCACAGTTGGCAGCGCTGGTCGCGTCACAATCAACAATGGAGAGCTGGAACAGATAACATTCAGACTAAGCTCCGCGCTGTAAGGACAGAACTGGAACTAGGGCGTTGATGCGCTATTCGATCACTTTCGCTGAGGATAACTACGAAACTCTCGTTCGGCATCTTTTTCTTGATGCGAATGCGGAGCGCGCTGCTTATCTGCTTTGTGGAGTTTCACGGACGGCGGATGAAACTCGGCTCTTGGTTCGAGAGGTCCATCCAGTTCTTGTGTCAGATGTCGTGAGCGCTTCTGTCAATCACATGAGCATCAATGCAGCCTCTTTTATGCGCGCGATGAAAAGAGCTGATCGACTGAAGATGTCCTTTGTGTTCGTACATTCGCACCCAACGAGCTTCCCGGAACACTCCGCCCAGGATGACGAGGAAGAGGTGAAGTTGTTTAGAACAGCTTATCTGCGTATTGAGGGCGAGCGGGCACATGCGAGCCTAGTGTTTTCGTCACCAGATCGACCGAGGGGGAGGGCTTGGTTAAGAGATGGGTCGAAGGTCGAAATGGATGTTGTTAGGGTAATCGGACAACGATTCCGGTTTTTCAGGCGAACGTCTTGCTGTTCGAATCCACCACTCTTCCATCGGCAGGTGCAGGCATTTGGAGGTGGGCTTCAACATGAATTGAGGAGTTTGAGAGTCGGGATCGTCGGAGCAGGAGGCACTGGTTCTGCGGTAGCGGAACAGCTTATAAGATTGGGGGTGGGCCATCTGTATCTCTTCGATGGCGATACATTGGAAAAATCGAATGTGACGCGCGTGTACGGTTCTGGTGTTTCTGACGACGGTTGCGCGAAAGTAACAATCCTGGGTAATCTGGCGAAGAAAATAGGTTTGGGTACTGAGATCACGACGATCAATCGTTTCATCACATATCGCGGTGCTGCAGAAATACTACGCGCGTGCGATTTCCTGTTCGGTTGCACTGACGACGAATGGGGTAGATCCATCCTTACCCGGCTCGCTATCTATTACTTAATGCCAGTGTTCGACATGGGTGTAAAGATTTCGTCTGCGAATGGGATCATCGAGTCCATTCATGGACGAGTCACGACACTAATGCCAGGTAGCGCTTGCTTGTTTTGCAGAGGACGCATCAACTCTGATCGAATAAGTGCCGAGATCATGCAAGCTAGCGATCCAGAACGCGCGGAGAGTCTGCGAAAGGAGGGTTATCTACCGGAGCTTCCTGGAGTTGCTCCGGCAGTGATTACGTTTACTACTGCCCTAGCCTCATCAGCGGTCACGGAGTTGTTGCATCGGCTGACTGGCTTTATGGGGAAAGATCGCGTCAGTACAGAGGTTCTTCACCTCTTTGAGCAAAGTAGGGTGCGCACGAATAACAGAGAGCCGAATCTCGATTGTGGAATCTGCGCGAATCGAGAGAAGGGGGGGCGAGGAGACTGTGAGCCTTTTCTCGATATGACTTGGCGAGTGGAATAGGAGCATCTTCCTTATGCTCAAATCATGGAAGAACTTGTGGCGACCGAGACTTCGAGGGAAACCATACTACCAAGGCGTGGTTACAATACTTTCGATGGATGATCTACCCGCGGACATAGGGCTGAACATTTACCTTGTCAGGAGGGGGGGCACTTATCGATGGGCGGTCTTGCAATGCCCTTGTGCATGTGGCCGGCGGGTCGAAGTAAACTTGATGAGGAGTCGATACCCATACTGGAGAGTGAGAAAACACGCCGGTTCAATTTCTTTGAGTCCGTCTTTATGGGTATCTGAGGAGTTGTGTGGTAGTCATTTTTGGGTGAAACGGAATCGAGTGGTGTGGGCGGAATTTGAACCGCCTCGCTGGACGAGCGAGGGAAGCAAACTTGACGTTAGGGGGTAAGGAATTCCGGGACTGACTGCTCGCCTCAGCCCTGTTCTCTGGCTAGGATTCACTACTGGGCGACGCGAGACCGAGAGTGGAAATGACAGATGCCGATATTTTGAAGGACAGCGGGGTCGATTTCCTCGCTGTTGTCGTTGACCGCCAGGACGTTGAACGGCTGTACATCGAGACTACGCTTAATGTCTTACAGCGACTACTTCAAGATCGCCAGACCGTTGTGAGCTTTCGTGCGCGGCTTGATATTGCTTTCGCGGGGTACGATGACGACGCTCGGGAGCTCCACGAAATTGATGAAGTCAGGAAGTTTCTCGGCCATCTCGACAAGAAGTTCCCGTTCTGGTTTTACTTCCTGAACCTCAGCAGCGGCACGCTGATCATGATTCTCCTGAGCCTCTGCCGATATTCGAGGAACTCAGATGGGACTTTCGTCATTGACGAGGCCGAGCAGGAGAGATTCTTTGTTGAACACGGCGGTGCGGTGACTCGGCTGTTCCAGACCTACGGCTTGGACGAGGAGGAGTACGAACCGCTGGCGATGCAAATCAAGAGCTACCTTGAAAACAGAAGGAACCCTCCCCTGATTCACTGAGCGCGGGCGGCATTTCCATGCTAGAAGGATTGGAAATGGTAGCCGGGAATCCGGACCAGCAGCTCTTGCATCGCATGGCTGTCGAGCCATTCGCCGATCTTCACTTCGGGCGAAGGCTTGGCTTGCGCCTTTCCTGTTAGTGGAATGCGCACTTCATAGACAGCCCCGTTCTCCTCCGTGATTGAGTACCGCATCTCGTCGCTAGAGAAGTCGTACCCTGCTTCGACAATGTTGCGCACAAGCACCTCCTCCCAAGATTATAACCGGAATTATTTGAAGTTCCTGGGAACTCGCTATTTGAGGATGATTTCCTTTTTCGGACGCTCTTTCAACTAATTCGGTCAGCAGATACATCCCATTCACGACCTGATACCCTAGGTACTGGCCGGGAGTCCAGGATGAACTCTGTAGTCATAGTTGCCCGTCGGCTCACGAGATTTCTGCTCGCGTCCTTCTTGTGGCTTCACGCCCTATTCTTCTGGAATCCACACACGCGTATTCTGGCGGCGCTGTCGCGCTACATTCACCTGACCCTTTCAGAAATGACGCTCTTCGTTCTCCTATTTTTATTTTCCGTTCTCTGCTCATCTGGATGGTGGAACACAGTTAAGAGTGCGCTCTACATCTACTTTTTCCCCTTTGTCTTGTTGGGCCGTTTATTTGTCTTGCTTCTTCTGGCGCTTAAACGAATCAACGCTTGGTTCAGTCGCGACCAACCGGCAGAAGATGGGCCTACCCTTACAGAACTTATTGTCTTGCCTAATCCGACTGCCCCTGTACCCCAGGCCATCGTCGCGCAGCCAGCCGTTTCCGCTGCTCCTGCGATTCCGGTGGCGACTGCGGCGAAGAAAAGCCCCACCATTTTCTCCGTGGTCACGCGCCCATTTAGGAGCTTCACGATACTATGGTGTGCCCTCCTGCTATTTGCTACCCATAACCTCGTCCTGTCGCTAAGTTTTGCCGTGGTTCTGTGCGTTCTAGCGCTGCGAATCCTGACGATCCTGAAATTGACTCTCTTTTCGCGCTCGTGGTTAGAGAAGGTCGGCACATCGCTTTACACCCGCCTGAATGTTATGCTCGGCATGCTCGACGCGGTAACTCCGAAGACCGAGGTCACGAAGGACCTAAAAGATTTATGGCAGCAGCTTGGCTTATGGGAGAGAGTGGCGCGCTTCTTAGGGAACAAATACCTGTTGTCTCGATGGGCTAGCCTTCTTGTCGGTGTTTTCTACGTCTGCATTTACGTCTACATAGCTCTGCTGTTCTCTTTCGTCTACTTCGGGATTGGGCGGGTTAGCGGCCTGAATGTGCCATGGTCAGAGGCAGCCGTGGACTCAATATTTATCCCGGTGTACGTGACTGAGCTGCCTAAGACCTTCTTTATGAGATTCGCTGGGGGCGTGCAATGGACCCTTATCGTCGTCTTAGGTTTTGGAACGTTTTGGAACTATTTCCATAAACGGCTTGAGGCTGTGCACACTGGTGCAATGAAAATTGGCGGTTTACTCACCGATGAGACGGTGCGCGCAAGGTATAAGCTCCTCGAATCAAAGGTGAAGCCAGCCAAAACGACGACCGCGACAGACCAGGGTGCGACTCCAGGCAAACCAAAAGAGAAAAGGAAGAGTCGCAAGAGACGACGTAAGGGGTGACTTTCGGTGACTGGGTTTATTCGAACGAAGCTCGCCTGAGTCGCGAGTTGCGCTGTAGTGCGCTGGATAAGAGCCTCTGCACACAAGCAGAGGGCCACAAGAACGTGCGGTGTAGCGATTCCTGTTCCGTTTGTTCCGATTGACAGGCAACGGTAGCTGCAACGCATTGAGGGCCCAAGCCTTATTTAGTAGCTTGTCCTTTCGATCCCCACCGCCCCTACCAAAAGTCACCGTTGAGTCCGTTGCCCTTGCCACCCGAGAGGCACGGCTTGGGGCCTAAAAGGCCCTGGTTTTGGCCCCAACTTGGCCCCAAGTTTCTTCCGCCGCTAATCCGTGGTCTATTGAAGTCTGGACCACGCTTCTCGAGAAGTCCGATGGCTCACGCACGACTCGAACGTTGCGGAAATCAGCTAGACCCAAAGATCGAGCCAAGAACAACCTCCGGTTACCGCGAAAGACTTCCGAGTCATGGCCACCGTCTTACTGTTAGTTAGCTACTGAACGCCTACTTAGCAAGGCAGCGGAATCGGCATGCGAACACGGTCCCGAGACCAAGCAGAAGAGCGACCTCTATTTCTTGCTGAAGCTCACACAAGAAGCCGGAACGTGACGTCTAATTGACCAACCTCGTATCCTTAAGACCCCTGGTCTTGGCACGTCAAATCCAGACCGGCGATTCGATTCCAGCATTTTCCCCCGTTCGAAACCTGAGAAAAACTGCATGCCTGTAGTGTAGTTGTCTTCTGAATTCACGCAATTTTTCGCGGCCAGCACCCATGCCGCGTGGGTCGTTGTCTTTCTTGGCCTCGATTACCAAGAGATTATTTTTTGTATTACGCCGGTGCACGATGATATCGGGAATCACTCGTGTTATCTCTCCCCGAAGTCTTAGCTTTTTCGCCTCCTCCAAGAGACGGTCATACTCGCAATCGACATCCCAGTTTGGGAAACGCGCGGCTAGGTACTCCGCGAACTTGTGGGTGATTGCTCTTTCATTTGCGTTGAGGGCCAGCAGATTCGAATCGTTCTTTAGAAAGGCCCGAATGGACGCTTTCACGTGAGCAGCAACAGCATTCCTGCCAACTTCCTTCAACGTTACGGACTCGCTCAAGGTTGCACCGTTCGGATTCTAAAGCCAGATCGCTGCACCTCTTTGACGGCGTGGAACGCTTCCCGGATATCTTCCGGCAGTTCGGCGGACTGAACTACGTAAGGATTGAGGAAAATTCTCATCTCATATGATATTGGGTCTGAGTTTGGGACCACCCAGAAGAATCCAACTCCGCCGAGATTCTCGTAAGTATTGTCACGAAAGCATCCAGCCGTTTGACGCGAATACAAGGCATAGTTTGCCCACAGCTCTGTGCCGTGTCTTAGGCTAATGAACAAATCGTCCGCAAGGATGAGCAGATTGCGATTTTGAGGGTCGAACTTCTTATACGCTTTTCGGACCTCAAATTGAGCTCGCTCCCATGAAGCGGCACTGCGACCTTCGCAATACAGATCTTTTGGTTGATGTTGCCTCCCTGCCTTCAATTCTTCTGCTGTGAGCTCGCCCTCCCAACCGGGATTTTTTACCTCGGTAAACACCGGCAGCCGGGAAGGCCCTCGATGCTGAACTCACCCTTGCATCCCCCGGCTCCCACCGGTTCCCACTGGACGATCCTGAAGCCGTTTCGGTGCAGAAAAAATGCCACGCGCAGTTCAGCCTGAGCCGACTCGAACTGGGTCCATCGCCCCCGCAGATTTGGCAGAAACCTTCGGAGCTGGTCCTGAGAAGCTGCGAAATTCAACAGTCTCTCGGCTTCATGCGCCCATTCCTGAGCGGATGGATAGGCGTTAGTGTCTCTCCAAGCCGCGCCATCCATGACGTATGATGTCAGGGAGCCGACGCGCACACCCGTAGGAACACCGGGCTTGTCCATGAGTGCTTGGCGCGCACGTTCAGCCTCGATGTGCTACGTCAATTCTTTCGGTGCCAGCATGACTTGAGTGTACCCCCTCCCTTTTCCAGGACTCCAGGAGTCTCAGACGCCCGTCGGAAATCTAGGCGAACATAGGACGAATATGTAATCGAACTTGCAGCGCCACCATTCGGTTGACTATAGTTCGTTTTTCGGACATAATCAAGCGATGTCAAATTCATTGAAAGGACCACAATGGCAATCGATCTGAAGGAATTGGGATCGAGGCTTCGAAGGATTCGGGAGAGCCGAAGTTATACCCAGGAAGAGATCGCCGAATTGTTGGGTATCCCCAGGTCGAGCGTCGTTCAAATCGAGTCAGGAAACAGGTCAGTAGACAGCCTCGAATTAATGAAGTTGTCGGAAGAACTTGGCTTTGAGGCGAAAGATTTGTTTGCCGAGGAATTCACTGAGCAAAAAGACTCTGTAACGGCGTTGTTCCGCGCAGAGCCGCAGGTAGCGACCGACAAGAAGCTTAGTCAGGCCATCTCTAGGTGGTCCGCCCTTTGCCGCCAGTTTACCCATCTCGAGAAACTTGTTGGCGCTGACAGAGGTCTCGTACCTCCTGTTCGCTACGATCTGCCTCAACCTCGGAATAAGTGGGAGGCCATTCAGCAAGGAACCGCTGTTGCCGACCAAGAAAGAAATCGGCTCAAGCTCGGAACTGGCCCAATACCGGAGCTGCCTGAAATCGTCGAGAGCCAAGGTGTAAGAGTTGGGCTGCTTCCACTTGACGATTCAATTTCTGGTTTGTTCCTAACGGACGAGAACATTGGCTTGACGATTCTCGCGAATTCGCGTCACTCAGAGCAAAGGCAATTGTTTTCCTATGCTCATGAGTATTGTCACCTTCTTTTTGACAGACAAGCGAAGGGCATCGTTAGCCGCTTGGAGAATCGCGAAGACCAGACTGAAATAAGAGCGAATTCATTTGCGGCAGCATTCTTGATGCCCGAGAGCGGAGTACGCGAGTTTCTATCCGGTGTGGGGAAATCGCAGGATATCCCAACGCTTCAAGAAGTGTATGACGAGGAAGGCGATGCCGTCCGTGCACAGCGTCGCGGGTCATCTCAACCATTCGGACTTCAGTTTTATGACATCGCACATTTAGCATTTTACTTTGGCGTGAGTTATGAAGCAGCCCTTTGGCGGCTCAAGAGTTTCCAAATTATTTCAGAGGAAGAGAGGGAGTCGCTTGCAAAGAAGCAGACGGCTGCGAGTGCATTTCGCAAGGTTCTCGGAGAGCGATTTTCACGCCACAGGGACCGCTTCACGAAACACGAATCTACGTTTCAACACAAACTGCTGAGTATGGCGCTGGAGGCGTTTCGGCTGGGTGAAATCAGCAAAGCCAAGCTCAAAGAAATTGCCTCCGGTGCCGATGTTTCCAATGGCGAGTTGAATGCGCTCCTCGGGGGCATCGAGGTGGAATCGCAATCGGTCGGGGAGGAGGTCCGTATCCCCAATTAGCGGTCATGGCCGATCAACCGAAGCCCTTGGACGTTTGTACCGACGCTTGTGTGATAAACGCACAAACCGTCCATGTGGAATTCGGACGATTTGACTTTTCCGATTATCCGACTCTCCATAAACTTGATTGCATAACAATGTCGGCCCTCGACTCGAGTGGGCTTTTGTTGATAGGCTCGGGAAGATGGAGCCGGAATTCGGTTCGTACGCGGGACAGCTCGATACCGGACATGGCGCGCACTAGAAGCCGTCCACTTGATTAGGCATCCCGCTCCCTCGCGAGAGGGAGTTCGAAGAGGTAATCATGGTCTGAAGTTTAAGATCGAAGAGATGTATGGGTCGGACTGAAGCCGACCGCCAGATTACGAGCAAGCCGAAATCGTCGAGACCGACAAGAAAAACAACCCAGGAAGAGGAAGAAAAAACTCTTTTAAGTGAATGGAGAAATCTGCACAAAAAAGTGTTTGACACGGCCGACATTGTTAGAGATGTCTGATAAGTTCTCTGGAATCAATGAATCGGTCTGGACAAGTTTCTGGCACTAGCGACGCGTCGAAGACGCGGTCAGGGCTAACCAGGAGTCAATGAGTGAAAGCGCCTGATCACAGCACTTGAGCAGTGTTTATCCTTCCGGAGTCCCAACGAGAGGCGCTTGCCTCAGCACCCTCCTCCGCCTTCGTAGTTAATCGTTGGCACGCTGTAAAAGGCATTCACACCCTTAAATGCCGCCGGAACAAATTCGATTCCGGTGGCAGTGCCATTAATAACATTTCCGGATACTGTGTTCGTAAAGCAGCCGAAGCCGATACCGACGGGGAATTCCAAACCGCCTTCGTTGAGGCCGTTGCTAGTGATGATGTTGCTTGTGATGGTCGCGCCCCCGGTAAGCAGTCTAATGCCGTAGTAAGTGCTGTTCGATATGTGGTTGGATGTGACGGTAGACGCTCCGTAAACGTCTATTCCGTCGTCGTCTGTATAGGTGATTGTACCGCCGCCGGCTGTTAAGATGCTTACACCGCCCACGGTGTTGTCAGATACAACCCCGGCATAAAGGACGATCCCAGCGGTGGATGCATTGATCACCGTATTGCCCGACACGCTGCCGTCGGCGGCTTGCTGGAAAATGGCAACCACCTCGTCTTCCACGTCGTTGTGTTCCATCGAGGCAGTAAGAGATGCGCCGTACGCTGCAAGACCATCCTCGCCGTTGTCATGGATATAGCTGTTCTTGATCGTGACCGACTTACTCGGATCATGGCCGTTTTCGGCCAGGATTCCCACGCCATTGACGAAGTTGCAATTCTGATACCGGGCTTGGACCCCGTTCACGGTGCCCGAGGAGCCGCTGCTGTAGAAGATTCCCACGTACCAGCCACTCGGGCAGTTTGAACTACTGGCAGTCCCATCAACAGTAATACCGGTGACGTTCACCGGGCCGGCCGTTACCTCGACCTGCGCCGCAACTGTGCCGAAAAGGAGGCTGGGTGTTGTCGTGAGCGCACCGGGCATGGCGATGACCACATGCGACGAGTTTCCGTACGAGACGCCTTGCAGGGTCAGCGGCCGGGAAATGGTGACCTGCTCGGAGTAAGTTCCGGGGCAGATATTGATGATGGCCCCTTCGGGCACGTGGGTTACCGCATATTGGATGCTGGGAAACACTACCCATCCGCTCTTTTCGCTCGCGCAAGGGACTGGGGGCTGGTTGGTCGAAACATAATAGGTAGTCGCGAAAAGGGGCTGGGCAGCCAGAACCAGCACCAAAGACAACAGAGCAAAATGCAATCGCCTCATAGGGATATTCCTCCTCTTCAAACCGCCGAGAGTTCCTGCCTCTAATAATGAAATCGGAAACGGCGGGCAAAAGACGACAGGCTGGCGCAAAGATTTATTGGGGGGTAGAAGCATTCAAATCGGCAACGGTTGCCGTGGCTCAAGGACAACTTCGGATGGTCGCAGGTGACGGCTTCAAATTACAACGCCAGAGCTAGCCACATACCGCGACTCACTCGAACGGGCCGATCGTCGGGGTTCCGGAAACTTCAACTCCCTCAACCGTCATGGCTAGAACCGTGCAGGTTAAGGTGCTGGCGGCCTGCGGAATTGGAAAGTTGGGACCCGTAAACACGAACCCCGTGGTGAAGTGATCCGCCATGGTCCCATTACCCGTACTGTCCACCGTGAATGGCCTGTCGTATACCTCTGCACCCGGAACCGGTGGCGTTGAGGAAGATGAGGATAGGGTGTTGGTGATGAAGCTACCGGCTGGGCATGCGGCCGCGGTCGTCACGATATCGGTGACAACGAGTGACTTGCCGGCCGGCAAGGCGTAGGTTGAGGTTGAGTACTGCCCCGTGGCTGAGTTGTACTGATAGAATAGGCCAGTTCCGTAGGCGTTAAAGCCGGTAGCCCTGAGGGTGATCAGGCCCAGACTCCTAGGTGGCGTCGAGGCCGAGACGGATGTATGGCGCGGAACAGAAAATAGGATGAACGCGACGACCCCTATTCCTAACGTCAAAAGCATGAGCTTGGCAAAACGTTCCATGATGTTTCTCCTCTAAATAGAAATTTAGAAGCCGAGGGACACAGGCTTCCTATCTATGTAATCGGAAACGGCGGGCAAAAGACGACAGGGTGGCGAAAAAATTTATTGGGCGCAGGTATGTCGGATAAGAATCAGCAATTTTGTGTGCCGCGTGGCGCTCATTCTAAAAGCAGACGTGTTTTTTCTACCGAAAGGATGAACGGTCGTGACCCTAAGTCCTGGTAAACGCTATCCGGACATCTCTAAGAACGTCGGCTCTGTCAAATCTTTTTCAGACAGACTTCTGCATTCACTCCGAAGAGTGTTCTCTTCGTCATATTTCTTTGGCCCAGTGTCGATAACCTCGGCTCGCTTGTAATCTTTCGGTCGATTTCAGTCCGACCCACACATCTCTTCGATCCAATTTCAGACCATGATTACTCGTTCAAACTCCCTCTTGCGAGGGAGCGGGATGCCCATTCAAGTGGACGGCGTTCTACTTCGCGCCATGTCCGGTTCCGAGCTGTCCCGCGTGCGAACTGAACTTGACCCAACGGCTGGGACACATCACCAAGCAAGGCAGTTCTTTGTTGCGTTTCTTGCTAGTGGAAGCAGCCCAAGCCGCAGCGCGTTGTGAGCGGACTGGAGACGACGCTATATGCGCCTGGCGGTGCGTCGACAGAGGAACATCGCCAAGGTGGGCATGGCCCGGAGACTGGGAGTGCGGTTGTACTGGATGTGGCGAAATGGTTGGGAGTATGCGCAATGCATGATCCGCGTGCGCATCTGCACCAACCGATGCCGGTGCCACAGCAGTTGTCGCAGGTCACGATTCTCCGGACTGGGTACCCAGATCCGAGGAAAATTATTTTCCCGCAGCAGTCGCAGCAGCAGTCGGGCGTCCTCCCGGTCGGTCTTCTGTTTGCGCACGCGTTTGGCCTTAATCTCGGCCGCATCGCCGATCCACAGCTCGATACCGAGTTCTGCCAGCAACCGCTCGAACCAGCGGGAGTAGCCCGTGGCCTCCATCCCCACTTGTGCGCTCGCTCCTCGCGTCGCCAGTTCCCGATAAAACTTCTCGGCTTCTCCTGCACTGTGGTTCAATTGCCGTTCCACATACTCTCCCGTTTCTGTGTCGATAAACGCGATGTACTGATCGCTCGGGTGATAATCCACGCCTATAATGATCATGTTCGGCTCCTTTCTCCCGAGCCAATGGTTCTCGACAAACCACAGTTTACTCGGGTCTAAGGAGCCGACGTTCTTATGCAATCAAGTTAAATCTAGTTCGTCGGTGCACACGTTCGGTTTCTCGGAAGCTACATTGGTTACTTCGCCGGTGCCGAGTCATCAGGGCCGACAAAATTGAGCACGAAGGGGGCGATTCCGTGTACCTGCAAAATCGTATCGCCCTTGCATTCGGCGAAGTGATTCATATGTGGCGACGCCCAGAAAAAGCCACTCGTGGGCACTTCTTTGAGAGCTGCGTCATCCCATTTCGAACCCATTCCTACGGCAGCCGCACCCTTAACCACGGTGACGTTTTCGGTGGTGGGATGCCAGTGCGGCGCGATCTTGGTTCCGTCGGTACACGAAAGGCGCAGCGTATAGCTGTGCCCCGCCATCATCGGATCGCCCTGCAAAACAGCAACGCGCACCGTTCCGCCCATCTCAACGGACGGTGTGCCCACCATGGCGGCCGCGGGGACGTCACCCCACTTTTCTGAGCCCGGCTCAACAATCATCGACGCGCTTGAAGCTCGCGCAGGAGTTCCTTTTGTAGGTTGCTTTGTTTGTGCACCTGCAACTACAGGAAACAACACGAAAGTGATCAACAAACCCGCGCGTACGATGGACATGTTTCCTCCCTTGTGGAATTAATTTGAACCGAACTTTCCGACTTGGACCCTGTTTGGCGCATCGTACGCCTCTACTGACTCTGGCACAACGGATTTGCCACCAGAGCCACCAGAGCGGCCCAACCACGCTA
>JABDEK010000052.1 GCA_013287135.1 Acidobacteriota bacterium | reverse complement strand
GAAGAGGTTCGCGACCGAGTGCTTGAAGCTGCAAAATACATTCCGCTCGAACAACTTGGCACTACGGACGATTGCGGGTTCTCGCCGTTTAGCGATGATACTTCCACTACGCGCGAGACAGCATTTTCGAAAATTCGCGCGCGGGTGGAAGGCACTCAACTGGCGGAACAGGTTCTCGGGATCGGATAATGGACGAAAGCGACGAGAAGTTACTGCGTTCAGTGGCTCTGCAAAATTCGCGAGCAGTTCTGCTTGCGCGTGAGCGAGCCGAGCGCGAATTGCTTTCGGCCAAGGAGGCTTTGGGCAAAGCACGCGACGAGCTTGAAAAGCGAGTTCAGGAACGAACCGCAGAATTGGAAAGAGCCAACCAAGGCTTACGCGACCTGTCTGCTCGACTGCTGGTACTACAGGATGAAGAACGCAGACGGCTGGCTCGCGAATTGCACGACAGCGTAGGCCAGATACTCGCGGCCCTCAGCATGAACGTTGGAGTGGTAAAGGCTCAGGTGCATAAACTCGATTCGCGCGGAGCCAAAGCCGCTTTGGAAAACATTCAACTAGTGGAGCAGGCTTCCCGGGAAATTCGCACCATCTCGCATCTACTTCATCCTCCACTCCTTGAAATTATGGGCCTGGCGTCTGCGCTTCGCGGATATGTGGAGGGCTTTTCGCAACGCAGCAAGATTGAAGTAGATTTGAAAATCCCATCTGATTTTGACCGGCTCCCCGAGGTTTTGGAACTTGCCGTCTTTCGAATGGTTCAAGAATGTCTCACCAACATTCACCGGCACTCCGGAAGTGCTACGGCGACGATAAGAATTCAACGCGAGGGCGGGCACCTGGTTGTTCAGGTTATTGACCGTGGCAAGGGAATGCCCAAAGAAAAGCAACACGAGTCAACGGTAGCAGGCCCTAGCGGAGTAGGTTTTGCCGGCATGCGAGAGAGACTGAGACAACTGGGCGGCACTTTGGAGATTCAGTCTGACGGAAACGGAACTATCGTTAGCGCAATTCTGAAAGTTGATTAACGAGCTTCCGATTTTATTGACAGCCATTGACCGGGCTTCTACTTTATAGATTCAATAAGTGATCCGCACTACGTAATACAATGAACGAACTCAGATTGCGATTGTGACAGTTCCGTCGCTCGAAGGTATTCCCATCAAGGACTTAACACCTCAAGCGGACCGTCTGGGGCAAGAAATCGGGCCAATGCTTAGAAAAGGAGACTACGGCGCTGCGGTGCCGCACCTGGTGAAACGCATTCGTAAACAAATCTAGCGAAAGTTGAGCTGATTGGCAAAGGCGATGTTAGTCGGCGATGGCGGGATTATTGACACTTCGAATTAATCGATGGATAAGTCCAACCGGCAACCAAGTCGTTTGAGCTGTCGGTGGTACGAGTGAAAACTCGCAACTCCGGATTAGCCGGATAAGTTCCGTGGTATCAAACCACTCCGGACCGCGCGTTAAGCAGGTGGTGACCCGCGTTAACGGGGTTTGGCGCCGCTTATGATAAGAACCTCGGCTGGGAAACTGATTCCGCGGTCTGTGGAGAACTCGCTGATAGATTCGAGCGCCTGACGCTTTAGCTCAGTCAACTGTTCCGGCGAAAGCACGCTGATTTGTTCACGAGCCTTGGACATCTCGAGGCGCAGCGCCCAAAAAGCATCGACTAACATTGGCGCGTGAATTGTGAATTGCAGCAAGCGCTCGGCCGGAGCTGTAACGCCGGCCTGGATCAGAATCTCGAGTAACTTGCCGCGAGCAGCGAACCGGAAGGTATCCAGCGCATCCTGCTCAAGCGGTGGCGAATGCACAAATCGGTCCACGACTCGCGACAGCGAATAATGGAATGGATTTCTCTCGGCGGAATGCCAGACCGCGAATGCCAGCTTTTGTCCTGGCTTGAGCACTCTCAACATTTCGCGGACGGCGTCGAGAGGAGACGGAAAGAACATCACGCCGAATCGGCTGACCACGGCATCGAATGTATCGGCCGGAAACGGCAGGTGGTCTGCAAAGGCGATGTCAAACTGTACATTTCGTAATTCGAGACGACTTGCCTCTCGACGAGCCGCAGCGACCATCTCCGGAATTGGATCGACTCCCGAGATTTTTCCTTGTGGGCCGACCAACTCGGCCAGAGTCAACGTAGGTTCTCCGGGACCCGTAGCAACATCCAGAACTAATTGACCACTGCCAATCTGCGCTTCTTCGACAAGCGCTTGCGTAATGGGCGCAAACATATGTCGGATAATTTCGCGGTGCTTTTCCCAGAACCGAGCAGAACCGCTCCATCGATTGATTACAGCTTCATCGCGTTGCATGGGCACGAGTATAGCTTTCTGTAAGCGATTGTCACGGCGTTTGACTCGAAGTTCTGCGACGTCGTAAGTTTCAGGCACCAAACTTAATTCGATCCAATGAATGCTGCCGATCTGATTGCCTTTCTTGTCCCGAACTGCAACCCCCTCGTCACCGACTTGGAGAGAGCGCCCCGAGAGTCTCCCGATGTGCGCGAGAAACGCAACAAGTACAAGTGAGATGGGCAAGCAGAGAACTGCCGATTTTGATCCTTGCGTGGCCGCCGCGATTCTCACATCGCATCGTGTCCATCTGTTCGATTTGTCGCCCAAACATACGACCAGCCACTTTCGTATTCCTGCAGCCTAAGTGGGTTGCTGTATTGCGTTAGAGGACGCAATAGAATGAAATTGAGATGGAATGACGCTCCTGCAAAAGAAGAACCGGCAATCGCGCGTGCGAACAGCGCTGGGAGGCGCGTCAATTTTATTGCTGGCGCCGGTGCTGGGTTTAACTGAACGCCCGGGGAGTTCGCAATTTCGCTCAACATATTTGCGAGCGGAACGCGCGCAAGTTCGCTCAAGTGATTTACGAGGGGCGTCAGATCACAGTGCCTTCGCTGAACCTGAAGTGGGGCCGCAGCCGCCTTGCGGGGCAGATCCTGTTCCGCCATTTCCGCGTGTGGATGAGCCGGCCAATGTTAAAGCGTGGAGCGCGTTTGAACTCGGCGCGGACTGGAAGCCGCCTGCTTGTACTGGTTGGACTGCCACGGGATTCACAAGCTTGGTCACCATCGCGGCGCGGTTTCGCCATCCTGCGGGAGCGGACGGTTTGCTGCGGCACGTTGGCTCAATTTCGCAGCTGGGGGGAATTCGTTATTGGTCCGCAACTCACCAGCGGTGGCAGACGTTGATTAAAGAGGCGCATGCGCTCACAGACCCGCAGAACGCCCGCGCTCGTGGCGACTTTGCGCCCGAAGAATTGAAGCAAGGCAAAGCGTTCTACTTCGAACAGGTGGATAACCTTTCGGGAAAAGCGATCTATCAGATGCGCATTGTGGAAGCGTCGAAGGATCGCATCGTGTTTGAAATCGAGAATGTGACGACCATGAAGTATTTGTTGGTGCCGGTGCTGCATCCGGGCGAGATGCAGTCGATCTATTTTTTTGATCGCGAATCGGAAAATGTTTGGCGCTTTTATAGCGTGGCGCGCACGGGAAAGAATGCGAATCACATGATGGCTGGAAATGAGAAATCTTCGATCAATCGAGCGGTCGCGTTTTATCGATATATGGTGGGGATCCCTACCGACCAGGAACCTCCTCCGGCGCGGTGACGATCGGGCTTCTGGAAATTCACAAACCGTGCCTCTTTGCGCTGCGTAACTCTGCGTGGGGCTCGAACATCTTTATTAATGTAAGCGCTCGAGTACGACGACCTCAAATTCAAGGAGACCACATGCATCGAGGACATCGATTCGTAAGCTCACTATTTCTGGCGGCTGCCCTTGTCGCTCCGTCCGGAGTCATGGCTACCAGCGCCTTCGCGCAGCCCGCGCAGGACGAGCACCATGACAAGGACCATCGTTACTACGATGAAGAGCACAAGGACTATCACAATTGGGACGCGCACGAAGATGCGGCGTACCGCAGATATTTGAAAGAACAGCACAAAACATATCGCGTCTTCGACAAAATGGAAGCCAAGGAGCAGCAGGCTTATTGGAACTGGCGCCACGATCACCCGGATCATGACTAGAGCTTAGTTTTTGACGCGGCTTCAGAATCGGGCCGTGAGTGGTCCTCTGATTCCGCGGGCTTTAATTTAGCGTTATTTAAAAAACGGAGGGACCCGCTCACCTTCTCTAATTGCTAAGGAGAGAACAATGAGCAAACTGGATCAAGGTGGTGACCATCGCGTTCATCAGCGCAGAATGTACGGAGTGCTGGCGATTCTTGCAAGTATTTTGACGGTGGCGGCGATTTGGAACATGCCGTCGGACCGAGGCGAAATGCAATCGTCGCCGGCGATGTAAGACTTTTGACGTTAGGTTCCTAACACGAGCTACATTGCCAATTCCCCTGGCAATGTAGCTCACTTTTTTTGTATAGGCCTTTCGACTTGCGCAGTTGTGCATCGACCTTGGCGTGAGTTCCCTTCCAACGTGAGGCTGGCTGCGCGTGGGAGTCATTCAGGCGAATGCTCAACTCGGCAACAAGTGTGCTGTATTGCACATTTTTCGCACCGAATAACGGCGACACTATACCTTGCAGCAACGCACATCCCATCCATCTCAAGGAGATCTCATGCACATTCGCTATCAATTGGTTGGCTCGGCTTTTCTCGCAGCGGCGTTGCTCGCGACACCCGGAATCGTCGCCGCGTCAAATCCGCCAGCTCAAAACGGACAAGAGGAGCATCACGAACAGGAAGCGCAGCATCGATACTACGATCGCCAGCACAAGGATTATCACAATTGGAATGAAGGCGAAGATCGTTCCTACCGGATATATCTGGGCGAGCAGCACAGGGAGTATCGCGACTTCGACAGAAATAGTCGCGCGCAGCAACAGGCTTATTGGAATTGGCGCCACCAACATCCAGAGCACAATTAGTGCTACACGAAGTGGCGCTAGCGAAATAGCGCTAGACGAAAAGCTCCTTCATCTGTCCGCGCCTGGCCTGCTGCTCGTGAATACGATGGGAAGGAGGGCAGGAAGCCGGCGACTTTGTAGCGCGTGCGTCCCGCGCACGCGCTTCATTGCTTTCGTTCGCGCGCAATGCGACAGCAAAGCGGCGGCAAGCCGCCGCACTGCAACCAACCGGGTCACCGCTTGATTTAGTTGCCTATCCCCCGCCGAAAGGATATTACTAATCAACATTCATTTGAGCTCACGAATGCTCTTCCGCAAGGAGTGTTGGATGTAACAGCCGTCAAGATTGTGGGAAACGATCGCGTCGCTGCAGGGGCCGATCGACAGGGCCAAATTTTCGTTGCGAACATTACAGCGGAAAAACATTGAGATAGCTTCTTTGTGACGGCGACATGCGAAAGTCCGCGAAGCAAGATGGAGGCGCGGCGAGTTATTTGGGGATGTGGAAAGTGATTACGACGGTTTGATGCACCATCACAACCTTGCCGTCGGCGTCGCGCGCCGGGTCCCATCGCCAGGTGCGGACTGTTTTCATCGCTTGCTCGTCCAAGCCGGCTCCTAGCGATCCCAGAATTCTCACGTTGGACACCCAGCCATCCGTTCCGACGATGGCGTCTAATGTTACGTTGCCCTGAATTCTGTGGATCAGCGCGGGATAAGAATATTGTGCGGGCGGACATCGCAGGCACACGGGATGCGTTACGCCGCGCGCACCGGCGAGCGGCAAACCGTCCGCGGGCGTGACATCAGCGAGCAGCTCGGAGCTATGCGCGGTTGGTTCTTCCGCAGGGTGAGCCGAGGGCAAATCGGAAATACGCGTTGGCACGTCCATGGGCGCGGGATCTGAAGGCGAATCGGAAACGTGCGCGGGGGCTTCTTCTGGCAGAGAAATCTTGGGAGGCGCGGCATCCTCGGAGTTCAACGCCGAGTTTGCAGCTGGCGAGGCAATTTTTGGAGGATGCGTCTGCGCGAGTGCGGCGGGGATACTTGCCGTGGCAAGCGCAGCGCATAAAAATACAGACCAATGCAATACCGTGCACAGACCGACACGCCCCATAACGGTCTCCCGGATTGCTGTCGAGTCAAACGCCGCCGCGCGGGCAGGATTGGCAGTGGAACTCGCGCCGTCGCGCTTGAATGTTGCGCGCACACTACCACACGGTTCCGAGCGTATCAACAAAAGTTAGTACGTTGGGGCCTTGGCAATTTTTGTCAGAAAGCGCATACGCGCCGTAGGAACGACTGGTTGGAGGCTCATCGAAAGTTCCGCCGAAATGAAAGGAGATTGTGACCGGCATTTTAGGTCGTGGCTAAAGCCACGACCCATAAAAAATCAGAGGCAATATCCCGTCGGACCTCTTTTGCATACGTTGGTTGGAGGTTTTTGTGACTTCGAGTTATGATATTTTCGAAATGATCGCGGGAAACGATTTGATGTGGATCGAAGCGGTTGAAGATTTGTCCACTGCTAAGAAACGTCTCGTCAGCCTGGCTTCGAGTAAACTTGGCGATTACTGCGTGAGCGAAATCTTCTTTTGCGGTTGAATGATATGACTTCAGGATTTTGTCAAATTCAGGCAGTTCATTGTCGAAGAGCGCTTCGGGAGCGGCAAATTTAAGTACGAAAATACTAAAATCATTCGGCATCAGAACCATTCTTGTCGCGAGCTTGACTTCGATTGATGCATCTCCTACTTGACCTGTTCGCTCCACGCGAAGCTGCCTGCCACCTGCAGCTGCGACTCGCTCAACTTGTGGTAACCATGAAATAGGCCGGTGCCCTTGGCGTCGATCCTCCTAGCCAATGTGGATGGAGTGTCTTGTGTTGGGTACTGCTGGATCTCTAAGTGCGCTACGTTGCCTGGCGAGCGGAGCCCTCTACGCCGAACTTGGGCTCGACGCTATCGTCATTGGTTCTCCAGCCGTCTGGGACCGTCAACGAAAAGTGGCCAGCACCGCTTCTGTACACACCGCCGGAAATCGACTGATCTACAATTATCTTTGCCTTGTCAGTTTCAGCTTGAGAGGGTCGCGGAAGCTGAGCCGTTCGGCAGCGAACGCACCGGGAGTGTGAGGGCGGACGAGATAACCGTCCATGCGGTGACGTGAATCAATAGAGCGCGCATAACAATTTATTCATCGGAGTTCAGAAGAAAAAACAAGCGCGGACGATCTCAGGTAGGTTGTCAAATACAACAGGTCGCTCACCGTCATCCGCAAAAAGCGCGGCTGGGCTCGGGATGACAATGTTGAGACAAAAGCAAAATAGGTTGCGGGCTTTTTGAAGTGCGCAACCTAGCCTCCCCCTCAGGTTCGACTGTTTGATCTCCTGGGCTCGACCCACCGTCGGCCCGGGAGCCCTGTCTTGGACCTGGGCGGCCCCTGTTCGGACGGGGAGGCGGATTACGCTTTCTTTACGGACTTGCGACGGCCTCGGCGGCGGGTAGGAGGCTGAGCGGGGGCTTCGCCGATGAGCTCCGCGGACCAAATCGAGGTGACGAAACGCTTCACGCCGTGATCGTCGAAATCGATGGTGGTGCGTTCGGTATTGGATTCCGTGACTGTCCCCATTCCGTACTGCTCGTGACGAATCGACTGCCCTTCCGATAGAATCTGCACCGCTGCCTCCTTGAATAATGTCGTCGTTGGATTTTTATGAAACTACAATTCGGACCAGTCGTTTCAACTGCTCGTGAACCCACTTCAACCGTAACTGCGGCCCACCATCCCTTCACTGCGTTCAGCGTAAAAAGGCGGCTGCCACGCTTCGAATCCGAAAAACTCACAGGGACTGCGATTTTCACCTGTGTACGCTGGTAGACATCTCCGGATTCTCCGGGCCAAGCTTCGCGCACGACATTCAAAAGGGGCTAAGACTTAGCTCCGCCCCTCGTATCGATCAGCTGAATTTTAAAACGTAACCTGGAAAGGGTTAGAGGCCGACAACGTTCTCGGCCTGCAGGCCTTTGGGGCCTTGCTTGACCTCGAACTCGACTGCTTGCCCTTCGTTGAGGCTCTTGTAACCCTCGGACTGGATCGCCGAGAAGTGCACGAAGACATCCTCGCCGGACTGGCGCTGGATAAAACCATATCCTTTCGCCGCATTAAACCACTTCACTGTACCTTGCTCTTTTGCCACTGACCTACTCCTAATGTATTGATTGTGTGGATGTTAGCCACCGCGTTGGCGACCCCGAGGACATGCCCTGAAGCAACAAACGCAAACTAATATTATCACAGCCGGCGAAGGGCGCGCAACAGGTTCAGTATGATGGAAAGGAGCTCGTTGACGGGGTTTTGAACTATAGAACCTACTCCTGCAGGTCGTCCTCGCGGCAGATGAAGCCCCAACCGCCGCCGATTTCGCTTACTGCCAGGACAAGGTCGTTGCTGCCTTTTTTCAGCGGAAGATACACATAATCATTATCGAGATTAATGATGCCTAGGAAATCTGGATCGCGGTAATTCTGGTAGCTTTGGCCGCGGTAGAGAATTTTGCCGTTCAAGAAGACGCTGGCCGCGTCGCTATAACCGATATTGAGGCGCTTCACTTGGCCGGGGTCGGACTCTATGGTGGTTCGCGCGTAAACAATGTGTGTGTCATTAATTCCTCCATTCACAACTTACGTTCTGCGAGGTTGTGGTCTCTGCGATCACTCTTTCCGCTCGGCAACAATTATCCGCGCCGTTGCGAGAATACCCATTCGATCAGCGCTGGTTCGGTAAAGGTCCACTCCCACACGTTGTGATCCACGCCGGCATATTCGGTGTAGAGCGGGTGACCTCCCGCTTTGCGTCTCGCAGCGACGCGTTCGCGCGATACGGACACCAGGACAGTCTGGTCCGAATCTCCGTGGAAGCACCACAGAGGTGTATCCAGCGATTCGGCGCCGTTCTCGGTGGTTTCGCTTCCACAACACGGTACTGCGGCAGCGAAAAAGTTTGGACGTCCCGCGAGTATGTTCCACACTCCCGCGCCGCCCATCGACTGGCCGGTGGCATAAATTCGCCCGTCGTCGATGGGAAATTCGCGGCGGAGCACGTCGATCACTTTCAACGCCATGCGCGAACCATCGCCCAATCCGGGTAGGACCTTGGCTGGCCCTGGAGACTGCTGCGAAAAGTCGTAACGCGCCCATCCGCGATCGGTCTGCGGCGCGACGACGTAACATGGAACCTTTTTTTGGTTTTCCGGCAGCAGCCATACGCGCGTGCCGAAAGTATTTCCGAACTGCAACTGCTTCAGATTGTCGTCGCCCAGGCCGCCGCTGCCGCTTAGGTAGACCACCAGAGGCAACTTCCCTTTTGCGTCCGGGCGGAACAATCGATATGGCATCGTCCAGTCGCCGTTGTAGGTGCGAGCCTCGTACTTTTGTTCCAGGCCCACGGATTGTTTTTTGAACGCGTCGATCAGCGCGACGCGCTCTGGTGAATTCGGGGACCCGGGCGCGAGCGGCGGAGTGGAATCGCGTTTGTCTTTCACCGCGAAGGCATTTGTCAGGAGCGAAAAGTTCAGGCCTCCATGGGCTGCCTTTAGCCACGCTGCCACCGATGCCGAGCCAAGCAGGCAAACCGCTTCTCGTCGAGTGATCAACTCCGTTCTACCTTTTGGCCTCATTGCGATTTGTCCCAGGACTTGAGCAGGTAGACGATTTGAGTAAGCAATTGGTAGCAGAACACAACGAAATGCTTACTTTTTATCGCGACATAGTTGAACAAGGCCTGCAGTTTCAGGCTGCGACTCAATTGACAGTTTGATTCAAGTCGGGGATCGGACCTTCGTCCAGACGCCGGCCCCTACGGCTACGCGTAATGTGCGACTACTACCGCATTGTGGAAAGTGTGCGAATTGGGACAGCGCTCGCCTGTGAACGCCGGGTATCGTTCATCATGCACCCGGACACGATGCGAATTTATCTTGCGATACCACAAGGAGATTCAGAATGAAGAGATCGTTAATCGTTAGCGCCTTTTTACTCGCACTAATGGCGTCAGGATGTTCGAGCCCCCAGACCGTCGCACCCGCTCCGCAAGCGCAGCCTGACGACGCGCACCGCGATGATCGCGACAGAGATCACGACCGTGACAAGGATCGGAACCCGCCTCCCGATGACAGACGCGATGCGGATCGCGACCATCGATCAGGATGTCCGGACGGACAGCATCCTGTCACCGACCGCGATGGGAGAACGAGCTGCGGCAACAATTGATCCTTTCGCTTAACAAAGCGGAACACACAACACAAGAAGTGCGAAGGGCAGAACCAGAGCGCTGGTTCTGATCCAGTGGTACGTGCCCCAACGACGTTCCAGCGCCATCCGATCGTCAGGCACGGATTCGGGAGTCCATTTTGCGATCCGACTATCGATCGGCACTGGCCTGACAAGCGAAAACACTACGGCAGAAATTTGTATACCCAGGGCACGGCTGCCAAGCGTCGTGAAGACTTACTAAGGTGCTCGAACGGCAATAGTGCAAAAGGTTCAGCAGTGTAGAACCGGCCATCCAGAACGGCATTGCGCGGCCAAATAGGCTCGCGAAGGACGAACGCAACAATATACCCACTCGAGGAGGCTGCCGTTCCAACGTGGGGGACGAGATTCCCAAACACTTCATTTTTGATCTGGCTGGCTGCGACTCTTCGCATATGGGCGAAGGCGTTACTGGGGTGGGAATGTGGCGATGTATTCTTGTGTGGTGGCTTTGTGCGGGGTCGCGTCCACGTCATAAAGATTCTGCGGTTTTTGACCGGGACGCAACAGCAGGACTTCAATCCACGGAAATGAGTGCGCTTTTTTCTGGCGATTGATGATGGAAATTATCGAGCCGTCGCTGAGTGGAACTTCATAGTTCGCGCCGGGGCCGGGGGAATAATGCAGAGTCCATCCGCTGATCACTTGGCCGTCTTCGCGCGCTAAGGACGGCAGAGTTGTCGGGTCTAGCTTGCGCAATTCTTCCGGCGTGGCCATCAAGTAGCCGTCAATCGTCCACTTGCAAAGAAGCGCGCTTTGGCAAAGAGCAAAGAATTTGTTGTCGTATGGCGTTATCAAAGTGCCTTTCACTTCCTGGAGGCCGCAGGGGCCGCGCTGACGTTCCACGTCGGTGGGCGTAATGTGCAGCACTACCGGGCAGTCGCGTTCGTTCACCGGGGGCGGCGTCCAATAAAATTGCATGAGGACAACAATCGGAAGTTGCAAATAGCTGATGTGGTAACCGGTGTGCGATTGCTCGGTGAAAATGTAGGCCTCGTTCCCTTTCCAATAGAGCGTGACGCCGCTGCCGCTGGCGATGTATCGGGTTTCGATGAACGCGGAAATCGTGAGGCAGAGCGCCACGATGACGGCCGCAATGGCGACCTTTGCTTTTAACTCCAGGTTCGCAATCGTGGCGAACGCTGTTTTTACATCCATGCTTAAGTCCATACTCTCCGTCGCGGGTACCGTTGCGATTACGTCCTTCAACTAATAATAGTCGGTGGTAGAGGCAATTCCAACCAGGAAGCTTAGAGACTTTGTGACAGTTGTCTTAGGCTTAACTGCAGCGTTTGGCTACCCCCTAGCCACGCACGGCATCGTGAAGGGATCTTGACGCACACCTCTGTTGCCTCGCGTTGAACCCGGCCGGTTTTTAGAGGTGGTCAACGAAGCGAGATGCCGGCGAATTAAATGTGTTCATGTACTCTTTCTTGTTTACCCAGCGCGAACTTCCGTTTACGTCGGACAGACTTTGCGGCTTTTGTCCCGGGCGTGAGAGGTCAACTGAAATCCACGCGCGTTCCCTTTTGTCTGTGGCGCGATTCGTTACGGAAATTACAGAGCTATCGCTAAGGTGAACCTCGAAGTGGCCTCCTATGCTGGGCGGGATATGCACCCGCCATCCGTTCACAAGCTGATTGTTCTGAGGCGCTGCGATGAGGGAGTTGCCCCCATCGAGGCGCTGTTTTTCCTCGGGCGTAGCCCAAATGTAACCGTGGACAGTCCGCTTGCAAAGAGTAGCTCCTTGGCACATTGCGTAAAAACCGTCATCGAACGGCGTCAGAAAATTCGCATCATGAACATTATGTCCGCCGCAGGCTCCTGGGGTATCGCTCGACGTTGGATGGCGTGATATGGATTACCAGGGGACATCCCCACTGCTCTGACGGCAACGGAGCCCAGAAGAAGTTTTGCGCGACGAGTTCAAACGGAAAAGCTAGATAGCTAACCTGGTGGCCTGTGTGCGAATCTGAAGTGAAGAAATACGCTTCGTCGCTCTTCCAATACAGAGTGCCTCCGGATCCGTCAGCTGCGAAACGGACACCAAGAATTGCGGAAGCTATCAGGCACATGGACACGAGGGCAATTAACATTGATCTTTTCATAGATTCCATATTTCTCTCAATCACACCGCGCCTGAAGAGTCACACTTTTCGCGGCTTCAGTTCGTTCAACGGCGGGAGCGACGTCGATGCCGTGACGGTGTGCTCCATTGGCTGTTTCCCGGTGCTCATCGCGTTCGCCAACATTTCGACGGCTTTGCCGGCAATCGGCGGGATCAAAATTGTTGCCGACAGCAAACCATCGCGCAGCCATTTCTGTCCGGTCTTGGGGACGCCGTCGCATCCCGTGAACGGCAAACTTAGCCAGCGCTTGCGTTCTTCTTCGTTTTTTATTTTTTCGAACGTGGCGCGCGCGCCCATGGCCATGGAATCATCTTGCGCGGCGATCAAATCCACGGGGACTTTCTGCGAGGTGCTCAACTTTAGCCAGGAACTTACGGCGCGTTCGGCGCTTTCTGTGGTCCACTGGCCTTTCAGCGTGGTCACTTGGATATTTTTGGGTTTCGTTTCCATCATGCCGGCGGTGCGTTCCTGCGCGGAGGTGCTGTAGGAAGGGCCTTCGATGTACAGAACCGATCCGCCTTGCGGCAACAGCGCGGCGAATTGTTTTCCCTGGATGCGTCCGATTTCCGCATGGCTGGAAGTTACTGCGAATATCGGGACTTTCGTTTTGCGGCGCAATTCAGAAATGTAGTTGGGCGCGCGATTCAAAACTGCCCAAGCGATTCCCGCGTCGCAAGCAACCTGTGCTACTTGAGGGAGCGCGCTTCCCCGCACCGGCTCCAAAACAATTCCATCGGGGCGCGACTCCGGCGCGGATTGGATCGCCTTCAAAATTTGCGTGCTTTGATTTACGGTGTCGTTGTCGGAGTAAACGACGCTAACGTCGATCCCGAGTTTTGCTCCCGCCCGTTGCGCGGAAAGCGCCTGCTCCAACTGGAAATCGTTGTCGCTCGTGGGAAGAGACACCAAAAGCTTCAGTTTCTTCATCCTGTAAACAATACCGTATCTATAGCCGCCCCGAATTCTTTCCTGAACGGAGTAATGAAAGCTATAACAGTGGAAGCAAAGTGAGAGCAAGCCCCCTCACTCCACAGGACCGAGCCTGTTTTGGAGTGCCGCGGCTTGCCGCCGTTTTTGTTACGACAGATCGGTAGTTAGAACTTTAGCGAAGCCTCAACGATGTCGGCCGGTCTATCGTCCCTCACAAAAGGAATGCTTACGGCATACGCGTGCCGCAACGGCCGCACTCTTCGAAGACGGAGAGGACGTTGGTCAAACTGAGGAGATCGCGGATGCGTGGGCTCAAATTTACCAATTGCAGCTGGCACTTTGCGCCCTTCGCCGAAATATAAAGTGCTACTAGCGCGCCGAGGCCGGAACTATCCATGTGCACGAGGTCGGTCAGGTCCAGAATTACTTTTTGTTTGCACTGAATCAGCGCTTTCACTTCTGTTTTCAGATGGAGCGCGGTTTCGGTGGTGAGGCGGCCGGTACAGCCGACGACGGTGGCGTCCTCCCAGTCGTAGGTTTGGAGCGTTAGTGTGCGCGCACCTATCGAAGCGTCGGTTGCCATGGTGGGTGTATTTACTCCGTGCTGATGAATAACACAAGAAATTTCTGCGGCGTTTCCCACTCATTGCGTGCGCTGAACTTCAGCAAAGATGCCGGTCTGAAGGCGGTCGCTACAAAGTCTTTAGCTAAATGAGAGGGTCACTTCTTTGCGCCGGTGGTTTCTATTTTCTCGGCGTTCTTGGATTCTGCTTGCTTGGGCTTCGGCGGAGCTTGCCAAAAACCGGGCGTAGGCACGATGAACTCGATGCCGACCTGCGTTTTTCCCATGAAGCTGTCGCCAACGCTGGTCACGCGGCATAGCAATTCTTCTCGGATAGTCGGATTTTCCACGCGGATGATCTGGTTCACCTTCACGACAGCGGCAAGCAGAATTAGAGCGCCGTGGTCATTAACGATGATGGCTTCCGTTTTTTCCGCCAGCGATTGTTTGCCCGCATCGCGCAGCCTGACGACCACGGGGACTCTCTTGAGCACCCGCTTGCTTCGCCGGCGGTTCTGCGGACGGACCTCCGGGATGGGAGCAATGGTTGTCACGCCCAAACGTAACAATACTTCACCGGCCCTACAAGCATTCCAAGGCCATTTGTGCCTTTTTAGGCATCTTAACCGCGGTCTCATCGGCCGCCAGTGCGAATGTGATCGGTTACACAAAGCGAACAGCAGATCCCTCGAACATGTTCCGTCTACTTCGTAGACTCATCCCCGGGCTTGACTAACCGTCGACCTGGACGGCCCCGCTGCGTCCCGCGCCCCCAAAAGCCAGGGGAAAGCAAACAGCGCGCGGGACGCCATTCGGCATGACAGCGTGTTGCTGGGCTTCGAATTCAGCCGATATCGAGAATGGTTCCCTCGCCGGGACGCTTCCAACTTAGTGGAACCTTTCAGCACCCTCGGAGGCAATTACTACTAGCCCGGCAGTTCGTAACGCCTTCCCCGCGCGGCTTGCGTTGGACGAAGGCGCAGAACAGCTTTCCTACAAACAAAGGAGAATTTTCGATGCAGAAATCCAAAGTCAGATTTTCGATATACGTTTTCGCAATATTGCTGTTTGTGTCGGCCGCAATCGCTCACGCTGCGCCGCAGGAATCAAACTTCGTCGGTACCTGGAACATGACGGTTAATAGTGACCAGAGTGGTGGCGGTCGCCAGTCGGGAGATCAGGGTGAAGCTCAAGGTGAGGGTGGCGGACATCGAGGCGCCGGAGGCGGTGCCCAAACGATCACAATCACAAAAGACGGGGACACTTTCAAAGTTGATCACAAAACGCACAGAGGAGACGTCGTCTCGAACGCCACTGTCTCCGGGAACACCATCTCCTGGGCAGAGGAGCGCAAAGGCCGCGATGGCGACAGCCACACAACTCAATTCAAAGCCACGCTGAATGGCGACTCGATGAGCGGGACCTTGGCCGGCGGACAATTCAACCGGACTTTCACCGCTAAACGCGCCGGGTAATTCCCTTTCCGGCAAGGTGCAGCTTGCTGTAGCGAAATTACGGAACCGCAAGGTAACTCGCATAAGCTTCCTTAACTATGGCGTCGAGCGTCGGCAAGCTAACGGACTCGACGCCATAGTTATCATTAGCGCTTGCGTCGATCAGTCGACATCCAAAACTCGGTCGCTGCTCGCTGCGCCATTCATCAAGCGAAAAGTTCGAGATAGCAAACAGCAGATCCCTCGGACTGCGTCCCGCGCCCCCGAAAACCGGGGGAAAGACAAAGACGCGGGAGACTTCGCTCGGGATGACAGTGTTTGATGGGAATTGCGAACGCAGATGTCGATTAGGCTTTTGTCAGACGCAGTTCGCCAGTGCATGCGAATCGTACCCGTCGGTGTTTAGCACGAACTGCGAATGATTCCTGACTATGTGCCGCTTACTTCAGCGCAATTCGCCCCCAGGAAAGTTCCGCAAAGTTGTAACTTTATTTTTTTAGTGTTCGCGGATTTGTGCAACCCCTCGGACAACAGTTCCGTCTAACGCCGTGTAACAAAATTGCGAGGGCCGCGATTTCGTTTTCTTCGCGGTCCTTGCGGAGGGCAGATTCGCAATTTTCTCAGCGTATCTGGCTCGGTGTCTCAGGCTCAGTGCCTTAGGCAGGTGCTAATGGGAAGGTCTGAGATACGCGGGATGTAAGCCACAGTAAAAAATAAAACCACGGATTTTTCGCGACGCTACGGGTGTGCTCGTGCGCGCGAACGATCCACTACGACAGGAGGCAATTCGAAATGCGTATAAAACTAAAACTGCTTATCGTGGCGTTGGCGCTGTGCTCTTTACCGACGCTCGCGCAGCAGGGCAACTCGGAAGTGTCCGCGAACTTTACCGGGAATTTCCAGAAGCAAGCCACGGGAAACGGAATTACCGACAACGCGTCCAATTCCGGCGGCGTATTGGTGAATTATCGTTACCACTTCAACCGCTGGAGCGCGATTGAGGTGAACTATGCTCACACGCAGTTCACTCAATACTATAATTCAGGCAGCACGACCCAAGCGGCTGTGAACGAAGCTACTGTCGCGTACCAATTCACATTCGGCATTCCGCAAGAATCTCGCTTTCATCCATTCGTAGAAGCCGGCACTGGCGCGGTATTATTCTCCACTCCAATTAATGCGGGATCTAATTCAGGAGGCTTTTCGCAGGGGCGTCCTACATTGCTATATGGCGCGGGAGTTAGCTACAAGCTCATCGGCGCTCTCTCGGCGCAGGTTGGATTTCGCGGACTGATCTACAAGGTGCCCGATTTCGCGGTTACTAGCCAATTCACTAACGCGACAACGCAGCTGGCGGAGCCCTACGTAGGCTTGACGTTCCGCTTCTAAGGGCGCACCCCGACTCACAGCCCCTACAAAGAACTGCCCTCCCGAGCGCAGTCCCGCGCTTTTGCCTTCCGCCTGGTTTTCAGGGGCGCGGGACGCAGTTCGAGGGTCTGTTCTAACGAGCTGGGGGCTTGCTCGCGTATCGTTTGGGCTGGATTTTTGATACTACTGCTGAGATGTGGTCTGCAGTTTCTGCTGCGGCGTGGCTTGCAGTTTTTGTTGTGCGGCGGGCTGGGTGAGGATTGCGACGGGGAGCGATGAGCGACCTGTAGTGCTGGCGCGGGCGAATTCGTAGACGCCGCGCGCGTCTGTTGCGACGATCAAACGGTCAGGTTCCACGATGATCGCGCTCGCCCGCACCAGCGCGCCTTCCGGGGTGGCAATAAAATAATCGCCGAGATAATCGCCATTCTTGTCGAAATGCGCGAGCGTTCGGCCGATGCCGGCCCACATGTCTTGCCAAACGGGATCGACGACCAGCGCCGTAATCTTCGGATTTTCTTTCGACGTGTCAATAATATGATCGAGGTTTACTTTTACCGTGCCGGTCAAATTGTAAATGCCTTCGCCGTAGCGACCGTGCGGACCGCCGGAATGTCCTTCCCCCGGCCCGCGTTCAAATGAATGACCCGTCGTCGTGCCGCTCGAGGCCGGCGCAGTCGAAATCGTCGGGGAATAAATTGCTTGAGCTCTCTGCGAAGATGACGCGCCTCCGAATTGGCCGAAGCCTGCGAAGGCTCCGAAGCCTCCAAATCCCGGCGAAAATCCCTGCCCTAATCCCGCTCCGCCAAAGCCTCCGAACCCGCCCGCGCCACGGCTCTCTGCGGTTGCCGATTGCGCGCCTGGGCCGGATACAGGCGTGGTGGAAAAAAGTTCGGGGAGGCTGATATCAGAATTATTGGCTCCAGGAGAATTGTTCGTGGACGAAGAATCGCTCGACCCGGAAGGTTGCGCGCTGAATTGCAAATCGGAGGAGCCGATCGAGCTGGACACCGATTTCTCGTCAGCCGCACCCGTGGAGTTCTGGTTCGTGCGCTTGCCTCCCAAACGAAATTGCTTGGAATCCGGCGTAATCGCGCCCTGCGCGGACAACATTCCTCCGCCCGCGGCGCCACCAGGGCCTCCGCCGCCTGGGCCAGTAGCCATTCCCGTCGAGAGAATATTTGCAGCTGCGGTCTGCGCCGTTTGCGGACCCTCACCGTTATGGGAGCCCAGACCGGGCGACAATCCTCCGCCGAAAAATATGTCGCCTTTGTTTCCGATGGCGACGAAGGTATTGTAGGAATCAGAAAAAGTCGACTGGCTGTAGTTCACGCCAAATTGAACGCGATCGGTGGGATCTAGCGGCAATTCCGTGCCGTAAAGTTTCAGGTCAAAAGTGACGTCGTTGGCGGCATAGCCAAAGCAGTCATATTTGCGGACAGTGGGATCCGGCAGCGCGATGAAGGCAAAATATATATTTCCCGCGCCGTCGCCGAAAACTTTTCCCAGCCTTTGAAGTTGTTGGGACGACTGCGGGTCCGCGCCCGCCTCGGACAGCTCGCCGAAACTGCGCACCAGGCTGCCGTCGTCACTGTGAATCTCCACCAAGCGTTTGGAACGCAGCGTGGAAACCGCGAACTGATGATCGGGGAGCCCGACAATTCCGGTCGGGGCGAAGACAGGAATCTTCGCGACGAAAGTTCCGTCCGCCGAGAAAATTTCCACGGCATTTGCGGCGCGGTCGGCTACCAGGACGCGGCCGTCGCTAGCGATGTCGAAGTCGGCAGCATACTGAATCTTTGCGATTCCGGTGGCAGCGCTTGGAATTTGTCCGCTTCGCTTGCCGTCGGCGTCGAATATCCAAATCACATTCGGCGGATTCGCCAGAACGTAGTAGTGCCCTGCCGAATCGCGCTTCATCGCCGTGACGCCGGAGCGTATCTCCGGGAACACCCGTGCGCGCGCCGGTATGGCGTTTACAAAACCCTGGGCGTTAACGGGATAGGGAGCGGTAAAACCAGCAATCAGCAGAGCCACAAACGAGGGTTCCCATAATTTCCACCGCAAACCAAAAACCATGGACCTAACCCTTGCTCGACGGAAAATATTTTACATGATCATAGCTTTCCTTCGCCTAGCGGTATTTCCGCCTGCGGGCGGAAAAGTTCCACAAAATCTTTCTTTATTCCTGGAATATTCGGATTTGCACGGAACGCAAAAACCGAAGCCGGGGCTACGGCTTCTTGCGGTATTGACCGAGGAGCTGCTTGTAGCGGGGGTCGTCGCGCAACGAGGCGAAATAGGGGCTGGAATCCAGCGCCGTGAAATCGCCATATCCTAATTTGAGCGCTTCCTGCAACGACGCCAGCGCTTTATCTTTGTCGCCCTTTCCGGCATAAGCCGCGCTCAGCCAGTAACAATTCATCGCAGTTTTTGAACCGCCGCTCAACCTCAAACCGTAACTGACAGCTTGCTCCCAATTCCCTTGCGCTAGCGAGATCTGGGTCATTCCCATGTTCTCGTAAGTCTTGTCACCGATCTGTCCCGCGCGACGGGCGGCCACTTCCGCTTCCTGATAGCGCTTCTGAAAAATGAGCGCGCGCGCCAGATGGTATTGCCCCGCCGCTGAAGTAGGCTGAAGTCGGATCGCTTCGCGCGCTGCTTTCTCCGTTTCCGCTGCGTCGGGAGGCTGCTCGTAACCGAGCGCCCAGGACAGCAAGTCCCAGGCAAGATAGTTGTCCGGCTCCAACCTAGTGGCCTCGCGAAGTTCGGCCACCGAAGCGGCATAGTTGTATCGTAAGCCGTACGTCTGGCCCAACGCGACGTGCGCCTCCGCGAGGTTCGGATCGATCGCGATCGCCCGGCGCGCGTATTCTTCCGCTCGTTGCAGGTGAACAGGATTGCTGTCGAGATCGCGGTAGTAGAGGCTTTCCACGTGAGACAATCCGGCCAGCGCCAGAGCGTAGTTCGGGTCGAATTTCAGAGCCTCTTCAAAGTTTTTTCGGGCCGCTTCAAACCTTTCCGCCGTTTCTACTTCCAGTAGCCCGCGTCCCAACAGAAAAGCTTCGTAAGCCTGTGGATTTTGCGTGTAGCGCTGTTCAATGGCCTTCGTTTCTTGCGGACTTAGATTCAAATTCAGCGCCTGCGCAATTTTCAGCGCGGTTTGCTCCTGCAGAGAGAAAACATCTTTTATCTGCCCGGTGAAGTCGTCGGCCCACACTTGGAATCCGGTGGTTGAGTCGATCAAATGCACGTTGATGCGCACTTGGTCGCCGGACTTGCGTACGGTGCCTTCCAGCAAATAACGCACGCCCAGTTGACGTCCCAACGCCGCGGCGTTCTGATCCGCGCTTTTCACCCCGGCGGCGCTGGCACGCGGCGCGACGTCGATTCCTTGAATCTTCGAAAGCTTGGTGGTGATTTCGTCGGTCATTCCATCGCTGAAATAGACGCTGTCTGCGTCGGTGCTCAAATTTTGCAATGGCAGGACGGCCACAGATGGTTTTGTAGCCACTACAGCCGCCGGCGGTGCGGAACGCTTCTGATACCAGAACGCGCCGATGGCCAGCACCACTACCAGGGCTGCTACACCTGCGTAGATTCCCCAGCGATTTGATTTTGCCTCCACAGGTGCGGATACTTCGGCAGCTACTTGAGATGAAACGCGGCCAGACCCTGGCGAGGTTGCGCGAGACGAAATTCTTCCAGACGATCCTGCCGATGGCTGAGCGGACAATTGGTTTGAGGGTTGCTCGTCTGACTCGCCGACTTCTCGCGTTGTCACCACGCGCGACGAATCCGTCTCTCGCCTTAGCCTTCGCAAGTCCGCGCCCAAATCGGCAGCTGATTGGTACCGCATCTTGCGATCTTTCTCGAGGGCCTTGTTCACCACATGCTCGAAGGCGGACGGCAACGCGGGATTCAAACGCAGCGCCGGGACCGGCGCGCGATTCAGGATGCCGTCGAAAATCACTCCGCTGGTCGCGCCGGTAAACGCCATGGCACCCGTGCCCATTTCGTAAAGGACCGCGCCCAACGAAAAGAGGTCGGTGCGCTTGTCGAGGTCAATTCCGCGGACTTGCTCCGGCGACATATAGGTGACCGTGCCGAGCGACGTGCCTGGGCTGGTCAACAACGCATCCGCCGGCGCGGTGCGCGCAGAAACAGTTGCGCCTTCGGCTACTTTTTCGTGCGTGGGAGTAAGTTTCGCCAGACCGAAGTCGAGAATTTTCGCGTGGCCGCGCGCGGTAATGAAAAGATTGGCAGGCTTGATGTCGCGATGAATGATTCCAGCGGAATGCGCTGCGTCCAGGCCTTCCGCGATTTGCGTGCTCCAATCGAGCAGCGTCTCAATGTCCAGCGGGCAGCCGTCGATTTTGTGCTTCAGCGTCCGGCCATCCAGAAACTCCATGGCGATGAAGCAGCGGCCGTCGAACTCGTCAATTTCGTAAATGGTGCAAATGTTGGGATGGTTCAGCGCAGACGCGGCTTGCGCTTCGCGTTGAAAGCGTTCCAGCGCGAACTCGTCCTCCGCCAGATCTTCCGGCAGGAATTTCAGCGCGACAAAACGGCGCAGCTTGATGTCCTCGGCCTTATAAACTACACCCATCCCGCCGCCGCCCAGCTTTTCCACGATGCGGTAGTGCGAAATGGTCTGACCGATGAACGAGGACGCGTCCGCCATGTGCCGCACATCTTAATTTGCGCGCCAATGCAAGTCAACGACGCCCCCATGCCCCCTTCTCTGCCATCCAACACCCCTTCCGCTGCTAATTTGATGGCTGTTAAGCGCCCTCATCCCGCAACCTACTTGTATATGCAAACAGATGAGTCACACTGGAGTTCCCTTCCATGCTCTGGCACACATCGCTTCGGTTGTAAATGTTTAGCGGCTTAAGACTTTAAATTTCAATGTCTAAACCCAACGCCCGTCTGTTCAAAAATCTACTTTTGTATTGCCAGTTCACTGCTATTGCCGTTATGGGATTGGGCGGCCTGGTTCTGTATGGTTGGGCGTTCGGGATCGAGCCATTGAAAACGGTTTTCCCCGGCCTGGTCGCCATGAAAGTGAGTACGGCGCTGGGTCTGATATTTTCCGCCGCGTCTTTGTGGTTGCAGCTTCCTGAGGCGTCGCCTCCACTAAGGACACGCATCGCACGCTTCCTCGCGCTGTTAGTCACTGCGATTGGCGCAGTTACCCTGAGTGAATACGTTTTTGGGCTGAATCTGGGGATAGACCAATTATTTTTAAAAGATCCCCAAATGTCGTACGGAACTACCGCGCCCGAACTCATGGCGCCTACGTCCGCAGCCGCATTCGTGGCCATCGGCCTGGCCTTGCTTCTTCTGAATTGGAAAACGCGCCGTGGTCACCGGCCATCACAGGCATTGAGTCTTTGCTCCGCGCTGATCACGATGGTCGCGCTGAGCGGTTACATCTATCACGCCGTAGCGCTCACCAGAATATTGCTGTACACACAGATGGCCGTGCACACCACACTTTGCTTTTTTCTTTTGAGCATTGCCGTTTTCTTCGCGCGACCTCGGGCCAGCATCGCGGGCGAGCTTACCGGCCAAGGTTCCGGCAGCATAATGGCTCGCCAATTTCTACCCGTTGTTTTCTTATCCCCGATTCTTCTCGGTTGGATTCGATTGCAGGGACAATACATAGGCCTGTACGGCACTGAATTTGGCCTGGCGATCTATGCCACCGCCAACGTAGTCGTCTTTGCCGTGCTTGTTTGGCTCAGCGCGCGGCAGATGAATCGAGAATACGCGCAGCGAAACGTCGCGGAAGTCGAAATCCGCGAACTGAATGCCGACCTGGAACTGCGCGTCGCCGACCGTACCAAGGCACTCGAGCAGCAGACCACCGTTCTCGCGGAGCAGGCCGCGCTGCTCGATCTCGCCCATGACGCGATCGTAGTTCGCGACATGCAAAATCGAATTTTGTTCTGGAATCGCGGCGCTGAGGTAGTGTACGGCTGGACTGCCAAAGAGGCGGTAGGAACGCACAGTCTTGACCTGCTCAAAACGGAATTCTCTCAGCCTCTGGCGGAAATCGATGCGCAGCTCTTCCGCGAAAACCACTGGGAAGGCGAGGCCATCCATTACCGACGGGACGGCACTCGGTTGAATGTCGGCTGCCGCTGGGCCTTGCAGCGCGATAAAGATGGCACGCCGGTGCAAGTCCTTAGCATCATCCACGACATCACCGGCCAGAAACTCGCCGAAGACTCCCTGCGTAAGAGCGAAGAAGATCTTCGCCTCTTGGTTTCCGGCGTTAAGGACTACGCAATTGTGATGCTCGATTCACAGGGGCGCATCACAACTTGGAATGAAGGCGCGCAGCGAATCAAAGGTTATCGCGCTGAGGAAATCATCGGCCAGCATTTATCGAAATTCTATGCGCGGGAATCCGTCGAAAAAGGGCAGCCCGCTCGGGACTTAAGGATCGCCACAGAATTGGGGAGATACGAAGAGGAAGGATGGCGCGTACGGAAGGACGGTTCTAAGTTTTGGGCTAGTGTGGTGATCACCTCGTTGCGCGACAAAGTAGGACAATTACGCGGTTTCGCCAAAGTGACGCGGGACATCACCGAACGCAAACTGGCCGCGGATGCTTTATTCGTGGAAAAAGAGCGCGCTCAAGTGACACTCAGCTCCATCGGGGACGCCGTGATTTGCACCGACATTTCAGGCCAGGTCACGTTCCTAAATCTCGTCGCGGAGAAAATGACCGGCTGGTTACGCCAGGAAGCAGTAGGCCAGCCCATGGCCGAAGTTTTCCAAATCCTCGAGGGCTCGACCCGCGCAACAATCCCCAATCCGATGGAAGCCGCGATTGGACGAAATCAAACCGTGCACCTGCCGGAAGATTGCATCCTCAAACGTCGCGACGGATTTGAAATTCCTATCGAAGATTCGGTTGCTCCCATACATGGCCGTGACGGCAAGCCTACCGGAGCAGTCATCGTTTTCCGCGATGTGAGCGCCTCTCGAGCGATGTCACTAGAGATGACGCATTCAGCTCAGCACGACTTTCTGACCGGATTGCCCAATCGCATGCTCCTGAATGAGCACGTCCGGATGGCCATTGCGCTGGCTCCGCGGCATGCGAAGAAAATCGCCATCCTTTTTCTGGATTTGGACGGCTTCAAACACATCAACGATTCGCTGGGCCATCCGCTAGGCGACAAACTGCTTCAATCCGTTGCCAATGGCCTTCTGGATTGCGTGCGCGCTTCCGACACCGTAAGCCGCCAAGGTGGCGACGAATTTGTGGTTCTGCTCTCCGAAATCGAACAGGCGGAGGACGCGGGCATCTCCGCGCGAAGAATACTCGATGCGGTAGGCAAACCTCATTGGATCGATGACCACGATCTGCACGTCACCACCAGCATCGGCATTAGTGTCTATCCCGACGATGGCGTGGACGCCGATACGCTGATTAAAAATGCCGATCTCGCTATGTATCAGGCTAAAGAGAACGGGCATCACGGCTTTAAATTCTTCAAGCCGGCCATGAATGAGCGCGCGGTGGCGCGACAATCCATCGAAGAAGGGTTGCGTCGCGCTCTGGAACGCGACGAGTTCACGCTGCAATATCAGCCGAAAGTCAACCTGGCGATCGGTGAGATCACTGGCGCTGAAGCCTTGCTGCGCTGGACTCATCCAACTCGCGGGCCCATTCCTCCCGCGGAATTTATTCCCGTTGCGGAAGATTGTGGCCTGATCGTACCCATCGGAAATTGGGTTCTTCGCGAAGCTTGCAGGCAAGCGCGCGCATGGGTACAGGCAGGACTGCCGCTAACTACTATGGCCGTGAATATTTCTGCGATGGAATTCCGTGACGAGAACTTTCTGGAAGGCGTGTTCACAATTCTACGCGAAACGGAATTCAATCCGCGATGCCTTGAGATTGAAGTGACCGAGAGCGTTTTGATGAAACGCGTGGAATCCAGTGAAGCAATACTGAAGGCGCTAAAGGAGCACGGCATCCAAGTGGCCGTCGATGATTTTGGCACCGGTTACTCGAGCTTGAGCTACCTGCGAAAGTTTCCCATCGACGCCTTGAAAATCGATCAGTCCTTCATCCGTCAGATCACTATTTCTCCGGATGAATCGTCTATAGTCACCGCAATAATCAGCATGGCCCGTAACATGAAGCTTCGCGTAGTAGCCGAAGGCGTGGAGACGCAACAGGAAATGCTCTTCCTGCGAGATCACAAATGTGACGAAGCCCAAGGATATTATTTCAGTCGGCCGGTCCCGGCCTCCGACTTCGCCAAGCTGCTCGTGTCCGGCATAGCAGAAAAAAGTCCCGTCGAAATTTAAACAAGGCTTTCTCTCTGCGCGGTTAATGCAGCCCACCCCTTTCCGCTCTAAGCTTCTCCAATACTCTTGCAGGGATTCAAACGGCCTGGCACGATGCCATCCTATTGTCGCTGATAGGTTTTGTTTAGAGTGTCGTCCAGCATCGAGGCCCGTTCGAAATTGTGTTTGGTGGCGGATTTTGATCGTTTTAGAGTCTGCGGACAGGTCCCACTTCTCAGGCTCGTGAACAGTGATGCCAGTTGGCAAACGGTATGATGAACGAATGACAAGCGTCTTGCCCTTTATCTCGGGCACGATCCGTGGTGGGCACACCGCCTGAGGTCGCGTTTTTGGACTCGCCCCCATTCAGAGCGTACTTCTTCGTTAGGGATTTCCCATCGTCATGGGATTCGACGATTTCCAAGGTGCCCGCGTTTTGGGTGACCTTTAGCGTATCTTTCAGTAACGTCTTGGCTGTGTGCTCACCCTTTAGGGCCGTCAAAGCATATGTGCCCGAAAAATTGGGATTTTCTCGGGCTACAGCAGTCATCGCAACCAGGAGTAAGCAACAAATCGATATACGTATTCTCGGCAAGAGGACCTCACACGTTAGGCGGACCATGATAACGCCGCTTGCAGACACGTACCTGTCTCATCACAAAACCAGCGCATCAAATTCGTCTTGGCCGTCGCAAATGCTACTGTCACAATCAACACGCTGCCCTTGGGAGGTAATCGTGTTGCGCGCCGCGACTTTGACTCTGGTCCTGATCTTATCTTGGGCGTCGTTCGCAATAGCCACTTACGCGCAGGATAACCAGTCCCAATCCCAATCTCAATCACAGTCCCAATCACAAACGCAGTCGCAATCGCTCGGGGACGCGGCGCGTCAGGCGCGCGATGCAAAACCTTCCGCGCCAAAAGCAGCCACGGTGGTGACTGAGGACAATCTGCCCAATTCCAAAAATCAAGCCGCCGCTACAAATCAATCCGCTTCCACAACCCAAGCCGGCGCGAGCAAGCTTTCTGCAGATCGCCATGCCTTCTGCGATGAATTGCGCAAGCGCAAAGACCCGTCCGCGGGACAAGCGTGCGCGGCGGTTGCCGTCGATATGGATGCGGAATACGAAGCGTTGGCCGAGCGTTTCACGCAGCTCGCAAATTCTGTATGCGCGGCAAACAACGGGCAGATGCCGGTCACTCAGCCGCAGGATCCTGCGCTCGCTGCTCAGTGGCGCGACCTTAGCACTACGAATGTCAAGTTTTCGGAAATGATGAAAGAGGAAATGAAAGCGCTGAGCGACGCGGAGGCCGCCGTCAAATCCATCAGCGAGGAAGAATTGCGCGAAGCCTCGGAAAAATTGCCGGACTGGCCTGACGCGAAGGCTGTCGCACACAATCCGCAGGAAAAGGAGCGCTTCCACGAGATCCAGGAAAAATACAAGCCGCGCATCCAGGGAGTTGAGCAAATCGCGGCGCGGGAAAAGCCTCGCGTGCAGAAGTATTTCTACGACCTGGAGCGCACGCAGGAAATTTGCGGACGCCACTAACTGGAATGATTCTTGGGGAGATTCCATCTTGATACGAGTCGCGGCGCTGAACCTACTGCTCGGTCTCTCTTTCGCGGCTTTCGGCGGTGTCGCGCACGCGCAGGACAATCAATCGCAAACCCAACCGCAATCGCTCGGTGACGTCGCGCGTCAAGCGCGCGCCGCGAAATCCTCTACTCCAAAATCCACCATAGTGCTCGACGACGATAATCTGCCCAAATCGAAGGGTGGCGCCGGCGCCGGAAAACTTTCTCCGGACAAGCAAGCCTATTGCGACGAAATGCGCCAGCGCAAGGATCCGATGGCCGAGCAAGCTTGCGCCGTCCTGGCCATCGACATGGATTCCGAATACGAAAATATGACCGCGCGGTACGTCGAGCTCGCAAAAAGTGTCTGCGCCGCAAACGGTGGCCACCTTCCCACGAGCGATCCGAAAGATCCTTCCCTTGCCGCACAGTGTCGAGAGCTAAACGATATTGGCGTCAAGTTTGGCGCAATGATGAAGGCGGAACTGAAGACCTTCAGCAACTCAGAAGCTGCCGTCAACGCTATCCGCCAGGAGAAATATCGCGAAGAGGACGCCCAACTCCCGGATTGGCGTAACAGCGCGGCTCTCCTGGCCAACCCGGAAGAAAAGCGGCGCTTCCTTGAGATCGAGGAGAAATACAAGTCCCGTGAACAGGAAAGAGAAGAAGCATCGGCGGAGCAACGGGCTCGCGGGCTAAGGTACCTCTACGATATGGCCCGCTTGCAAGAAGTCTGCGACCATCACTAGCTACATGCAGCTTTGGGAGGCTAACTAATGATACGAGCCGCGGCTCTGAATTTCCTGCTGGTCGTTAGCCTCGCGAGCATCGCGCACGCGCAGGACAGTCAATCCCAGCCGCAATCGCTCGGCGACCTAGCGCGTCAAGCGCGTGCCGCGAAATCTTCCGCGCCAAAATCTGCCATCGTGCTGGACGACGACAATCTGCCCAAATCGAAGGGTGGCGCCGGCGGGGGAAAACTTTCTCCCGACAAACAAGCCTATTGCGATGAATTGCGCCAACGTAAAAACCCCGACGCCGAGCAAAGTTGCGCGGCGCTCGCCGTCGATATGGGCCCGGAATATGAGGATGTATTTGCGCGCTATATCGAGCTGGCAAAAAATCTATGCGCCGCAAACGGCGGCCATCTTCCTACCAGCGAGCCCAAAGATCTTACCCAAGCGACGCAATGGCACGAGCTAATGGCCGTATCCAAGAGTTTTGCCGAAGTGATGAAGCCTGAGACGAACTTGCTAATGGAAGCAGAAAAAGGCAGCGACGTCATCCGCCAGGAGGAATACCGCGAACTCGATAAATCCGTACCCGATTGGCACAATCCTGGCGCCTTGGCAGCGAATCCACAGGAAAAGCAGCGCTACACCGAGATCACCGCGGGATATAACGCCCGCATCGCCGCACACGAAAACGCAGCTATGAACGAAAAAGCCCGCGGCCAACGATTCGTCGTCGACATGATGCACCTGCAACAAACCTGCACGCCACATTAACTACCGGCATGTGCTACGCGAGGATGAAAGCAATGGAATTCTCTACCAGAATTTGTAAACCGGGCGACGAACAGGCGCTTTCGCTCGTCGCGGCACAGGCGCTTCAGTTCAAACGAAGAAAATGATTTCACGTTTTCGTCGGAAACCGCAACCGCATACCTTACCGGACGTTTTCCGACGCTGGTCTCGGCAATCCTATATCTTCTACCGATTTCACGGGAGCGGTTTGGGTAAGTGATTAATGCAGGGCTGTCGTTTACCAAGGAGATGAAGGCAGAAAAAATGTGGCGCCAAGTCCATGAAGCGAACCATCACGCCATTGACTTCTACAAACGCAATGGTTTTGTCCAAACTGGAACAGACCTTTATCGCGCCGGCAAGGGTGCCTGCCAAGTTTTGAGCGGGTATGCGCGAGGAGCTACCTTATCAGAAATTGCGAGCTGGCTCTCCGTGACTGGGGGCGGTCTTCGCTTTAAGGTCTTCGGCTGGGCCCAATGGACAGATGATCGTGAAAAGTTAGAGTGATGCGCCCTCGGTACGGCACGGGTAGTTGATTCCAGCCCTACGACGAAAACATATTTGTCAAACTCGTGAGCCGCAGCAATTCCACTATGCGCGGTATCATATTGACGAGTTCCAATCTGCACAAGCCCTGCTTGATTGCGGTTGCCTTTAAACCAACCAGCGCTCCAAGCCCGGAACTATCGAGATAATTCACATCACTAAAATCGAGAACTATGCGGCCGCCAAGAGGGATGAGCGGCTTGACCAATTCCTTTAGCTCGCCGGCAGTGTCGCTCACCAGCCTGCCATGAGACTTGATCGTCTTCACCTTATTCCCGTACTGATCGTCTGGCGAAGTCTCAACATCGCAGTGAAAAGAATTATTCGGTTCCATCACTTCAGAGCCCCCCCCTTGCGGAAAAAACCCGATGCTAGCATGGAGGTGACGAAGTTCTTTTGTTAAATTCAGGTTACAAGCATGTGAAAGATGCAACTCATAGCGAAGTAAGTAAGAATTCTCTTTTTACGCTGTCCCTGGCTGTGATCAGTCCGACGTGCTCGATTCCTGCGTCTCGCATAATGTCGATTGCACGTGCCACGTCTGCGAATGGGACGTCTTCGGCGCCGTCAACGAACGCCACTTTTTCAGCGCGCTGCTTGAAAATGTCGGAGAGGCGTGCGCCAAGATTGTCCCAGTCGCTCTGTTCGCGATTAATCATGATCTTTCCGTTTTGTCTCACTTGCACCACGATCGTATAGGGATTCGGCGGTTCGGATTTTGATTCAGGCTGAGAAGGCTGCGGAAGCAGGGTTGGCAATCCAGTAGGTACCGTTGGCGTGATCACCATAAAGATGATGATCAACACCAGCAACACGTCAATCAACGGAACGATGTTGGGGTCTGAAACGGGGCCGCCTTTGGTTCCACCGACCATTATTGCCATGATGAGGACTTCTTTTCGAACGAGCCGCTGCCGGGGTATCTACGCCAGCCGGGGGTAGTAGAAGCAGCGCATTTTGCTCGCCTGTTGTTATTGACACCACACTCTAGAGTTTGTGCCCTGGAACCGCGCTCGTTAACCAGGGTCTAATAGGCTATGAAATTCTTCTCCTTCCCCAAAATCGCAGCAGGGTCTTGCATTGCCGCCTTGGCGACCGGATCGGGGAAAAGTATTCAGTCCGGGGCATTATTTCAACGTGACCGATCACATAAAATTCATTTCACTTGAACTGGAACATAGGAAGTAGGTTTTAACCCTTTCGGTGCGCGCGGATAGCCCAGGCTGTTGCGGGCATTTCGATTGCTCCTTGCTGATTTGTCGGCAGGGCCGTGCGCAAACGATCGCGGATCGCATTTTGAACCGGCTTATCGCGCGTGGCCAGATAATTTGGCGCGGAGCCTTGGCCTGTCAGCAGCGGCTCCCAATAATCGTCGAAGCTGGCGAAACGCGTTACTACTTCCAGCGCACGCCCCGACAAATCTTCCAGCTTTGCTTCTTTGAACAGCGTGCGCAGGCCTTCTTGCGTGCACATTGGAAAACGCTGTGCTTGATCGAAGGTGGCGGCTTCGTTGTCGATTGCCATCGCGGCATCCCAGAAATGACGCAGGAAGATCGCGCCGCTGGCGTAGTCCCAAACGTAAATTGCAATTGTTCCGCCGGGACTGACGACGCGCCTAAATTCTTCCAACGCTCGGACGGGACTCGGAATGTAGTTCAACCCTAAGCCGCACACTGCTACGTCGAAACTTGCGTCGGG
>JABDEK010000051.1:30886-31016 GCA_013287135.1 Acidobacteriota bacterium | reverse complement strand
ATGCAAGCGCGTTGAGCCGCACCATGGAGCCGACGAGCGCTGGGACCAACAAGTTCGCGGCAACAAGATGCAAGAAAGTGAGCACGGCAAAAATTCCAATGAACGGTGTAACAGTGTGAAATTGTTTTAA
>JABDEK010000051.1:0-30876 GCA_013287135.1 Acidobacteriota bacterium | reverse complement strand
GTCCAGCAATTCGCGGGCTGGTAAATTCTTTTCGCGAATCTGAATCCAATCAACAAAGGCGGCATCCACGACAGGACTACGCCGAGATACGGAATCAGGTTGCAGGTGCCGGAAATTAAGGCAGTAAGGAACGGAAACTCAAGCCCAATCAACAGGAAAAAAAGCCAGCTCAAGACGACGAGAATAACTCCTACCATCGCCGTCCCGACCACATAGCTGCGGAGGACCAGAGAAATGTCGGTCAGAGTTTCTTTCATTAAAGTGCGCTCGGTGGTCGGAAACAACTGCATGGTCGCGTGCCAGACCTGGCGTTTCGCGGCGAGCATAAAAAATAACAGAAACGGTATGAAGGTAGCGCCAAGTACTACCTCATATAGCGAACTAAGCCTGGAAACCAATGCAGCGCGCACGGGATGCGATTCGGCGACGGCCACAATGCGATGTTCGGCTTGTTCGCCCACCTGGTCGGAAGAGCCAATTTCCGAAACGTGCTCCTCGACAGAGGCCAACTTTTGTTCTACGACGTTGGCGACCGCGTGCAAGGGCGCGCGATACTTGGGCCAGTCCCTGCCGAATTGATCCACGCGTTCAACCAAAGACCATGCTACGAACAGCAAAACGGCAATGGTAAAGAGAACGATGATCAGCGATCCCAACGCGCGCGGGACATGCCAATTTTCCATGAAGGTGACGACTGGATCCAAAAAGTACGCGAGCAACACCGCCACCAGGACGGTGACGAGGACAGACGACGCCCAGTAGCAGAAAGCGATTACAATTCCAGCCGCGATAATCTTGGCAGGCGTCGCATTGTCAGCGATGATTTTGGTGTCTTCCAGTGGCATGCCCGTACGATAACACAGGCTGCGCTGCGGGGAGCGGGGATGTGTCAACGGGTACACCAGTACAGTGTCTTTCAGTGAAATAAGTGGTAGGAGACCGATTCGCTAACGCGCGCACGGGACTAATGACGTGAGGTGATAGAATTACTCCCCGTTTTCCTGCGGGACGAGAAGAGGAGCCAATGGCTAAAGAACTTTTCGGAACTGACGGCATCCGCGGCATCCCCGGGCAATACCCGCTGGACGACGCCACGCTCGATCGTGTGGGGCTGGCGCTGGGAAATTACTTACGTCTGGAAGGAAGCGCGCGGGCTGCAAAGCCTAGCGTCCTGATCGGACGCGATACGCGTGAGTCGGGTCCGCACATTGCCGAAAGGATTGCCTGCGGATTGGCTGCGGGCGGGGCCAGACCGGTTTCCGCCGGTGTTCTCACAACGCCGGGGGTAGCTTGGCTAGTGAACAGGGAAGGCTTTGCTGCGGGAGTGGTGATTTCGGCCTCACACAATCCGTATCACGATAACGGAGTGAAGTTAATTTCATCCACCGGGATGAAATTCCCAGATTCGATTGAGATCGAGCTCGAGAAGTTCGTGCTGGCGTCGAGGGACGAGGTCCCCAGCGAAAAAGCGTTGCACCTTCACGACAACGAAAAGATCGATGACGATTATCTGGCCGGATTGGCCGCAGCGATTCTTCCTGGCGCGAAATTAGCCGGAATGAAGATTGTGCTGGACTGCGCGAACGGCGCAGCGAGCAATCTCGCGCCGCGTCTATTTCGTTCCCTTGGTGCAGAAGTAATCGCAATAAACAACACCCCTGACGGCAAGAATATAAACGCGAACTGCGGTTCGTTGTATCCGGAAGGCATGCAAAAGCGCGTAGTGGAATCCGGCGCGTCGCTGGGTGTGGCATTCGATGGAGACGCGGACCGTGCGCTTTTTTCCAGCGCGGCAGGAAAGCTGGTGGATGGCGACGGTGTTTTGCTAGTGGTAGCGCGCTTCCTGAGGTCGGCAGGGAAGCTGAAAGGCGATGTGGTGGTGGGCACTACCATGGCGAACCTTGGACTCGAACGCGCTCTGGAAAGCTCGGGACTAAAACTTGCACGCACCGCCGTGGGTGACCGTTACGTGCTGGAAGAGATGCAGCGGATTGGAGCGAATTTCGGTGGTGAACAGTCAGGCCACATTTTGTTCCTGGATGACGCGACCACAGGCGACGGAATGCTGACGGCGTTGAAAATTGCTTCGATTATTTCTATTGCCGGGCCGCTCGACTCGTTGATTGCCGATCTGAAGATTTTCCCGCAAAAAATTGTGAACGTGCGCGTGCGTTCGAAGCCGGCGCTGGATACCTTGCCCGAGGTTTCCAAGGTGCTTCGTGAGGCGGAGAAGGTGCTTGGCAACTCCGGACGCGTGGTGCTGCGTTATTCCGGCACGGAGCCACTTGCGCGCGTGATGGTGGAAGCGGAGCGCGACGAGGATGTACGCCGTTGGTCCGATTCCCTGGCATCCGCTCTGCGCTCTGCCCTTGGCGCTTAAATCCTACCTAACCACCCCCCGCTAAAGGAAAGCTGCAGCTTCGGGAACTTTTCGCGTTCCTTAGACATTACAGATATAGAAGCAGCCAGTTCTAAGAGGACGCGACGCTGGGACGTCACTAATTCCCGCTCGTGACGAACGATGACCAGTGATGAGCAACTGATCCTGGAATTAAAGCAAGGTTCGGAAGCCGCCTTCACCGAACTTTTCCTGCGTTACCGCGAGCGCGTTTGGGCTTTTTTCCGGCGGCGTATGAACGACGCGGCGCAAGCCGAAGAACTCGCGCAGGAAACGTTTCTCGCGGTGTTGCGAGGCGCGCAACGGTACGAGCCGAGGGCGACCTTTCGAGCCTATCTGTTCGGTATTGCCTTCAATATTCTCGCGGCGCACAGACGCAAGTCGGTTAACGATCAAAAACATGTGTGTGCTGCGCCCGACGAAATGGCAGCCCCCTCTGGAACGAACCAAGAAGATGCGCTTTGCGTGCGACAAGCGGTGGAACGGTTGGAAGGCGGCGAACGAGAGGTCTTGATGCTGCGGGAGTTCGAAGAGTTGAGCTATGAGGAAATCGCAAAATTATTGTACGTGCCAGTGAACACGGTGAGGTCGCGGCTATTTCGCGCGCGCATGGCATTGCGCGACATTCTGACCGCTACGCCGGGGAGTCTTGGAGCGCGGAAATGAATTCATCCACTCATCTTTACGAGCAAGAAGAGGTGATGGCTTATCTCGATGGCGAGCTTTCGGCGGATCGCGCGGCGGGCGTCGCGGCGCACCTGCGGGAATGCGCTGGGTGCGCGGAGTTGGCAGAGCAGATGCGCGGAGTGTCGGCTCATTTAACGAATTGGAGCGTGGAACCAGCTCCTGCCAGCTTGACTGAAAAGGTGAAAACAGCGAGGTCGGCTCCTAGGTTGGCAAAAGAAAATGAGCCAAGAGGAATCGCTGCGTGGCTGGACGGGAAATTCGCGCCCCTAAGAAGCCGCTGGGTATGGGGTGTGGCAAATGTTGTGGGTTTTGCTGTTTTGCTGCTCGTTCTCGGGCGTCCGAATCTTCTAAGAGCACCGAAGGCGCGAGAGGTGAGGGGCTTGACTACGCTCGTTCCACCCCCAGAGCCTTCTCCGAACGCGTCGCAAATGGCCGAGTCATACCGCGAACGGGCTCAAATTAGCGAGAGTTTAGAGACTAATGCTCAGGCTGAGCGGATCTCTCCGGATTCAAACGGCCTGTACCAAGGCCTTGGCGACCACTCGGAGAAATCAATTTCCGTGGACGGCCAAGCCGTCACTGATCAGACGAGGCCGATGATCGCCCGAACGGCGTCGGTTTCTTTGATCGTAAAGGATTTTGGGCCGGTCGAAGCGACGGTGAAGGCCATTGCGCAACGCCACAATGGATACATCGCCAGCCTGAATACGGCGTCGCCGCAAGACTCTGCGCGTACCCTGTCGGCTACGTTACAGATTCCCTCAGCGCAGCTAGAATCAGCAGTTGCGGAGCTGAAGCAACTGGGGCGAGTGGACCAAGAAACCCAGTCTGGCGAGGAAGTCACCAAGGAGTTTATAGATCGCGCGGCGCGGTTGAAGAATGCGCGCGCCACCGAGCAAAGACTTCTCGATGTTCTTCGCGAACACACCGGAAAAGTGAAAGACATTCTGGATACCGAGCAGGAGATCGCGCGAGTTCGGGGCGAGATTGAACAGATGGAGGCGGATCAGCGAGCGCTGCAAACGCGCGTTGACTTCGCCACCGTGCAACTCTCCGTACAGGAAGAATATAAGGCAAGTTTGCAGGGTGCGCCGCCTTCCACCAGCACGCGGCTTCGCAATGCGGCGATTCAAGGCTATAAAACAGTAGTCGAGAGTGTGATCGGATTCGGTGTCTGGGCGCTTCAGTCTCTGCCAGCCTTGGTCTTGTGGGTGCTGATCCTGTTTGTGCCGGCGCGTTGGATGTGGAAACGCTTTCGTCGCACAGCCGTTTCGCAATCCTAGTGTGACCGCCGTTGAGTGGAGGCCTTCCAAAGTCCATAGAAAAAATTAGCGCAGCTTTTCAGAAAATGGAGATGTTCGCGCGATCTCGGTGTTAGAAAACGGCCTGGGTGGCGTAAGTCTTGTGCCGCCAAGCGGCGCAGGCAATTGGCGAAGGCGAAGGCTCGTGGCAATCCGCGTGCAACTGGGAAAGTGGCTGTCTCTTATCCCGGGGTGGGCCGGTTTCGCCGCGCCGAGACCGGAACTAGGGGTAGAGCAAAGGGGGCTCGACGGAGCCCCCCTTTTTTATTTCCTGCAGGTTTTGCCGCGCCGTTGAAGTGGAATCCCTAATCGCATGTCTTTTGCGCTACGACTGGCGGCCTGCTGTAGCTAAGAGATTCTAGCTACAGCCGGACGTGCTGCCGCAGTTGGAGCATTTGTAGCAGCTACCGTTTGGAGTCATCAGCATGCCGCATTCGGAGCAGGATGGCGCGTCGTCAATGGCAGCGCGCGGCCTGGTGGAGGCTTCTTGTTCAGGAGCTTTCATCACGGCGACCGGAGTTGGAGATTTGGCCGAAGGCATGGCCACCGCTGCCGAACCTGTTTCTTCTCCCACCCCGACTTCACCATCAAGGTAATCGGACGAGATGAATTTTCCGCCCAGCCAGCGTCCGATGTAATCCACGACGGACTTGGCGTAGCGGATTCTGGGATTGCCCGTGTAACCGGAAGGCTCGAAGCGCGAGTTGACGAACTTATCGACCAGGGCCCGCAACGGAACGCCGTATTGCAGCGCGATAGAAACTGATAGGGCGAACGCATCCATGATGCCGGAGAGCGTGGAGCCTTCCTTGGCCATCTTGATGAAGATCTCGCCAGGCTGGCCGTCTTGATACTTGCCGACGGTCAGGTAGCCTTCGTGGCCGCCGATTGAGAACTTGTGAGTAATGGAGTCGCGTTCGTTAGGCAGTTTGCGGCGCCTGGTACGGTCGAAGAGTTCCTGCTGCTCGACAGCGGCTGGAATTTCCACTTTTGCGAGCGGAGCTTCGACGGTCGCGGGAACTGACGCCACCGCAGACTTTTCATCTTTCTTCTTACCGGAGACAGACAAAGGTTGTGACCCTTTCGAGTTGTCGCGGTAGATGGCGACAGCCTTGAGTCCGAATTTCCAAGACTCGGTATAGGCTTCCATGATGTCTTCTACCGTGGATTCTTCCGGCATATTGATTGTCTTGCTGATCGCGCCGGAGAGGAACGGCTGAGCAGCAGCCATCATACGCAGGTGACCGCGCCACGAAATCGAGCGTCCACCTGGAGTCGCCAAGGAGCAATCGAACACCGCCAAATGCTCCGCCTTCAATCCAGGTGCGCCTTCGATAGCGCCGTTCGCGTCGATGAAATCCACAATCTGCGCCACTTGTTCCGGCGGATAACCGAGATTCATCAGCGATTGCGGAACGGTGTTGTTCACGATTTTGATCACGCCGCCGCCAACGAGCCTTTTTTGCTTCACTAAGGCGAGATCGGGCTCGATTCCGGTTGTGTCGCAATCCATCATGAAGCCTATAGTGCCGGTAGGCGCGAGAACGGAAACCTGGGAGTTCTTGTAACCGTGCTTTTCGCCTAGCTCAAGAGCATCATTCCAAGACTTCTGTGCAGCGTGAAGCAAAGAAGGTTGCACGTGCTCTTCCTTGATCGGTCGCAGGGAGTCGCGATGCATGCGTATAACGTCAATCATTGCTTCGCGATTGCGCGGGTAGCCGCCAAACGGACCCATGCGCTCTGCAACGCGCGCCGACTGGGCGTAAGCTTCGCCGGTCATCAGAGCGGTGATGGCGCCGCAGAAGTCGCGGCCCTTGTCAGAGTCATAAGGCATAGCCAGCGACATCAGCAGCGCACCTAGGTTTGCGTAACCCAAGCCAAGCGGGCGATAGTCGTGCGAGTTCCGCGCGATCTTCTCGCTTGGATAGCTGGCGTTGTCCACCAGGATTTCCTGCGCAGTGATGGCGACATCCACGGCGTGAGTAAAGCCTTCCGTATCAAACTGGCCGTTCGAGCCTAGGAATTTCAAAAGATTTAGCGACGCCAGGTTGCAAGCGGTATCGTCCAGGAACATGTACTCCGAGCACGGGTTCGAAGCGTAAATGCGATCGGTCGCCTTGCAAGTGTGCCAGCGATTGATGGTTGTGTCGTACTGCATGCCGGGGTCGCCGCACTTCCATGCGGAGTCGGCCATCTCGCGGAGCAAGTCGCGCGCCCGAAATTGTTCCACTGGCTTGCCGTCGGTGACGTTTCGTGTCCACCAGTCGCGGTCTTCTTCTACAGCGCGCATGAAATCGTCGGTAACGCGTACGGAGTGATTCGCGTTCTGGAAGAAAACGGAAGAGTAGGCTTCGCCGTCAATCGCCGGATCGTATCCCTGTTCGATCAAAACATGCGCTTTGCGCTCTTCCTTCATCTTGGACTCGATGAATTCCATGATGTCGGGATGATCGACGTTGAGGATCACCATCTTGGCGGCGCGGCGAGTTTTACCGCCGCTCTTGATCACACCGGCGAACGCGTCGAAGCCTTTCATGAAACTTACCGGGCCGGACGCGATGCCACCACCAGAAAGCGATTCGTGGCTGCCGCGCAATGACGAGAAGTTAGTGCCAGTACCAGAACCCCACTTGAAGAGCATGCCTTCCGTCTTGGCCAGGTTCATGATGGAATCCATGTTGTCCTGGACGGAGTTGATGAAACAGGCGGAGCATTGAGGCTTGGCTTGCACGCCGACGTTGAACCACACTGGCGAATTGAAAGCCACTTTTTGCTCAACCAGCAGATGGGCCAGCTCATCACGAAAAATATTTTTGGATTCCGGCGAGGCGAAATATCCGCCTTCTTCACCCCACCGTACAACGGTGTCTACTACACGACTAATTAATTGGCGTACGGAAGTTTCACGCTCCGGCGTGTTCGGTTTGCCGTGGAAATATTTCGAAGCGACAATATTTGTCGCTGTCTGCGACCATGATTTCGGGACTTCTACATTGTCCTGTCGAAAAATTACCTGACCTTTATCATTTCCTATGATTGCGGGACGGCGTTCCCACTCAACTTTATCAAAGGGCGATACTTTCCCGTCCGTGAAGCGGCGCTGGAAATCCAGGCCGGAAGCACGCCGGGTAACTTTCTCTGTTTCGGATTGGCTCTGCAGGGTCATTCTAGATTCCATTTCTACCTCCGCCGGCAGTAAAGCCGTCGTACGTTGGCTGGAGCGCAGCGGGAGGGAACTTCTATTCTACTCCTCCCGAACATCCGCATCCAGAGTGTCGTTGTGTGTATCGGTGGATACACGAAAGCATGGGGGACGTGAGCGCGCGGCTGACGAAACGCTAAAATTCCGCCTTCCGAGCCGAAAAATAGAAAAGCCCAGCTAAGCCGCGCTAAAAATTGGTATGCGCGGTGCGAAGTAGGGTTTCTCCCCTCTAAGTTTTCGGTGTAACCCGGCCCGTTGCTCCGTTGATCGATGCCAGGAAGTGAGTCGTCATCGAACTTTTTCCCCCCGGGTCTGGTTGGGCAGTATCGTGGGTATGAGAAAACTTGTCAAGAAAAAATCGACACGCGACCACAAAATGTTCTACACAAGTTGTCGAAAGCGTCTATCCGTAGTGTTATCTGCGCCGGCAGCAACTACGTCCCATTACGAGAATTTTCTCTTTCGGAGAATTTTTCGGCGCGGAAATTATTTGTTTTCTCTAATTTCCTTTTTTATTTGCACACACGCTCCAAACAAACGACTTAAAAAGTTTTCTCGCGCTCAGCGTGAAACTTTGCATCGAGCCGACTCAGGTTATACTTGTTGGCCGCATCGATAGAAGGAGCGGACCGCCCGCTGATGCCCGCATCGCAAGAAAACAAAATTGCTGGGCGGATCGCGTTCACTTATCCTGCATTTGTTTTCTATCAGATCGCGCGATTTTTTGTAGTCGCATCCACTGAAATGCAATCCGTCGCGGTCGGATGGCAAGTTTACGACATTACGCACCGCGCATTTGATCTGGGTCTGGTCGGCCTCTGCCAATTCCTGCCGGGAATTACTTTGTTCCTTGTTTCAGGGAACGTAGCGGATCGCTTTAACCGCCGCAATTTACTGATGCTTTGCTACGCGGGGTTCGCAACATGCTCCGGACTGCTTCTGTACTTAAGCCACCGCGAAACGCCGTCGGTACCTATGATCTATGCGGTTTTAGTTTTGCTCGGCGTAGTGCGCTCATTTAGCGGGCCGGTCAGCAGGGCTCTGCTGCCACAATTAGTTCCCGAAGAACATTTTGCTAATGCAGTGACATGGCATTCGACTGTCTTCCAGGTGGCGACGATCCTGGGGCCCTCGATCGGCGGGCTCGTTTATGCGGCCTTCCGTGGACCTTCCGCCGTGTATGCCACGGCCTTATCATCGGCGGGCATCGCGGTGTGCTGTAGCACGCTGATTCGGCCCAAACTGATTGCCCGAGTAAGAGAGCCGATCAATCTGTCCACTGTTCTCGCCGGACTTCGATACATCACGAAGCAAAAAGTGATACTGGGTTCGATCTCGCTGGATCTTTTTGCGGTTTTGTTGGGCGGTGCTGTGGCCCTACTGCCGGTTTACGCGCGTGAAATTCTTCACACGGGGCCGTGGGGACTTGGACTATTGCGGACTGCCCCGGGCGTAGGCGCTGCAGCGATGGCAATATTGCTGGCATATCGGCCGTTACGTGGCCATGTCGGTGCCACGATGCTTGTGTGTGTAGGTGGCTTTGGTGTTTTTACGATAGTGTTCGGCATTTCGCGTAACCTAATCTTGTCGCTGATGGCACTGATGTTGGTGGGCGCTAGCGACATGGTAAGCGTCGTGATCCGCGTGACTCTGCTCCAACTGATGACGCCCGATCAGATGCGCGGGCGAGTGAACGCTGTCGACATGGTCTTCATTGGCGCATCGAACGAGTTGGGGCAATTTGAGTCGGGATTAACGGCGAGTTGGTTTGGAACCGTTCCTGCCGTTATTTTGGGCGGAATAGGGACCTTAGTTGTTACGGCGCTCTGGGCTTTTGGTTTTCCGGAACTCCGGCGCGCAGACAAGCTAACTTCCACCGGCAACTAGCTTCCTACAAATCTGGGCCATCGGTTTCGCTAAGAACAGCCCCACTGCTGTGTTCTCTGAAGCAACATCAGGGTTATTGACATGCACGAGGTTGTTAAAAAAAAATTAGAATGAGTAAGGCTATGAGTACACCAGCGATTGAGATTGAGGGCCTCACCAAGGACTATCCGGTGGGATTCTGGCGCCAGCGTATGCACCGGTCACTCGATCACCTGACTCTTCAGGTGCAAGACGGAGAAGTCTTCGGGTTCCTGGGGCCAAACGGCGCGGGGAAAACCACCACGCTGAAAGTCCTGATGAGCATCATTTTCCCGACTTCAGGGAGCGCGCGCGTCCGCGGCAAGTCGATCGACGATGTAAGCATGCACCGCGAAATCGGATACTTGCCCGAACAACCGTACTTTTACGATTACCTGACCGCGCGAGAATTGTTGGATTACTACGCGCGCTTGTTCGGCTTTGCAGCGTCGGAGCGGCGCGAGCGCATAATCCGCTTTTTGGAACGCGTGGGGTTGGGCGGAGCGGCTGATGTTCAGCTACGGAAATTTTCCAAGGGCATGCTGCAGCGTGTTGGCATAGCGCAGGCCATCCTTCACGATCCACAAGTGATTTTCCTGGATGAGCCGATGTCCGGCTTGGATCCTGTCGGGCGGCGGGAAGTTCGCGACATTATTCACGACCTCAAACGCGAGGGCCGGACAATCTTTTTCTCCACGCATATCCTTTCCGATGCTGAGATGTTGTGTGACCGGGTCGGCGTGTTGGTCGGAGGAAAACTGCAAGGGGTTGGCGCCCCTCGAGAAATTGTCTCTATGGAAGTGTATGCAATGGAGATTTTGTTTGAGACGCCGGAGGGCCACCCACTGCCGAATTCGTTGGCAAAAAGCGCCACGCAGGTGGGAGGCCGCTATCGGGCAGAGGTTCCGGAGGACCAACTGTATCCGGTTTTAGATGAATTACGGAGGTGTGAGGCGCGGATTCTCTCGGTCACACCATTGCGGCCGACGCTCGAGGATTATTTCTTCAAGCTGGTTGCGCGGGATAAAAGTGCGCCACCACAACTCGTCGAAGTGGGTGCCCGATGAGCGCAGTGCCAGGGATAGTAGCGGTCAACACATTTCGTGAGGCGGTGCGCGATCGCGTGCTCTACAACCTGATCGTCTTTGCCTTGATGATGATCGGCGCCTCGGTCCTGGTAGGCGAGATTTCCATTGGGATCTCGCGGCTGGTAATCATCAATCTGGGCCTGTCTGCTATTTCGATTTTCGGACTGGTGATGGCGGTTTTCATCGGCGTGGGGCTGGTTTACAAGGAGATGGAAAAGCGGACGCTGTACTGTTTGCTGGCCAAGCCCGTGCGGCGGTGGGAGTTTCTGATAGGAAAATTTGGCGGCCTGGTATTGACGCTGACCGTAAACACATTCTTCATGGCGCTGGGATTGGGCGCAGCTCTGTACTACGTAAGCCGCGAATTCCTCCGCTCGGACGCCATGATTGTGATAGCTATTTATTTTATCGTACTGGAACTGGCGCTAGTCACCGCGCTGGCTCTCTTCTTCTCCTGCTTCTCAAGTCCGATGCTCTCCACGCTGTACACCCTGGGAATTTATGTGGCAGGTTTTTTCTCAGGCGACATTCGCGAGATCGGCATGGTGACGCACAGTCCCGCCATGCAGACCGCCGCTCGCGCCATTAGTTATCTGCTGCCGAACTTTCGCAATTTTAATGTGATTGCGGCGGCGAGCCATGGCGATGCGATCCCGTTTTCATTGATTTGGCAGAATACTGCTTACGCGGCGCTGTACGTCGCGCTCGCGCTCATTGGGGCGTCCGCGATATTTTCCGGGCGTAACTTGAAATGAGCAGCCGAAGCCATTCTCGAGCTCTGTGGTTCGCTCTCGTAGCAATTCCTGCGCTGTTTATAGCAATAGGATTTCTGCAAATTCGCATCGAGGCAGAAACCCGCACGGTGGGTCAGCAAAAAGAAGAATTGCTACTCCGTTCCGGCCTGCTGCTCAAGAGATGGAGCCTCGGATACGACTCCTTGCTGGGAGACATTTATTGGACGCGCGCCGTTCAGTATTACGGTGCCAGAGTGGGCCATCCAGGGGAAAAGTTCGTTTTGCTGTCGCCGCTGCTCGACATTACTACCACGCTCGATCCGAACCTGATAGTCGCGTATCGTTTTGGAGCGATTTTTCTTTCCGAACCCATGCCTACGGGGGCCGACCGCTCCGATCTTGCTGTAGAACTTGTGAAAAAGGGCGTCGCCGCGAATCCCAATTCCTGGGAACTTAGCTCGGATCTGGGTTTTCTCTACTACTGGCACCTGAAAGACTATGAGAAAGCGGCTGCAGCTTATCTGCAAGGAAGCAAAATTCCGAACGCGCCTTCCTGGATGAAGATGATGGCCGCGCAGGTGTCGGAGAAGGGAAACGCGTTTTCCAATTCGCTGGCCATATGGTCCGAGCTGTACGAGACAACCCAGAACGAGAAGGTTAAGAAGAACGCATTTCAACATCTGCAGTCGCTGCGCGCGCTGCAAGATACGGTTGAACTCAATAAATTGGCGGAGCAATACCGCAAACAACACGGTGGTTACCCGTCCAGCGTGAAGGAATTATACGACCGCGGCTTGCTTCAAGGTGTTCCACTTGATCCCGCAGGTTTTCCTTATGGTTTCGGAGCCGATGGAAAAGCGCAACTTGATCCTAACAGTCCGATTACTTTGCCGAAAATTTCGGAAAGTCCCACCGAGTAAGCGCTATTCGTAACGAAGAGCTTCCACAGGATTCAAACGCGCCGCCTTGGTGGCGGGCCACACTCCGAAGATCAAACCGATACTGACGGAAACCGTGAATCCAACAATCACAGCCCAAGCCGGAACAACTGCCTTCAACGAACTGACCACGGGGACCATAAGAGCTAGACCGCTGCCGAGCAGAATGCCGATTATTCCGCCTGTTCCAGTCAACGTCATAGCTTCGAAGAGAAATTGCCAGGTGATGTCGCGGCTGCGCGCACCGATGGCTTTGCGCACGCCAATTTCGCGCGTTCGCTCTGTGACGGAAACCAGCATGATGTTCATCACGCCCATGCCTCCAATTAGAAGACCGATCGAACTCAGGACTATTACAGCGAGAACGACGCCTCCGATAATGTCGTTGAATTGGCGCACCACTTCCACTTGAGTTTGAATCGAGAAATTGTCGGGCGCAGTGTAGGGAACGTTGCGCCGGCGTCGAAGAACCTCGCGCAGTTGGTCGACCGCGGCGTCAAGTTTGCCCGGATAAGCGAGAAACCGGTAGCCGATTTCGTAGCTGGATGGATATAACTTCATAAAAGTGTAGTAGGGAATTACCGTCCGCCGGTCTTCGTCGTTGGTACCAAACCCGCCCAGGGGTTTTTCAAACACGCCTACAACCAGGTAAGTGGAACCATCCACGAGGATTTGTTTTCCGAGTGCATCATCTATAGATGGGAAAAATGCCGTGGCGATGTTTTCGCCGATGTCTACAACATTTTCACGATGCTCGTTTTCAGCTTCAGTGAAGAAGCGGCCGGCTTTCATCGTGGCATTTGAATAAACTTCCAAATAGGCCGGAAATGTTCCGCGAAAGTCTGTGCCTTCCACTTCATTTTTCTGGTAGCGCGCGGTATGAGCAAGTTGCCACTGAAACGCAGAAACCGCGATCTGTTTTATGGCGGGACAAAGCTGGCGAATCGCTTCGGCATCGTCCAGCGTCAACGGCTTCCGAGACTTCTCGTCTTTAGGACGGTGGCCGTTCTGCGGTCCCTGGTCAAAGCGTGACACGAAAGCTGTATCGATGCCCTCGGCGGTAATTTCGTCTTGTATGGTTTGGCGAAAACCCTGAACCAAACCTACGACGAGGATAATCAGCGAGACTCCGATCATCACGCCTAGAATGGCCAGAAAGCTGCGAAGCTTGTGCGTTCGGACAGTGTCAAACGCCAGTTGCAGGTTTTCTTTGAAATCCTGTTGCATGATATTCCTAGTTTTCAGCCCGGAGCGCTTCGATCGGGTCTAGCCGCGCGGCGCGCATTGCCGGATAAATTCCGAAAAACAGTCCCACTGCCGTGGAAAGCACCAAAGAAATAGTAATCGCAAAAATCGGGGTGGAAATCGGAATAGGCGTGGCAGCGCGGACCAATCCGGCTAGAGCCAACGACACGCCGACCCCCACCAGGCCGCCCGACGCAGCAAGAAGCGACGATTCGACAAGAAATTGCAAGACGATGTGACTGCGCCGCGCCCCCAGCGATTTCCTGAGACCAATCTCGCGGGTACGCTCGGTCACGCTAGCCAGCATGATGTTCATGATCACGATGCCGCCCACCACTAAAAATACGGAGGTGATCCAAATGGCGATACCAAATGCGTTTCCGGTGATGCGGTTCCACAAGCCCATGATGGAATTGGGAGCGATTACCGCAAAATTGTCTTCGTCCTGATAGCGAACGTGACGGCGGGAGCGCAGAATCACGCGCGCTTCGTCTTGAGCGGCGTCCATCCACTCCGGGGCTCGCGCTTGAACGAACATGCTCACCGAATCCTGCGGCGCCAGCCATTCTTTTCTGTAGGTGCCCAAAGGGATCATTACGAAATTGTCCTGGGACTGTCCGAGTACGGTGCCTTTCGCTGTGGCCACACCCACAATGTCGTACTGGCCTTGTCCCGCTCGAATGGATTTGCCGATAGGATCCATACCCGGGAATATTTTGTTGGCGATATCGTTGCCAATCACGCAAACACCGGTTCTATGCTCTTCATCGGCATTCGTAAGGAGCCGGCCATTGGAGACGTCGATGTCTCGTATGGAAGCAAAATTTGGGGTCGCCCCGATAATGGCTACGTCCTGGCTCATGATATTTCCGTAGCGAACATCCGCGGTGGTGTCTTGTTCCCCTGCCACCTGCTCGGCTAATTTCATGTTGTCGCGCAGCGCTTCGAAATCATCCATCTGTAGCGGAGGGCGCTTTCTTGCTTTGTTCCATTCCTGAAAATTTGTGACGATGCCAATGCGATCGATCACAAAGGCATTGGCGCCGAGGTTGGCGATCTTATCGGCCACATAGACGTTTAATCCATTCAGCACGGAAATTACCGAGACTAATGTGGTGACCGCGAGGATTACACCCAGGAGGGTCAGAAACGTCCGCAATTTGTGTGCGCGCAACGTATCCAGCGCGATCCAAAAGGTTTCGCGCACGGCGACGAGAGTCTGCCTGACTTCAGCCAGGGTTGGGATGGCTTTCTTCACTTTGTCTATAATAGACGAACTAGGAGTCGAAAAAGTTCACAACCCCTATTTTTGCATCAAAGCTCGATCCCGTGAGCGCCATTCATTGCTAACTGACAGCTTCAATAGTACTTAGCACACGGTACCTAAAGCTTAAGCTGCACCTAGTGCCATTGCAGCATTACTGAGATGGCACATCCGATGAGCACCGGCCGTAGCAAGGCCGCGGTCAGTTCGCTCTGTCTATATATATAACGGCCAGGACGATCGAAAATTTCAACAATTCTTCCCAACGAGCCAGCTAAAGAAAACCAGCCGTTCACCGCTGGGATTTCATCGCAAAGAATCCGCTACAATAGACATGATGCAGTTTTGGGCTTTGGAGACCCGCAGTTTCGAATGTTCCGCCCTTTCTCAATTTTTTGTATCGGCGCCTTATTAGCTTTGGCGGGACCGTCTAGCCGGCCAAGCCGGCGTCTGCCAAGGGATTTCGTTCGTGGCGCTAATACCGAGCCTTTCGATGACGGCTCTGTAAACGACGAGCAGTCTATTGCTCAGCCGCTTCCGCAGAATTCCCAATCCCCAGCGCCTTCGGACGCTGAAATCCACGACCGCCGCGAAAAGCTGATCGAAAATCAGCATCGCGACGATGTTGCAATCGAACAGTACGAACGCATCGAACATCAGGTGGACCGTACTGCCGGGCCCAATCCTCGCGTGCTGGAAGACAAGCTTTACCGTGTGGTTCCCACCGGCACTGGCACGATGAAGATTTTGTTGAAAGAAAACACCAAGCTCACCGATCCCGTGCTCTACCGGCAGCAGTTGCAGACCTGGCGCGAACTGCTCGAACTTGCTCTCAAGCCGGACGAGTCCAGAGCGAAACTCGCCTACGCGAAATGGCAAAAAAAGAAAACGGACCGCGAACAGCTCGTGGACGCAACGCGAGAAGCCTTTCTCACAAAATGGACAGGTCAAGAGATGGTGAACGGCCGGCTCTGCGACATCCTGGAGCTGAGTCCGAATCCCAGCTTCCATCCGCACACGATATTTCAAGACGCCATGACACACGTCACCGCGAAGATCTGGGTGGACCATGAAAAAAATCAATTGGCGCGCGCCGAAGCCCACGTGATGCGAGACCTGGCCTTCGGCGGCGGTGTTCTGGGAAAACTATATAGAGGCGGAGTATTTTCTTTCGAGCAAACCGAGATTTCGCCTGGTATTTGGCTGCCCATCCGTTACCAATACGACTTTATGGGCAGGAAATTTCTTTTCACCTTCGAGCAGCACCAGTACATTGAAGCTAGTCAATATCATCGCATCGGCCCTCCGAAAGAAGCGCTCGCATTGGTTGAAAGCGAAATCGCGAGCGGCAAAGTAGTGTACGGAGACCCATAGTCTCTCCACGCCTCCGATGTTCCGAGTAGCGTGGAACCAGGAGGCAATCATGAATCGGGCCCTTAGGTTCTTCGCTACAACCCTTTTCGCCACGAGCTGTGTCTCATTTACGGCGACCAGCGCGCCAGCGCAAAGCGACTCGGCTGTCCGGTCGCAAAACCCTGGCACCGCAGGTTCGTCAGACGCGGGATCGCAGACACCTGAGAAAAAAGTCTGGACCAACGATGATTTCAGCTCGCATCCACGCAGGGATGCCTCGTCTTCGCCGAATTCCAATTCAAAGCCGGCTAATACAGCGAACAAGCCCAAGCCCAACAATGGGGGCAAAAATGCAGCCTGGTATCGCGGCCAAATTTCCAAACTTCAAGGCCAAATCCCGCCGCTCGACGAAAAGATCGCGCAGTTGCAGGCGGCGTTAAATGGACAGCAGGTCAATACACCCAGGCCGTACGGGTGGTCAAAGCCGGACGATTGGCACACGCAACTCGCCCAATACCAGAAACAGCGCGAGGATATTCAGACTAAGGTCAGCGCTCTAGAAGACGAAGCCCGCCACAACGGAGTCCCCGAAAACGAAATTCCTTGAAATATCGGAACGCCAAAAAAATAGCCCCGAAGATTGCTCTTCGGGGCTGCCTGCGGTAAACGTAATCTAATTTATCGTGCGGCTGCGGCTACTTCTTTTTCGATTGGCGCGCCAATCAGATTGCCCCATTCGGTCCACGAGCCATCGTAATTTTTCACGTTGTCGTAGCCCAGCAAATATTTCAGGACGAACCATGTGTGCGAACTGCGTTCTCCGATTCGGCAGTACGCGATCACCTCATTCTTCCCGGTTATGCCCTTGCCTCCATAGAGAGCTTTCAGCGCATCGAGTGATTTAAACGTGCCATCTTCGTTTGCCGCTTGAGCCCAGGGAATGTTGGCGGCTCCAGGAATGTGTCCGGCACGCTGCGCGGTTTCGGACATTCCGGGCGGCGCGATAATCTTTCCGGTGAACTCGTCGCCGGAGCGAACGTCAACCAGCTGTGCAGCAGTCTTCTTCTCCAGGGTACTGAAGATGTCTTCCTTACGCGCACGAATCGATTCATCGGGACCGGTCGCGCGGTATGTCGTGGCCGCCACTTTCGTCGGCTCCGTGGTCAGCTGACGCTTTTCTTCCACCCATTTCTTCCGGCCGCCGTTGATCAATCGCACATCCTTGTGGCCGTAATACTTCAGTTGCCAAAACGCATACGCCGCGAACCAGTTGTTGTTGTCACCATATAGCAGGATGGTCGTGTCGTTGGAAATTCCCGACTGGCCGAGCAGGGATTCGAGCGCTTTCTGATCGATTAGATCGCGGCGAATATTGTCCTGAAGTTGCGATTGCCAATTCCAGCCTACGGCGCCGGGAATATGGCCCTGATCGTAGGCGGAAGTATCGACATCAACTTCCACTAACCGGATTTTCGGATCACTCAGGTGCTCTGCCGCCCATTGCGTGGAAACTAACGTCTCGGGATGCTGGTAATCTGACATGTCATTTTCCCCCTCGTAATTAGACTCAACGGCCCTAAAAACGACCTAAAATAAAAAACCCACCTGCCAGCTTGTCCTGGCGGTGGGCTCAAAACGACCGGCTAGAAGTCGTTCTTAAATAGCTAGCCTACCCCGCCAAGAGACACGCGTGTACAACAACAGATGAGCCGGTCTCTGGTGAGGTGAGGCATCGAAAAAGACTACACCGGAACAGTGCTTGCTGGCAATAGCGCTGTGCGGTGGACACTTGGGGGTGGGAGCAGTGGACTCATACCCGCTATGAGGCCGTTCGAAGCGCGCCGCCCGTGGACTCGAGCTCGATTCGAAGAAGCCAGTCAAAATGGAATTTTTCCGAGGCCAGCCACTTTTCAAGCTCCTCGCGGCTGGACGCTTCGAATTCCACGAGCATTTTCCCTTCCTGCATATTTACCAGCACGCGACGCCCCTTAACCGGCGTCGCAGCTAGCAATCTCTTCGTAAGCTCCTCCGCGCCCTGACGCGTGAGGCATGCCAGCGTGTGTTGCGAGATGTATAAAGCCATTCAGACTCCTATTCCGCTAGAATAGCCGCCGATAGCGCGAGCAATTTCAATATCTTGTCGGCGGAGAATACTCAATGTTTCCCGAAATGCGCAAGGCACACCCCTATTATGTTTACGATGCGGTTCAAGCCCAACCTGAATTGATCGCAAGGATTCTGCAAAAAAGGGAAGCGATTGAACGTGTTGCTGACGCCCTCGCTGAAAAGGAGCGTATCACTTTTGTTGGAATCGGAACTTCGTTGCATGCCGCGCGTGTGGCGGAAAGCTGGATGCGCGAGTTTTCCTCGGGACGGTTGTGGGCTCACTACGAACAGTCCTTCGAGCTTGTGCATCATCCCATCGCGTTCACGGCTAACGACGCCGTCGTCGTTATCACGCACACTGGCACCACAACGGCGTCCCTGGAGGCGCTACAGTTGGCGCGCGCGGCAGGGGCGCTGACGGTAGCGATTACCGGGGAAATGAGCGGCGAGGGAGTTCGCGGCGCAGACTTTCAAATCGAGACATGCGAACAGGAGGTCGCGTTCGCCTACACGAAAAGTTATACAACGGCGTTGACGGTGCTGGCGATTCTGATCGCGCGCATTGTGGAGCGTCGAAAACTCCTGGCCAACGGCTTTTCCCCTAAAGAAATTACGCAAGCACCTGCGTTGATGCGCGAAGTGCTGAAACTCGAGCCCCCAGTGCGCGAGTTAGCGAAAAGAATTGCGCCGCTTGCGCGCATTGAAATTTTCGGCACGGGAGTGGGTTGGACCACGGCAAGCGAGGCCGCGCTAAAAATCAAAGAAGCTTGTTACATTGCAGCCGAAGGTTTCGAGACGGAGGAAATACTCCACGGACCATTTTCGGAAACCGATTCTCGCGCTGCCTTAATTGGAATGCTCACAGGCCGCAAGACCGACCACCGCGCGCGCCAGATCCTTCAGGCTGCCGGAGAATTGAAAATGCTTCGATCCGCGATTGCGAGTCCTTCTGCGAACCACGATATTTCAGCCGAACAAATATTGACGGTCCCCGAGACGCCGGAATGGCTCACTGCTTTTGTGCATCTGCTTCCGCTTCAACTTCTCACTTATTTTCTCGCGCTCGAACGCGGACTGAATCCCGACACCGGCCGCCAAGACCAGCCCGCACATGCCGCAGCCAGCCGCCACTACAAATACTAGCTGTTCTAACCTGACCGTTCGACCAGTCCCTTATCGTGAACAAGTTGGCGCGTGCGCCCGGCATGATGCTGAGTAGGATATACAATTGCTGCAGCGATTCGACCCGGGGAGATCCATGAGACGAAAAACTCTAATTTCCGCAGCATTTATCACGCTTGTGTTTGCCGCGGCGGCAAACGCCCAATTTGCCGGCGGCTTAGGAACGCTTTCAGGAAGTGTGCTGGACGAGCAAGGCAAACCGGTTGCAGATGCGAGTGTGACGATACAAACATCCGACGGCCTGCGTCCACACGCCGCGCACACCGATTCGACTGGCCACTTTGAATTCACGCGATTCGAAGCGGGGCAATACGACGTCCGCGCTTATTCAAATAAAGTCTTTTCGGAGTGGTCCAAGCGCGTCGTGATTCGCCCAAAGAAAACCACGGAAATTACTCTGCGATTATCCCCCACGGCGAAATAAGGGCGGTGACTAGGATCCTGCAAGATTCGTCATTCGTATCGCAAAGCGACCATAGGATCCACGCGCATGGCGCGTCGCGCTGGTATCCACGCGGCAAGGAAGGCCACCATCAAAAGTACCGCACCTGCCACTCCAATTGACCAAGGATCGCGAGCCGGCACTTGAAACAGCAGCGACCGCAGAAGTTGAGAAGCGAACCAACTTCCGAGCAAGCCCAATAGCGCCCCCGCCAGCGTCCACCGAGCGACATTTGCCATGACCATTTTCCAAATAGCGCCGGGAGTTGCGCCCAGCGCCATGCGCACTCCGATCTCTTTCGTCTGGCGAGTTACCAGAAATCCGACCACGCCGTAAATCCCAATAGCGGCCAACAATACTCCCATAGCCGCAAAGATCGAAAGCAACACAGCATTGAATCGAGGCCGCGCCGCCAGTTTCCAAACGCGCTGACTCATGGTTTCAATCTTTACCGGGAGCGTTGGATCGAGACTGGCAGTTTCCGAGTGCATCCACTTTTCCACGGTTTGTGGATTCAGCGGCGTGCGGAGAATCACATACGCAGACCCCAGGAATTGCGCAGGCTCATTTTTCCACGGTATGTAGAATTCAGGATCCGATTGCGCGTCGAGTCCGGCATTTTTTACGTCCGCCGCAACCCCGACGACCGTGCGCCACGGACCACTCAAACCAAAGCGCATAGGCTTGCCCAGCGGATCTTCACTTGGAAAAAGCTCGCGCGCTAGGAGTTCGCTTAGGATGATTGAGTTTTGGCTGGGCACGCGATCGTCTTCATCGAAAGCGCGGCCCTGCAAGATTGGAATTCCCAGCGCGGAGAAATATCCGGGCGTGATGGCACGCCATGCCACCATTCCGCCTGTGCCTTCGGCAAATCGCGGACGGCCCGCGACTTCGATTCCCGCGTAAATTGTCGAGTGCATCGCGCCGCTGGGCGGAATCGAATCGCTCAGGGCCAATGACGTCACGCCTGGAAGATTTCGGAGGCTCGTCAAAAGACGGTCGAAAAACTCAGCCTGTTGCGGCGCATTCGGATAACGAGACTGGCCCAGCGAAATCACTTCAGTAACAATATTCTGCGCTTGAATTCCAATCGGCACGCTTTGCAGGTTCCAAAGGCTCCGGAGCAGCACGCCGGCGCCCGTCAACAGAATCAGCGAAATAGCAATTTGCGATGCAACCAGAAGCTGGCGCAGAGGGCTACGTGATGCGGTACGAACTTCTTTGCCGCTTAAGAATTCGGGTGTAGGCATCCGCAGCGCCGGCGCGAGGCCAAAAATTATTCCGCACAAAAGTGAAATTCCCACGGTAAAAACAATAACGCGCAGATCCAGAGTGGCCTGCTGCAACCGCGGAATTCCTTCCGGAGCGATGGAGACGAAGAGATGCATCAGCAGATATGCCACCCAGCAACCTGCCGCCCCTCCCAAGATTCCGAGCACCAAGCTTTCTGTCAGCGCCTGACGAATCAGTCGGCTTCCGCTTGCGCCTAAAGCTGCCCGTACCGCGAGCTCGCGCTCCCGGCTGGTCGCACGAGCAAGCAATAAGCTGGCGACATTGGTGCAAGCGACCAGCAGCACAGCTAGCACCGCGCCCAACAAAACCCAAAACGCCAGGCGTAAGTCTTGAACCTGTCGATCGCGCAGACTGCGAACAGATAGGTGTACCTCATTGCGAAACTGCGGAGGAGCCTGTTGCAGAGCTTGCTCGAACCACGGTTGCATTGCAGCGGCGGCTTGCCCCGCGTTAATTCCCGGCTTTAGGCGCGCAAAGCCCCTCAGTACTGCTCCAGAATCCGATTTGCGCTGAGCCGCTTCGTCGAGACCTTGGGGAACTAGAACGTCGACCGAAAGCAAATTGGGCATCTCAAAATTCGCCGGGAGTACCCCGATTATGGAGGTAGGTTGACCGTCCAGTAGAATTGTCTTGGTGACAACGTCGGGATTCCCGCCAAATCTGCTTTTCCAGAGCCCGTACGAGATCAGCGCAACGTTTGGCTCACCGGGTCGATCTTCGTCCGGTAAGAAGTTGCGTCCTACAATTGGATGGACGCCAAGCGTCGGAAGAAAATTTTGCTCTACCTGTGCGCAAGAGAGGCGAACAGGATTCCCTTCGGTAAGGTCGCAATCGACGGCGCCGGGAATCATGGAGGTCATAGACTCGAACGGTCCCGGCGCCTTCCGCCAATCCACATAGCTGCGTCCCAGCAAGAACTCGTTTCGTTCAATGGGTGCCAGCAAACCAAACGACACCAGGCGATCATCGTGGGGATAGGGCAAGCTGCGGAAAAGATTACGATCGACGAAGCTGAAAACAGCAGATGTCACGCCAATGCCTGCGGCTAGCGTGAGAATGGCTACAATTGCAAAGGCCGGATTCTTGCGTAGCAGGCGCAATCCGTAGCGCACGTCGCCCCACAGCGTTTCCAGCCAAAATCCGCGGCGCTGTTCACGACAGTCTTCTTTCACTGCTTCCACGCCGCCGAATTCCAGAACGGCCTGCCTTCGCGCTTCCTCCGGTGGAATTCCTGCAGAGATTCTTAGTGCTATTTGCCTCTCCATATGGAAGCGCAGTTCGTCGTTGAGCTCTTGCTCCCATGTTTTGGGCACGAGCCATCGTCCGATTCGTTTCATTGTCCGTACCTCATTCGTATCGCAAGGCGACAATTGGATCCACGCGCATGGCGCGCCGCGCCGGAATGCAGCACGCCAGCAATCCCACAGCGGAAAGAAACAGGGCTACGGCTACGAAGGTTAGGGCGTCCGTTGAACGAACGCCAAATAGCAGGCTCGAGAGCATAGGCGTTACCAGCAGAGACAAAAGGAGACCAAAGGTGACGCCCGCAAATACGGCGGCCATTCCCTCGGCTAACACAATCTTTAAAATATCGCGCGCTTGAGCGCCCAGCGCCATGCGAATCCCGATCTCATTCTTTCGCTGGGCGACCGAATAGGATGTGACCCCGTAAATTCCAATTGACGCCAGAGCTAGAGCAAGCCCAGCGAGCGCCAGCGCCAGCAACATCGTAAAGCGCGCCGAAGCCCGCGCTATCCGAACGTATTCGTCCATCGAACGCACTTTCGAGACAGGAAGACTCGTATCAAACTTAGCCACTTCCGTGCGAATGGCTCCGATCAACGCCTGCGGCTCGCCTTTCGTTCGGATGGCGAACGCCATGATTTCTCGCGTGGATTGCGCGTATGGCTCATAGATCTGCGGACGGCCATTGCCAGTCAATTGAAGATATTTGGTGTGCTTTACCACACCGACCACAACCGCGGTGGCTCGACTGAAATCTCCCTCTTGAATCGTTTCTACGTTTAATTCTTTTCCCACCGCACTTTGGTTCGGCCACATTTGTTTGGCCAATGATTCGTCCACGATAACCACGCGGCGGTGGGTGGCAAGGTCCGATTCGTCAAAGTCTCGGCCATCCATCAGAGGTATGCCCAGCGTTTGAAAGAAACTGGGAGTGATGGAACGATGGTCGGCCAGCAAAGTGTTCTGATCTTGCTGCCCAGCGCCCGGAAGCCAATAGTAGCTGTACCAATTCGCGTAATCGTCGAATGGCAAAAGATGAACGCCGCCCACGGACTGGACACCTGGCAGCCCTTCAAGATTTTTCTTCAACTGAGAAATCAAGCGAACGCGATTTGCGTCTTTTGGATAACGGCTCCCTGGAGGAGAGATCTGGAAGGTCAATACGTGATCGCTCTGGAATCCAGTGTCTACATTAATCAAGCGCGCAAACGTTCGAGTCATCAGACCGGCGCCGACCAGCAGGAGAAATCCTAGGGCCACTTCGATTGTTACCAGTAATGTTCTATACCGCTGTTTGGCGAAAATAACGCCTCTCCCAGCGGCCTTCAAACTTTCGTTTAGATTGGCTTTCGACGCTTCCAGAGATGGCGCAAGTCCGAAAATTATTCCCGCCAACAGTGAAATCGCAAACGCGTAGCCCAGCACCGGGAAATTAAATTTCACGGCGTCGAGCAGCACCATAGACTTGGGGCGAAGCGCCAGCAGCCATTTCATTCCCCACCAGCCGAGCAACAAACCCGCGAGTCCACCGAGAAGAGAAAGAAAAACGCTCTCGGTGAGAAGTTGGCGAATGAGGCGGCTTCGTGACGCGCCCAAAGTGGCCCGCAGCGCTATCTCCCTATGCCGCAGGCCAGCGCGAGACAACAAAAGATTCGCAACATTGGCGCAGGCGATGAGCAAGACGAGTCCAACTCCAACAAATAGCGCCAAGACGGAAGGTTGTGTATCGCGGGTGGTGTCCTGTTGCAGCGAGAATGCTTCGAAATCAATACCCGCTTTGGAATCCACCGGATATTCGGCGCGAAGCTGCGCTGCAATGGAATGCAATTCTTCGCGAGCCTGAGCTAGGATTACACCAGGGCGAAGCCGGCCAACCACTCGAAGATAGTTCAAATCTCGCGGCGCGCCCGAGAGATCGTAGCCAAAGGGAACCCAGGCTTGCACGTCCGGCGGAACACTCGCATCTTCGGGGAAAAGAAGGCGGAACGATGCGGGCATGACGCCAACGATCGTCGCTGCCCATCCATCGATGTTTAAAGAACGCCCAATGATATTGTCGTCGCCGCCAAATTTCCGGCGCCATAAGCCATCGGTGATAATGATAACTGGACCAGCGTTTTCCAACTCGTCTTGAGCGTTGAACAAGCGACCCTTGGCGGGAGGAATGCCGAGAAGCGAAAGAAAATTCGCGGTTGTAAACCCCAACTTGATCTGTTCGGGCTCGCCCGTGCCGGTCACCGCTGCGCTGCCAACCCAAATCCCGCCGGCATCCTGAAGCAACTTGGCGCGATGGCGAATGTCCAGCAGGTCGGGTCCGGAAGATGGCGCACGGCTTTGTCCCGCTCTCTTCATTTCCGTCCAAATCAAAGCCAAACGGTCCGCTTGCGGATAGGGAAGTGGTTTCAGGACCACGGCATCGAGCACGCTGAAGATTGCCGTATTGGCCCCCATGCCAAGCGCAAGCGTCAAAACCGCAATCGCAGTAAAGCCGAGGTTCATACGCAACATACGCAGGGCGTAGCGCAAGTCAGTCCACAGTGTTTCCAGCAAAAATGCCTTGCGATGTTCGCGGCATTCTTCTTTCACTGATTCCACGCCGCCGAATTCCAATAGAGCTTGGCGGCGCGCTTCTTCTGCGGACAGGCCGGCAGAGATGTATAGCGTCATCTGTTTTTCCAGATGGAAGTGCAGTTCTTCATTGAGATTGTCTTCCCACTGACTGCCGGGATTCCGGCGCCGCAAGAAATTCATGGCTTGCGCTCCTTAACTCATGGCTCCCTCGTGAAGTTCAGGCCCGTTGAAGAATCAACGTCACAGCCGAGGAAAGCCGTTCCCAGTCCGCCATTTCCCGCTCGAGTTGCTGGCGCCCGGTCTTGGTGAGGGAATAAAACTTCGCACGACGATTATTCTCGGAGGCGCCCCACTCGGCGCGAATCCATTTCTTGCGTTCCAGGCGGTACAGCGCAGGATAGAGCGAGCCTTGCTGTACTTGGAGCGCCTCGCGCGAAACTTGCTGGATACGTTGCGCCACGCCCCAACCGTGCATCGGCTCTAGCGCGAGCGTTTTGAGGATTAGCAAATCCAGCGTGCCTTGCAGTATTTCCATCGACGGAGCCATTCATTTCTCCTTGAGTCGAAGATCAGACAATTAACTGCCAGAGTCCAGATGCCAACCCACGTTGACCCATTTTCCCTGACGATCGACAAACATTTCCGTGGCGCGTCCTGAATGCGTCGAGCGCTTTCCGTCCATTTCGATTTCGTACAGATATTTCGAATAGACAATGGCGGTATATCCGTACATCTGAACTTGCGTCTCCGGAAATTCCAGGCGTACGAGTTTGCCGCCCTTGGCGACAAAATCTTTAGAGCCGGCGAGAACTTCGTTGCGGCCTTCCCAGTTTTCGCTCTGATCGATAGCAATCAATTCAGAAGGCAAGAGTTCCGCCAGGCGCGGACTGTCGTCTGAGAACCACGAGCGCCATACAGCCTCGCGAGCCGTAAGCAATTCCTGCTTTTCTTCCGGGTCCACCGTTTGCGCTCGCTGCAAATCAGCTGCGAGTGAATCGGGATGCAGCGTGGTATCCGAGCCAATTTGCACCCAATCGCCTCCCAATTTTGCGTAGATGTCCAGGATGCGAAGCTTTTCCGGAGATGTATGCCCCTCATATTCGTAGTTCACATCGGCGATGTAGGGCACTAGCGCAACGTCACCGTAGAAAATGACGTTGAATTCGACCATCTTGTACCCGGTCATCCTCACAAGAGATTTCAGAAATCCATTAGCGCCATCCATGTATTGATCGATGCCCTGGACCGTGGTGCGCGAGGAATTCTGGAAACCCGTCCAGTCCTTCGCGTGGGTGGCGCGAATTACCTCAGCGTTTTTCTGAATGTAAGCCTGGAAGATCTTGTCGATGTGGTTTCGGATCGCGTCGCGGTCGGCCGAACGATGGTCTCCAGGCACCGGACTCAGTTGCATTGAGCGCGCCGGCGTGGCGGCCAGGGTTGCCGCAAGAACCAGAAGTAATTTGGCGAATTTCATATTTCCCCCTTCCGAACGATAATGGGCCGTCCCCCCTAGATAAACTAGAGGAAGAGGCTGCCACCGCTCTTGTAGGTTGTCAAGGGGAAGCTTATATGCCGACACAGGCGCCGGAAAAGGCTAACCCCGAATTTTGGGTGGCTGTAGACAGAGATAGAAAGACAGTACTAAAACCCCGGTACCTTAAGAAATGAACCAGCCGAGCCATTGGTCGCTCCCATTCCATATTCCATCATTGCACTGCGGGTTGGATGGCTGCGATGCGGGGACGACGGTTCCACAAAAAAAAGGAGCCGGGCACGCTAGCCAACCCGTCCAACCCTCCTGCCGGCGTAATTCCTCCTGACCCCCTCCGGCAGCGGGGTCTGCGCATACCAGGCAATTAAAACTTCTTCAGTTTTCGACATCGTTTCGTTGCTGGATTGCGTCTTAACAACTGACGACGTAATGTGGTTGTAGCTCGTCGCTAGATCTCTGCAAGTAGTTGGAACTGATCGCGAGGAAACTTAGGCGTGCCCAAAACGAAACCAACAATGACCCGCCTTGCAATCGTCCTTGCCTGTTTTTTCTCCCTATCGGGTTCGGCTAGCGCTGATGACCTGAAACCGGAGGCGCTCGCCGCGTATAACCATTACCTCCAACTCACCCAAGGCAAGATCGATACCCAGCTTGCGCAAGCAACTCCATATCTATGGATCGATCTAGCATCCCAAACAACACACCGCGACGCTTACTATGCCGAGTTACTCAAAGGTGGCGTAGTAATCGAACGACTCGAGACGCTGGACAACGGCAATCCGATCGCGGCTCCTGGAGCGCTAATTCATCACTGGATTGGCACTGTTTTCATACCCGGCGCAAATCTGGCGCAAACCCTGGAATTCATGCAGGACTACGATCATAAGAAGGATTATTTCCGCCCGGACATTCAGCGCTCAAAAATCCTGCAGCATCAAGGCGACGATTTCCTGGTGAACCTGCGCTTTTACAAAAAGAAAGTCATCACCGTCGTGAATGACACGGATCATCAAGTTCACTACCACGTCCTGGACGCCACACACGCCTGGAGCCGCTCGCACGCCACGCGCATTCAGGAAGTGGAAAATCCCGGCGAGTCCAACGAGCGCCTGGATCCGCAAGGCCATGACCGCGGCTTCTTGTGGGGTATGGATACCTATTGGAGATTTCAGGAAAAAGACGGAGGAACTTACGTGGAGTGCCAGTCGGTTTCGCTCACGCGCGACATTCCCACCGGACTTGGCTGGGTAGTGGGTCCGTTCGTCACCAGCGTTCCGCGCGAGTCGCTAACCTTCACGCTGGTCACCGCGCGCGATGCCGAGCTTCAGCGGCTCGCGGCACATCCTGCGGAGTGAGCTCCGCTGTCGTAGTAGAAGCCGTGAAAGTGGTGGAACCCAGAAAGATGTCTTCGAGCCCGTTGTTGTCACGGGGAACCAAATTGCTGGCGAAGGAAAGCAAGCTAACCGTAGTGCCGTCCTGACTAATTGACGGCACCAGGCTATTACCGTTCGCGGGTGTCGAACCCGAGCCCGCTCCTTGAGTTACCAACACCGTACTCGTCGTACACTCGGTCGTAATCGTTTCGCATGTATTTCGCGCAAAAATATTCTCGACCCCATTCGTGGTGCTGGCAATATTGGAGGAGAAGGAAGCGAATGCCACGTACTGGCCCGTGTTATTGATGCTCGGGTATTCGCTTGTGCCGTTTCCCGGAACGCCACTGGTCGTAATGGAAATTAGCGTGGTCGAAGGGGTGCATGCCGTCACGATCGCAATGCACGTATCCCGCAAATAGATCTGCTGTGTGGGACCTGCACCGGTCACCAGATTCGTTCCGGTGGACGCGAACGCAATAAACCTGCCCGTACTCGAGATAGAGGACTCCGAACTGGCGCCGTCAGCGGGGGTCACGCCATCGGGCGTGGATAGCAGAGTTGTGTTTGCCGTGCATTCCTCTGTCAAGCATGTGCTGCGCTCAAAAACTTCTTCGGCGCCGTTTGAATTGGGAGCGGTTGCGCCCAAATTCGTCGCGACGGATGTGAACGAAACATACAATCCGCTCGAAGCTGTCGAAGGGTTCGAACTGGCGCCGTTGCCTGGCGTCGTCCCGTCCGGTGTGGATATCAGATAGGTTGTGCCAGTACAAGTCGTCCCGGTTACTCCGCTGCAGGTGTCGCGCAAATACACCTGAGGTGTAACGCCGTCGGGAGAAATACCGGAAACAAGGTTCGTCGCCAGTGAAACGAATGCAACGAACCTGCCGTCGGAACTGATCGATGGATTATAACTGTCGCCATTTCCGGCGGTCAGACCGTCCGCTGACACGGAAACGAGTTGAGTTACGAAAGTCGTGGGCGTCACATTGCACAAAGTGGTGGTAGAAGTCGGCAAGCATACAGGCCGCCAATAGATCTGGCTTATTCCGGCAGGCACTCCGACGCTCGTAACCAAATTGGTAGCCAGCGAAGTGAACGCAGCATCGCTCGCTGCCGCATCCAGTGAAGGCTCGGAGCTCGCGCCATTAGCTGCGTTGCCGTTGGGATCCGTGCTCACAGCGCTAGTTGCCGGCGTGCACGACGCAACCCCTAAGCATGAATTACGAACGAAAACGACGCCGCCATTGTTGGGCTCGTTCAAGATCAAATTATTGGATACAGACGCAAAAGCTATATATTGACCGGTCGTGCTTGTGGAAGGCCCTACCGTTGTTAATTTCAGACCGAGCGTGCCATTCTGACAATCCAACTGGCCTCCGCAGATTCCCTGGTTCGCCTGTGATCCGTCGGCAGCAAGATCCACAAGCACGGGTAAACCAAGTAAATGCGTAGGATTCACCGCAAATGTCAGCGTGGTGGATGCTCCGCCGCCGGGCGTCGAGTTCACCACTTGTACTTGGTTTACGCCGCCCACCAGGAGATCAGAGCCGGTCAACGGCGTGCTTACTTGCGTGGCGCTAATAAATGTAGTCGGGCGCTGTGTTCCGTTCACCGTAATGAAAGAGCTTTGATTGATGAAGCCTGTCCCCGTCACAGTTAGCGTAGTCGGGGTACTGCCTGCCTGCACGCTAGCAGGACTGACACCAGTTGCTGTCGGCAGCGGATTCAATACGTTCAATGGATACGAATTCGAAGAGCCGCCCCCCGGTGGGGGATTCACGGGATTTGTAACGATAATCTGCAGGGTTCCGGCTGTGGCGATGTCGGTGGAGTTCAACGTGGCATCAATCTCTGTGGAATTCACAAAACCACTCTGGCGGTTGCTGCCATTCACTGCGACAGTGGACTGTTGCACAAAATTTGAGCCGAACACACGAAGCGTGAAGCCCGCACCTCCGGTCAAGACTCCCGCTGGGGACAGTGAAGAAATATGCGGAATCGGACTTATCGTGGGCCCAACGCTGAAAGTAATGGCTTGAGTGGTCCCGCCGCCCGGCTGAGGAGTAACTACGGTTATCATCGCCGTTCCCGGAGCCGCGTAAAAGGAAGGCGGAATAACAGCCGTCAGCTGTCCCGTGTTCACGAAAACGGTGTCCGTGAGAGGACTGCCGTTCCACTGTATTGCAGACTGCTGCACGAAATTGCTTCCGATTACCGTCAGAACAAACGGATTCGGCTGGTTGGTGGTGATACTGGTCGGACTGACTGCGTTCAATGTCGGCGAAGGATAATTCACATTCTGGCCGCACGATGGCAGAACGATGGCCGCTAAAATCAGAAGCCAGAAAGGCAGTCGAAATAGTCCCCGCAAATTACTCACCCCTCATCGCTAAGGTTGGCACTACTGGCGTAAGCACAATAGTAGAGACTACTAAAGATGACTCCATCGAGCAATCGGGATGCCCGCCCTCTCAAATTAACCTTGCATAACGTGGGACAAATCGCTCGGAACACGGAGGGAAACTCGCTTCTGGTCTCTTCCCCTCAGTCTCAGAATCGTTACAAAACATTAACAACTTCCTCGGCTTTTCCTTCTCAATTCCCTTGACGAATATCTGCGTGGCATCTACTCTGCCCGCGGTGGAAATGAACATAAAGTCGAAAAATGGAAGCGCAAAAACGGTCGCGCAGGCGCCGTCTTGGTGATGAGAGGAATCGTCGCTGCCCATCGAGAATATCTCGCGCTAGGCGGGCGCGGGTTCCTTCTTGGTGATGGCGGGCTGAATTACGGCCACAAAAAATCTTTGATGCGTTTTACACCGCAGATCTATGGCGAGGTTTCTTCGCGTCGTTTGACATCCAGCACATCAACAATCTCTGTTATAAGCAAGGACCGCGCAGAAACGACGGTTAGGAGTCGCGAGGGTCGCGTCTTTCGCGATGCCGCGATCCGCGCTTTTTGAGGCGCTGGTTGAATCGAATCGGCGTGCCGATGAAACCAAATTTGGCGCGCAATTGGTTTTCCAGGAAGCGTTGATAGCTGAAATGTAGTGG
>JABDEK010000050.1 GCA_013287135.1 Acidobacteriota bacterium | reverse complement strand
ATGAAGGCCAGCGCAGCTAAAAGAGGCCATTCACTGGCGTCGCGTTTGATAAGGACGCTCCACTCCATTTTGGAACGTCCGACTGCAACCCTGATTTCCGGCCCCGCGCTGGAATCTCCGAAGAATCGAGTCGTGAACAGCGGCATGCGGAATGTCCACGAATTTACCCGATCAATGTCGATGGCGTACTTATTTCGGAACGGGCTGCACATCCTTACCCGGCCATTGATCTTGCCTGCCACTCTGATGTCAAAGACGGAAGGGATAAATGAAGCTCTGCGGATGACGACTTCGTCTCTTCCGTCTGGATCAGCAATAACGAAATCTGGCTTATTGAACGGATTCCCGAGGCGACGGACGGAGGAGTTTTTACGGATCCCATACCGCCAGCGAATTACTCCGTGCTCATCCAGCACCGCGCCGCTATGACCGTCCATTCCCCGATCAATTTGACAAAGGAACTTGTGGCCCTGCGCGATGCACTCTTCGTCCGGGGCCACGGTTTTTGTCCTGTTACGCTGCATCCCTGAAGAAAGTACCAGAAAGCTCTCTTGTTTTCACACGTGAGAATGTTAAGAAGGAGACACGCGTGGACAAGACGAGCACCAGTTGGATGTGTCATACATCGCTGCTGGCTTGTGATTAAACCGATTTCGCTGCCCACGCTGTGGAAAGCTCTACTACTGGCGAGCGCAATTGAAGGGTTCTACGCAAACACAGACGAGATGGCGCGACTGTCGGTACTGTGGTCTCCAGCAAGATCAATACCCCGGTGGTTGACGGCAAGTTTCCGACTTACCAGGACTTAGCCGCGCGGACCGGCAGGATTGCGACTTCGCGACCAGGATTTATTTCTGACTCAGAAGATACAGGTCGGCGTGGCCGCCGGGGCGAGCATAGACGATGGTGGAAAGGTCCCTGGAAAAATCGTAGGCGTTACCACCGGCGTGATTCAGCGGAAAAGCAAAGGAGACCTTCGACGCGACCTGGGCTGCCCCGATGAGTTTGCCGTCCCTCCAAGACTGCCGGTAAATCGTGACTTCACCGCGAGAAGCAACCGCATACAAGAACGACTTGCCGTCGCGAGCAAAAGTCGCATTGAAGGTTACTACGCCGGGGAGCAGCGGGATGCATTTCCTGTCGGATATGGACACCTCATAGATTCCCGTCCGTTCTCCAAACAATTGGAGGCCAAGCAGGTACCGCCCGCCGGGTTCAGCATCGGTAACCAAGCCGCAATCGTCCACCAACTTCTCCGGATTCGAACCGTCCACGCTCCATTTCCAAATGTCAGATGTCGACTCGTTGCCCGCCGCCATACTCGGGTAAACCGATTTCTGGTCATGGCTCCATACCACGGCGGCGAAGTGCTTACCTCCCATTGGGGGCAGCTGACGAAGACCGCTGCCATCTGCGCCGACCATGTAGGCTTTCTCCGCTGCGTTGGCTCCCCCAAAGAAAGATAGGTGAAAACTGTCCGGAGCCCAAGTGCCCGTGTTCAGGAGCTCTCCCGTGTCGATTTTCACTTTGTTGCCGGCGTCGATGTCAGACACCCAGAGTTCGTTCCTATCGGATGCGGGGAGCGTGATATACATCACGCGCTTCCCATCCGGCGAAATGGCGGGCTGAGTTGCGTCCTCCGACACTATGTCCGTGGATGCCTTCGAATGAATATGGTACGCGGTCAGGAAACCGGAGGTTTTGCCATTCACAAAGTAAATCCCTTTTCCTCCCGGGTCTGGCATCGGCGAGTAGTCGGGTCCCGCTCCGAAAGTAATCTGCGTTAGGCTCCGGTCTTTCAAGCTGTACTTCCAGATGTTCGTTAGCCCGTTTACAGTGCGGCTGAGTAGTACGGAATTGCCTGGTTCGGCCCACGTGATGTCAGGCTTGTCATCATTGTTCGCATTGGCGGAAATCTCTCCTAAATCCACCACCTCATGGCTGGTCAAGTTTATTCTGACAAGACGCGTGTTCGACGAGTCCATTCGCAGACCAGCAGCAAGCAGGTCATTGGCGCCAGGAAATAGCAGCATTGGGAAGTAGAACAGACCAGTGTCTTGGGGTCTATAGAGTGATCCTTCGTTTAGTCCTGATTTGCCCGCACGAAAAATTCCCGGGTCGCCAGACTTCGCATAAAAAACGGAAGCCCCGTCCGGCGATGGAACCAAATAGGCCGCAGACGCCGCACGGCGCGGATTGCCTCCGAGTGTAGGCACGGCCCAGACTTCGTCCCGACCGAGTGACCTATGGTAGTAGACCTCCCTGCCGTCGGGCGAGAAATTGTCCACATCCTTGTCGCCCTCGTCATTCGTGAGCTGAAGAGGCTCTCCACCAGAAGTGAGCATGAGGAACACTTGCATGATGGGGCCCGCCGGTGAGACAAACGCTACAGCGTGGCCGTCAGGAGAAAGCCTCGCGTCGTACATCGGTTTGTTCCACTGGCTGATTTGTGTAATCTTTGCGGGGACGCTCGGAGTGTTCGACCGGAACCAAAAGTGATACGTCACAAAGGCTGCTGCCAGGAGTGCGATGCAAACGGCCAAAACAACATATCGCTTCCGCGCAAGCCCCGCTGACAGCTGAGCCGTCGCGGTCGAGCGACTTGTGGGCTCCGCAGTGACCTCCGGAACCGACTCTTCCCCCGATGACGAAATTCGGCCCGAATCCGTGTCGCGTTTCAGCCGCTTCAATTCAGCTCGAATGTCCGAGGCGTGCTGATAACGGAGTTCCCGGCCCTTGTCGAGAGCTCGGTTGATGATTCGCTCTAACCCCGCCGGTACATCGGGATTCAACCTTACAGGAGCGACCGGAGCGTTATGCAGGATCGCATCCGTAATCAATCCCGATGTGTCTCCACGAAAGGGGAGAGCGCCCGTCGCCATCTCATACAACACAACACCAAATGAAAAGAGGTCGGTGCGTGCATCCAGTTCCTTCCCGCGCACCTGCTCAGGCGACATATAAGCCACCGTGCCGACTGCGGTACCAGGGCTCGTCAGCAGTTCTTCCGCTGGGGACGTTGGCATCGAGGAAACGCCCATACCTTGCGCGATACGAGCCGATGGAGCCAGCTTTGCCAAACCGAAGTCGAGAATCTTGGCGTGGCCGCGCTTGGTCACAAAAATGTTTGCCGGTTTGATGTCCCGGTGAATGACCCCTTCGGTATGGGCCGTGTCGAGCCCGTCCGCCACTTGGATAGCCAAATCAAGAACGGTTTCGATTTCCATCGGACGGCCAGCGATACGGTGCTTCAGCGTGACGCCATCTAAGAATTCCATCACGATGAAGGCTTGGCCGTTGTCTTCGGCGATTTCGTGAATTGTACAAATGTTCGGGTGATTTAATGCCGATGCTGCCTCCGCCTCTCGGCGGAAGCGTTCGAGCGCTTGATGGTCTTGCGCAACTTCGTCCGGCAGAAACTTGAGCGCCACGAACCGATGCAGGGTTGCATCTTCAGCCTTGTAAACCACACCCATGCCGCCACGACCGAGCTTTTCGATGATTCTGTAGTGCGAGACGGTTTGGCCAATGCGAGATGGGATTTCCACCATTTGCGCACATCTTAGGTTGAGGCAGAATGCAAGTCAACGAAGAGAGATCGCTTGCGGGCTAAGTCCTGATAAACCGCACAAACCGGGTGCGCCGTGAAAAAATTCTCAACGGGCCTCTCGCTGGCGCGAGAGGTGCTAGCGAAAACCGGAGGCGTCTGGCACCTGACGCCGGGACGCACCCGTCTCGGAGCGTCGAGAGAGCGCGCCGATAGAAGGACGGACAAACGAAAACGGCGTGAGACAAGGACGACAGAACAGCTTACGTTTGGGTTTACACGGGCGGGTCTCGATGCAGGCGGAAAGGGACCTCCGGTAAACGCGGCGTAAGTCCTCAATACTTACGAGATCGGGATTTTCTCAAATGTATCGTGGGGGAGCCGAGTGAGCAATGGAGTTCCGCGGCTTTAAAATATCCAGCTTCCAAGTACAACCAGTGCGAGAGCCAGAACGGCTCCCGTCAAAATAGCAAATACGAACCAGCTTCGCAGCTGAGGGCGAGATTTCGGTTCTCCCAGCATGTAAAAGGAACTATCGGGCTGATCGAAATAGGCCGCATTGTGTCTGCGTCTCGTTGCGTGTGGCGTGGAAAAAAATACTAGCATTGCCTCCGGTGACCGCTTGGACGTTCGCTTGGGTATGTATTGAAGGAGTAAATAAGAAGATACTCCAAAGCCGACAGGGTTTTGCGGGCAAGTTCGTTTCCGCATGGAATTTCTCGGTGGTATTCGCAGATAGCTGCGGCTCGAGCCTTGAATCTATGAGAAAGCCATCACAGTAGTGCGCAAGGTGTTTCTTGAAAAACTTCGTGCGTGTGTCAGAAAGTGCTTATTTGAAAATGCCCATGTTCGCCGGAAAAAATGACAGCGACAACTCAACCCTATGATTGCGGCGAGTCTGGCGTTTGTTCTCTCACGATTCGCATCGCCACGCCAGTGACCCGCCCCACAATTTCGGCTTCGGAGGGATAATCGAACCGGCGTACTTCCTGGCGGGAATGTGGGTGGGGAATTACGATCAGTTGACCCCGATCGATTTCGCACTAGCTGCATACGTAGCCGGCTCTCAATTCAGTGATACCTGCTCGCCATTCCAGTCATAACTTCCGAAACTGTGGTTCGGCTCACTGACTACATTGAGGGCCTCCCACGGCAAGTCGCGGAGTCCATGACGAAGGAGGAATTTAGCGTTTGGGGTGAGAAGGCGATGCTTGCAGCGTCCAGCGTATACAAAATCTACAACCTGAGCGTTGACGACCTGCATTTTTCGACTCCAGAACGAGAACTGCTGAGGCGGGCCCTATTCGATCTCGAAAATGCTTCGACTTCCTTGAAGATGAATGAAGATACGCAAGGAGCGATTTTCAACGCCCATGCGGCCGCTGAAAAATTCCCAAAAATTGGTCTTAGGCGGGCGGGTATCACGGCCCAAAGGCGCTCCCACAAGCTCGACAACGAGATTTTCAAAGAACTTGCAGGGCTACGACCAACCTACGCTTGGCTCAAACCCTCTATCGACGCCCTTTCAGCTCTTGCTCCGAATATGGACATTCGGTATCAGGTGGTCCCGCGTACTACTGAAGACGCGTTGTTCGCAATCTATATTTCGCTAAACATCTGCAGCATGCTGGCGCAAACATGGTTGTTCGACTTCGAGAGAGGTACCGAGAAAAGTCAGTTCTCGCCTGGGCGTTTCTACCTCGACGGGCGACGAGCCACGTTCTATTGCGACCGCGTTTGCACCACTACAACAGGGAAATCTGGCGCAGTCCTCATGGCGTTCGCCGATACTTCGCTGATGGGGCCTCTTATTGCAGAGTTGGTCATCGAGCAGGAGCAGAGTTCGCTCTATCTGGAAGTAACCGACCCTCGTGAGGCCGACAGACTGAAGAGCCAATTCGAAACACTGCGTCAGAGATGTCAGAACCCTATCGATCCGAAGGTCATAGGAATTGGTATTCACTCCGGCCCTGAAGGTAGCTACGCCGGTGGAGTAATTCATATTCGGCGTGAAGAGTCCTGAAGACTTCCTTCGAATTCACGCCCGTAGGCGAGGTAATGTGCATATTTTAACGGACGTTACTAACAACATAAGCCGAATTAAATTGCCGAAGACAAGGCCTTTGTTATTAGTCTCTACTGCGTGGGAGGACGGGAAGATTAGGCGGCTTCCGTGTCCTCATCGACCCGCGCAACGTCGAGATTTGATCGGCCAAGGGGACTCAATGCCGCGGACCAATCGTGTGGCAACGGTTGCTGATTTGATGAACCTCGATCGGATGCTCGCAGTCATATGCATTTCTGGCACAGTTTTAACTGCTTCGAGAAAAGTTCTGCTTAGCGCGACCCTTCTAGCCGACACTCCTTTGGTGGTCAAGCGATGGCCATAACAGCCGGCATATCCAAAGTTGTGCTAAACGTGGCAAACGTTTTTGAATCCGCTCGATTTTATTCCGAAGTGATGGGACTCGAGCGCGACCCAGAAGCACCGGATGAGAGATGGGGTTGGGCGTGGTTTTGTACCGGGGAACCGGGAAGCGAGCAGCGACTGGGCCTGCACCAGGGACGGATGGCGTATGAAGATTACTCTCCGACGCCCGCCGGGCCGCGTCATCGTACCGTCCATTTCGCATTGCATATTCCGCACAAGAATCTCGATGAACTTGTTGAAAGGCTACGCTCCAAAGGGATAGATCTTCATGGGCCGGCCTCCCATGATTGGGTCCGGGCGGTGTCCTACTATCTGTTTGACCTCGACGGCAATTTGATCGAGCTTTTCTCACCCTTAGGATAAGGGGGCACTCGGCGTCCGCCAAGAGTTGCAATCTATTAAGTGGCAGTTAAATTAGCTCGTGCCCATTAATGCCGATAAGCCACATTTGTGGAAGGCAGACACCCGCGCCTCAGTTGATCAGTTCAATCAGTGGTTCATGAAGTTTGCGCCAAAGGCGTATCGGGATACGCGCACGAACTCCATCGAGAGCGTCGAGCAGGGCCTCGTCCTCACCAAAGGCTTGACCATGATCACAGTGGATGTGATCAAGACCAATCCCGGCATTCTGCCAACTTTACGGTGTCTACATGCCCGCCGGTGGCGCGCGACAGGCTCATCGGACTGGCCGATTCCGCCAAGAATCTCATAGGCACGCTCGAACAGGGCAAGCTTCCTCCGCATCTGGCAGCGGACGTCCTGCGTGCACATCTCAAAAAGATCGCAGGAATTTTGTTTCAGATGCTCGACCGGCTGGGGATCTGACGCCATGAGAACTGCCGCACACCAAACCATCGAGGGAGGCCGACAGGCTGAGAAACCCGTCTGGACAGCCCGAACACGGCGGCAGAACGCAACAAATGGGGACAGTTCGCGACACCACTTGAACTTGCGCTGGAGCCCGCGCGCTACGCGTACAAAACACTAGGGAAGACGACGCTGCGCTTCCTCGACCCGGCCATCGGCACCGGATCATTTTTACTCGGCGATTTCCCAAGCCGTCCCACCGACGGCAATCGAGGCCGCAACCGGCGTCGAACTGGATCCCTTGTTTGCTGAAGCAGCATCTTCAATTGACTGTTGCAGCTTTCGCCTTAGCCTCATTTTCCTGTTCCATCTTGCGCAGTTCGCGCCAGCGGGCGTATTGCTCGGCTTTAGCTGAATCAGGGTCTTCCTCATCTCTCAACCAGAAGCAAAACCAGTCCACACTCCCCTGTTGAGAGTTCAGTCGATCGCGTGGCTTAACCAAGACATGAGTCGCATCTGGCATGTAAATAAGCTCGACTGGCTTGCCCAACCGCGACAAACCCGCAAACCATTCCCATGCATAGAGGAGCGACGACGGATGATAGGCCTCCTCGCGTACCGGGGCAGTTACTCTCGCTAAGTTGAAGCCGGAAGAATTCTTCAACCAAGCGGACAAGCCGCTACCAAAGGGCGAACCTGCGTTGAGACCTTCAAAGTCCGGCCAGCGCCAGGATAAGGAAGGGAGAATGGACAAATAGCTAAAATACCCATCATCGCTCCCGTCGGCGATGATGGCAGCAGCGAAGTGATACTTTGAGTGCGTGAGCGCGTGTTCTACGCCCAAACCTGTTCTGCTGAATCCAATGAGGCCTACGCGATTACGATCAATAACTCCTAAACGATCAAGAAATTCTACAGCGCCTTCATATGCCGACGCTTCTTTTGGAGCTTCTTCAGGGGTCGATACGACGTGCAAGTCTTCGCTCAATTGCAGCACGACAAATCCTTTGCCGGCAAGTGGTTGCGCGGCAAACGCAGACGGCCATGGACCATCGATCCAGAATCTCTCCGGATTCCAAGCATGCGTTTGAATCACAAGAGGATATGTGTTCCCCTTGGCGTAATGAGGAGGTAGGTAAAGTCCTGCGCTCACTTTGCGACCGTCGGTGGCTTTGAAAGTAACGTCCTGTACTTGACCAAAGTTGAGATCCTTGAACTGAGGGTTGAAGTCTAAGAGGAGTGACTTTTGGCCTGTCTGGGTGTCCTTGGCGAACAATCTTGGACGAGTGTTCATGTCTTCCTCCAAATTGACGGCTATCTGACCGCTGTGTCCCTGACCGAAGTTTGGAAGCTCAACTTCGGCCCACCCCGCGGCCGCCCTTTGAAATGCAAGTGAAGCTCCATCGGGAACGGAGGATCCTGAATAGATAGTTGACTCAACGACAAGTTTGTCACTTCTCGGGTCCCATCTAAGTGAGCATCGCAGCGAGCATATCTCTCGTGAACTGATGGGCAAGATGTCTAGGCTAGGTATTCTAATTTCCGCAATCATTTTCTTTGACTGTCTTAACTTTCGCTCAGTTGTATCCGCAATATCTAGAGGCAGATAGACTCCCGCGACAACGACTGAGTTGCTATCCTGAGACCAAAGAACCTCAGGTATATCGTCGCCGAGGGGGGCATCGAGCAGGACCTCGGTTTGACCCGACTCCGTGTCGATTAACGAATACTGATAGAGTAGTGGCGAGTCCCCGTGCAGCGGAGAAGTCCGGACACGCTCTTGCACCCAACGATCCTTATAGTCGTTCCAGATGTCCGGAATGTGCGCAACCAGAGTTGCTCCGATAAGATATCGGGCATCCGGTGATAGCCAGATATGAGCTGGAGCGAGATCGGCTCGCGTTCTGACCGGAACTTCTTCCTCTCGGTTCCTCGTTTTGCTGAACAAATCTACGAAATTGCCAGAACCCCATCTACTTTCGCCGGCTAATAGGTCTGATAAACGCTGACTGGATACGACCAGCGAGTCTCTCCCGGCTTTCTCGTCAAAGAGCGCCTCCGCCGGACGGTGCGCTTGGAAAAAGAATCTGTCCTCATTCGGCGCAATTGCGTAAGCAATTACGCTCGTCGAGTGACTGGTAAGTTTCGTGAGCCGCTTCGTTTGACAATCCACTTCGTAAACTTGTTGCAACTCACCTGTATTCTCTCCAAGGAATGCAATCGTACGGTCATCCACCCACTGGATGTCTTGAATCCCAGGCCTATTTGAAGATGACGATAACAATGCCAGCACCACGGGAGTGGGAGAGCGGAGTACCTGATTGGTATCGAATAAGATCAGAGCGTAATCGTTTATGTTCTTGTCGATATTCCCCTTTCTTGTGACGATAACAAGGTGCGTTCCATCCGGAGAAAAGAGGGCCGGATTGTGTTCGGTGGAAGTTCCGCTGTCATAAGCAGGGCTGCCGACCAACTTGGTCATCTCAATGGCGTCGGCGACGGTTACAGGACGTGCTTCGTGCTTTTCGGGAACACTAGTTTTGGTGCGGACCACTTGACTGCGTACGGTCGGAACGATAATCGAGAGACAGGTCACGATGGAAGGCACGAGGCGCGCAAGAGAACCTGAACCGATGCCAGGGTGCGGTTGCTTCATTTCTGCCCTCGTGAAATTGGTCCAACGGTCACTAAGTAAGCTCCGGGGGAGCCCTACACAAGGCCCTCCAACCACACGTGAGCAATCTGTTCGTGCGAGCGATTTGGGGCACACCTAAAACATAAGCTTGAGAGCAAATTGCATCGAGCGTGGCCCTCCCTGCTGGTAAAGTGAATTCAGGACGCCGAGCGAATTCGCGAGCGTCGCAGTAGCCTGTCCAAAGGCGGGGTCGCCTAATAACGAGTCGATTGTGCCGAAGTTCGGGTGATTGAAAATATTGAAAGCCTCCGCGCGAAATTGAAGTTTCAGCCTTTCGTGAATCGGAAAATCCCGCCGAATAGCCAAGTTCATTTGCCAGGCTCCAAAACCCCTTGCAAAGTTCCGCGGAGCGTCACCGAGCCCAGAAGTTACGTCAACGAAGGCATTGGGATTAATCGCACGGCCTCCAGGACACGAGTGCCCTGGAGGAAGATCCCCCAATCCTTGGAGAATAGAATCGCAATTAGCACCGTATAAGTAGATGGGTTGGTCTGGAACAAGATTGAGACCCGCATTAAAGAACAGTCCATTTGGCTGCTGGAGGAAGTTTCCGTTTAGGTTTACTGGAAATCCGGTTCGCGCGATAAACCGGTCGTCGAGACCCCAGTGGTGCAGAATGACGCTTTCAAATCCGTTGTGTCCTAGGTTTGGCAAATCATAAGAGATGGCCGCCGAAACATTGTGCCTAACGTCGAAATCGCAGTTCCCGCGCAGGTACCCAATGACGAGATTTGCAGAACCATAATCGATACAGTGAGACCAGGTGTAGGAAAATAACGCCGTCAAACCTTGGCTCAGCCTCCGCCGGAACTGGACTTGTAAAGAGCTGTAGTCTGAGGTGAGTCCGTTCTTAATGATTTGAAGGGTAGATACATTTGGGTTGTTGGGTACATTAAATTGATTTCTCTGTAGCAATCTTGCTGCGTGCGAACCGACATAGGAAGCTGTGAGGGACTGCGACTTGCCCAGTGCCTGTTCAATGCTGGCATTCCACTGAAGTGTGTATGGCAATTGCAAATGAGGGGAAAACCCATACGCCGTTGTCGTTGCGTATGGGGCCACGGGAGGGTTCACGATTGCAGGAATCGTTATGACTGACGGAAATGGTACGCCCGAAAAATTGATTGCTTGTGAACTAAATCCTGGTCCGTTGAAACCGAGCGACCCTAACTGCTGGCCGGTATCGAAGAAAACACCAACCCCACCGCGAACAACGGTTTCCTGCCCTGGCGTGTTACGCAGAACGTACGCGGCACCCAACCGCGGAGCAAAGTTAAACCACGTAGTCTGCCACAACGGCGTGCCCTGCGGTGCGACCATCATGGTATCGAGGCTCGACCCTTGAAGCGTATAGGGCTTCAATCCCTGCGTCACGCCCGGCGCGGGATTCACTTCCCATCGCAGTCCCAAGGAGAGGCTCAACCGCTGCGATACTCTCCATTGGTCCTGGGCGAACGCCGAGAAGTTGGTATACAACGGATAAGCGGGAACATTGGCGTTTCCAAGTGTAAACGCGCTGTTCGTCAAGAGCGAAGATTCACTGATGTAGGCGTACTCCACAAGGGGATTGAACGGAGCCGCGAACGGCGCCAGCCTACGATAGTCAACTCCAAATTTGAACTGATGACGTCCCAGAGCGAGGCCCACTGTGTCAACCAAATTCCATTGCCTTTGGGCGCCAGCCTGCTGGTCCTGGGCAAGGTCAAAACATCCTTGGTAACAAAGAAGAACGGAAGCACCGGATCCAGCACTCAGTCCCGCAAGCTGTACCAAATTGATGGGCGTACTGCCTCCCAACGCGTCAATGACCTCGCGACTCGTCACTTCGTTGGAGCTGAAATTGAGACGGAATTCATTGCTGAGGCTGCTTGAGAAAACGCTATTGGCACCCGCCGTGTAGGTCCGCAGAGTATACGTTAGCGTTGTAGCTGAAGTTGGAGTGTCTGATCCGCGAGTTGCCGAATCGGATGTTGTGTTACTAAACCGGAAGAAAAACCTGAGCTTATCGTTTACTAGGTGATCGAATCGGACGCTGGTTGAATTTAGCGAAGCCGGGTTTGACCAGCTTCCGATATATTCGGCAATTCCGTCACCAAAGTCTTCTCCGTTAGGCACAGCGAAGGCGTTTAGCACCTGATTGAGAGGCGCTGGAGCGTTTGCGCGTAAGCTGAGACTTGGTACATAGTTAACGGTGGCCGCCTGTGGCGCAGTCAGTCGCAGACCCTCATACGAGACAAAGAAGAAGGTCTTATCTTTTCCGTCGTAGAGGTGAGGAATCGCGACCGGGCCGCCAAACGTACCGCCGAAGTCATTCTGCCGGAGGGAGGGTTCCGGCGTACCAAAGTAGTCATTGAACCAGTCCTGAGCGTCAAAGAAACCGTTCCGCAAGTAGTCGTAGGCTGTTCCGTGCCATTGATTGGCGCCCGATTTGGTTTCAAACGCGAACTGACCGCCAGGATTGCGGCCGTATTCGGCCGAATAGGTCGAACTCTGCACGCGAAACTCCTGAAGATCATCTACGGAGACCAGAGCTTGCGTAGTCCCCAGAGCCGTCGCCGCCGCCGTGGAACCGCTTGGGCCTCCCCCGTAATTCATAGTTATGCCGGCAGTGGCCCCGACATTCGCGCTCACGCCGTCCACGGTGTAGTAATTTGATTCCGTGCGCTGGCCATTCACACTGAATTCACCTGTCTGGCCAACACCAGTACCGATCGGCGTGTTCGACTGAGCTACCTGGGTTGTCTGAGTTACTGTTCCTGGTGTGAGCAGGATCAAATCTTGGAAGCTGCGCCCATTGAGCGGCATGTTTTCCACGTAGGTGTGATCGATCACCGTGCTGACTGACGCATCCGTGGTGTTCAGTACAATGCCACTGCCATCTACGGTGATGGATACAGCAGATGAGCCAATCTGAAGAACAAAATTCCGCGAAAGGTTGTCTTGCAGGTCGAGCGTGATGCCGGTCACCGATACAGTCTGGAACTGCTGTTTACGGACATTCATCAGGTAATGTCCTGGGACCAGCGACGGAAAGGTATACACTCCCTCGGCATTTGTCTTCGTGACCTGTGAGACACCTGTGTCGGTGTTCTTGATCTCTACTTCTACATCCGGGACCACTGCATTGCTCTGATCCGTCACCCGGCCAAACACGGATGCGGACGTTGTTTGCGAAAACGCGCATGGTGTCTGGAACATCGCAACTACTAGGACGGCGAGAAAAACAGTGAAGAGAAAAAGGTTACGAGGACGAATTGTTCTGGACACTGGCGTTCCCCTTTGCCGAAGTATCCCCGACGCGAAAGCAATTTGTCCCACAGGAGAAAAAAATGGCCGAACGAATATTCACGTTGCCCGTCCACCAACCCTGCCCTCGAGGATAGAGACAACTTCGTGGAGGTAACCCGGACCTAGGAAGCGACATAAGCATTTGCGGAGGATGGCAAAAGCGATCTAAACCGACCTAACCTTAAGCCAGTGGTTCTTAGGGGTGGTTGGGTTGTCCCCGGAGATAGGCGTACATCAAATTCTGCCCCTGCGGATGAGTGGGGTCACTGTCTGCAGGTTCCAGAGTCACAAACACTGAATCGATCTCGCCCAGAATCTTTGGATCGTTGCACTTGAACACCCAGCGCCGTTGCGCTTTGTCGTCGGAATAGAAGATGCCGAGGCTGCGGACCTGCTTATCGCTGCCTTCTTGCTTAGCCCATACTCTGTATTGGTAATCTGCTTTCTGGATTTTCGTCCCATTGAGGTCGTAAGCGTAAAAGACCAGCGACTTGCCCTCGGTGAAAAAGATTCGCCCAAACGCAGGCCGAGTCTTGCCCTTCGGATCGGTATCCACCACATCTACGATGTGGAGATTGCGAGCGCCCATGAGATCGCTCACATCGTGGCCCAATGCCAGAAGCTGCCGTTCTTGGTCGAGCATCTCTGATCTATCGCTTAATTCTTCTGTGAGCGCGTGGATTTTTACTTGGTCGGCGACCAGAGTCGCTTCGATATCGCTTGAATGGCTTTGTTCCTTCGCGGCTTCCCGTTGTGCGCTGGCGGCGACTACTTGGGATTGTGCGAGCGCGTCCTGGACATTTTTCAGCTGAGATTCCAACGCGTCACGATCCACGAGAAGCTTTTGACGGTCCTGCGATGCCGCATTCAGATTCGTCTCGGTCGTGCTTAACTGATTGTCCGCTTTCCTTAGCTCAGCGTTCAACCGGTTGATCTCGGCTTGGAGCTTCGCGTTTGCGGCGTTTAGTTCGGCGATACGCTGGTCGATAATAATGTCGGGGTTGCGGCTCGCGGTTTGCAGATTAGGCTGAGTGCGAATGAACGATCCTTTGCCGTAAAAGTAGCCTGCGGACAGGGTCAAGCCGATGATCACGATAGCGGCAATAGCTCTTGCAGAGACCGGCCACTGTTGCCGCCACGGCGAGAGACGTGAACTAGGTGTGAGCCGCCTGACCTCCTGGCCCACATCGCTTGAGAATTGGATGCCTTCCCGCTCTGCGAGCTCGAAGAAACGTCGCGTGAAAAGTTGGGAGTTAAGGGATCGCTGAGCTTCGTTTGGAGAAAGAGTAGGATTCCTGTCTGCCGCCGCGAATTGCCGAGCGGCGAGATTCAGGTAATCGAAATACGCTTTGCTGCAGGCCTCACACTCCGAGGTGTGCTGCTCAAGCTCCAGGAGCTCCTCAGGCGTGGCTTCTCCAATACTGGCCGCCGCGCAGAGCTCGCGATATTGCTCATGTTTCAACACGTCATGCTTCTCCTAACCGCACAACCGACGGTCTTGCACCTTCCTCCGGCACACCGTTTTCCATATAGAAGCGAAGTTTCTCCAAGCCCCGGTAATAATGATGACGGACGTTTGAGAAACTCTCATTTCTCCGTTGCGCTATTTCTTTGAGGGTCAAGCCTTCGAAGAAAAACATTTCGAGTGTCTGCCGTTGCGCTTGTGGCAGAGCCGAAAGAACTTCGTTTGTCAGCCTGGCTGTCTCCTGGAATTGCAAGCGGGCCGGCGACCAAAGACTGTCCTTTTCTTCCGTCTCACTGAATTCAACCTGCTTGTGAAACTGCCGCACAAACAGGTAGTTGCGCCGATGCATGCTTCGGCTATATGCGTACTGAAGAAGCCACACCTTAAGTGTCCCTCTCGCCGGATCGAATTGTCCCAACCTGCGGTAAATCTCGAGAAAAACCGTCTGCGTCAGATCCTCGGCTTCCCCAGCATCACGCAAAATATTCAGAGCAGTGACATGAACAAGACGATGGTAGCGTTTGAAGATCACGGCGAACGCATCTGTATTGCCCGCTTTCATCTCCTGCACCAGGCGTTCGTCGCAGAGGTTGAGCAATTCCGCATATGGAACGCGGTCGTGGATCAGGCCAGAAGGTGATTCTGTATTGGGCATATGTCTGCTGAGAATATGCACCGTATACCACAGGGGAAGGAAGAAAATATGGAAGGGAAAATATATTTTCGCAGTGGGACAAACCGTCAATTCGACGGGTATGCTGTAAATACGCATCGGTTGAGTTAATGTTTGACGGCTGGAACCTCAACGAGATAAATATTATTTAAGTCCCCCGGAAATCACGAGCCATACAATCCTTCGTGTCCTGATATGTGACCCGGGATTTGACTAGTTGCGATTCCGGCGGAAGCGAAGGTTGCCGATCCTGATGCCGGGAAGACTACGTGGCGGCCGGGTGTCCAATGGGGCATTTGTTCTGTTGGTTGGATTCGCCGGCGCGATCATACTTATGGCCTTGTTCTATCTCCTTCAGGAAACCGGGCAGTTAATCTTGCAGGGAAAAACACCTCAGTTCAGCAGTCCCCCTCACTCCGCCGAAGCAAACAGACCTTGACGGCGAACGTTACGCCTCTCGTGCGAACGCAAGCGGAGAAGTTTTCCGCAACGTGCCCGATCGGGGAGAATAAGACGAATTTCTGCGGCAACGAACAAGGAGTGCCAGACGGTACATTCTTTCTTTTCTTCCTCCTGTGGCCCATTGAGCCAAGAAGTTCGGGGACGGCGCGGGCTCGTTCGAATTGAGCGTACGGGAGGTTTGCACAACGGAAGACGGGGATGCCCCGGCTCGCTCCAGGGATGGCCGGGAGCAAGCCTATGGCGAGACCCATCGGCAGATGGATTCAGAAAGCCGCTTGTTTGCCGGGAGGAACCGACGACGGTTCAAGATCCCGGAGAAAATGCCGAGCCTACTTTATTGCAACTGCGTAGAAATCGGAGACGACCACTCCACCAATGATTTCTGGGTAGATCGTTGTGATGAAGTCCTTGTTGGCCATTGAACTTCCGTGCTCGACCATGGCATGGGGGTCAGCAAAAGCCATCAGATGTATGAACTGCGTGGCATCTTTCTCATTCTCAAGCGAGATGTAGAGCAACGTACGCGGCTCGTTGGCCTTGACGTAGGCGACGAACTCCTGAATCGCCTTCCTGCACTTGTCGACGGATTTCTCAGCCACGCGGAATTGCGCCGTGCGATACATTGCCGAAGAACTGATTTCAGACGTATGCATGGCTGGGGTGGGGATCATGAGCTCTCCGTCGTTTCTGTGGGGATAGATTCCATGGAATCAGAGCGGGGCCTTCAGGATACGACTCCGCTGATAAGCCGCTGAGCGGTGGATAGCACACATTCGGGATACGGGAGTTTAATTCTGTTTATGGGGATCGAACGTTTGGAACCTGGTGCACACCTTACGATAAGAAAACTAAATATAAGAGGTCATCAAACCAATCCGTCTACCGGATCATCAAGCTGCGGCGAAAGCCCGAATTCGGTCCAGCTTGACCGCGCTCCGTTGCCAATCCCTAACCTCCGGATAAGCGCTATTTATTTGACCAATCTGAAAGGCCCGTGCTATTCGATACAGAATGAAGATGGATAAGCAAACAAAAGAACGGCCGCGGTGGATCCGGTCGCTCGAGGCAGGGCGTCTCGTTGGTTCTATCTCTAGCTACTGTCTAGGGTCTCGCCTTGGACGGCTTTTGATCATAATCCCGATTATTATTATGCAAGTTAGGCCCGTAGTGAAGGAGGGGTAGCGGCCGGCGCTAGAAAAATCAAATTCGAAGTGCCCGAGGCCGTTATCAGAAACAAAGGGATAACGGCCTTTTTGTTTCTGGCTGGAGCAGGTTGGAACCTTAAGGAGATCTGCAATGACGAATTGCGATTTTAACAATCCCCGGGGCGTGGAGCATGGCTCTGTCGTTTTGGAGGATACGTTGTCAAGGAGTTCTATCTTGGCGTTCGAACACGTGCGGTCACTGTGGGTTCTCGATCGCCGCGTGGGTTCTTCTCACTTGAAGAAGGCCGGAGAACCGAATACGAACCTGCGAAAGCTATGGGCCGAAAAATCATGGTGAATCCTTTGAATTCAACAGAAACAACGACCGCGGAAGATCCAGCACTTTCCCCAGAAATTACGAGCGACGATGTCCTAGCCGCGCAGACTCGAATCGCACCCTTCGTGCGAAAAACGCCTCTGGTTCCGAGCCGCACTCTGAGCAAGCGCTTCAGGTCAAACATGTACCTAAAGCTCGAAGTGTTTCAAAGGACGGGTGGCTTCAAGGTTCGAGGCGCTTTCAACAAGATTCTGAGTCTTCTCGAAAAACAAAGTCTGAGCGGAGTTGTAGCCGTGAGCGGTGGGAACCATGGTCAAGCGGTCGCTTATGCTGCGCGAAAACTGGGACTCAAGGCTCTCATCCTGATGCCCAAAATCACGCCCTCGAACTATCTCAAGGCAATCCGTGACTATGGAGCCGAAGTCATCCCAACGAGTTCGATGGAAGAAGGGTTTGGGTGGGTGAGCGGCTATGAACGAAAGGGATGGTCTTTCGTTCATCCATTCGACGATCCCTTAGTGATTGCCGGCCAGGGAACGCTGGGTCTTGAAATCCTAAAGGCCATCCCGCAAGTGACCGATGTGATTCTAAGTGTAGGCGGAGGCGGGCTGGCTGCCGGAGTGGGCATCGCTGTCAGATCCCGAAAACCTGAGGTCCGAATCTGGGGCGTCGCGACCGAAGGGGCCGACAGCATGGCGCGGGCATTACAAGCGGGCCGCGTCGTGGACCTCGCGAAGATCACATCGATCGCCCATACTCTGGGTGCCCCGGCGGTATCAAAACGGACGCTCGCGCTCGCACAACAGCATCTCGAATCAGTGACAGTGGTTCCGGACCGCGAGGCCGTCCGCGCGCTTTGCTATCTCCTTGAGAGAATGAAGGTGCTGACCGAACCTGCGTCGTCCTGCACGCTCGCAGCAGCAGAACGGTTGCGCGAGCATTTTTTGAGTCATCACCACGTTGTATTGGTCCTTTGCGGCGGGAATATCGCCGTGAGCGATCTTTTGGAGTACGAGCGGAGGTTCGGGACGAATGGCAACTGAAGTCAAGGTCCTGGCATGCGTGCAAGCAGGTATTTCCGGTTTTCCAAAACTGCGGCCGGTTGATAAGCATTTTGAAACTCGGTCGGCCGGAAACTGTGTTAACCATTTCTATAGGAGCCGGCGAAAGAGCAGGTGAGGTGGGCAGGCAGGGATTTCGTTAGGCGAGGAGCGTAGAGAGGATTCGTGAAGACAAGTCTGTTTGAAATATTCAAGATCGGGATTGGGCCTTCGAGTTCTCATACGGTTGGTCCCGTGCGCGCCGCCCGGGCATTCGTTTTGGCCCTCGAAAACGAGGGGCTTCTCGACTGTGTCCGCCGCGTGCGGACGGAGTTGTATGGCTCGCTCGCCTTAACGGTCTGGGGCACGGGACGGATCGAGCTATCCTCCTGGGACTAAGCGGAGAAGCCCCGGACCTCGTGGAACCGGAATCGATCGAACCTCAACTCGCTGTCATTCGGTCGAGCCGGTCGCTCGCACTCAAAGCGATTTACGAGATTTCATTCAACGAGTCGCAGGACCTCTTGTTTCACCGAGACCAGGTACTCCCGAGGCATTCAAATGGGATGCGGTTTTGCGCCTTTGAGGAGACCGGCCAGGAATTGATGCAGGAAATTTACTACTCGGTCGGAGGCGGCTTCATTTTGCGGGAGGGCGAATCGTCCCGCCCGAACTCGCTCCCGCCTGTGCGCTATCCATTTTCAAGCGGGGCCGACTTGCTTCGGTTGGGAGAGGAACATGGTTTGCCGTTCTGGAAAATCTCCCTCGAGAATGAGAAATGCTGGCGCGACGAGCAGGTTATCCGGGCATATGTCGAGCGCATCTGGGCAGTAATGCAAGAGTGCGTGGAACGCGGTCTTTGAACTGAAGGCGTCTTGCCGGGCGGACTTAATGTTCGGCGCCGAGCGCCACATCTGGCGAAGAAACTCGCGACCGTGGCCTCCTCCGACCCTCTCTTGCCGATGGATTGGGTTAACGTCTTCGCGATGGCAGTGAATGAGGAGAACGCCGCCGGCGGGCGTGTGGTGACCGCTCCCACTAATGGCGCCGCAGGAATCATCCCCGCCGTCGCTTACTACTACATCCGATTCGTCCCGGAGGCGGCCGACGATGGTCTCCTCCGGTACTTTCTGACCGCGAGTGCCATTGGCATTCTGTACAAGGAAAACGCATCCATTTCGGGCGCGGAAGTCGGATGCTAGGGAGAAGTGGGCGTAGCCTGCTCGGTGGCCGCAGGCGCGCTCGTCGCAGCGCTCGGCGGAACGAACCTACAGATTGAGTATGCCGCCGAAATCGGCATGGAACATAATCTTGGCATGACCTGCGACCCGATCGGCGGTCTGGTCCAGATTCCCTGCATTGAGCGGAATGCCATGGGCGCAGTAAAAGCGATCAATGCCTCCCGGCTTGCGATGCGAGAAAGCGGGAAGCACAAGGTGTCACTCGACCAGGTAATCCAGACGATGTATCAGACTGGACTCGACATGCAATCGCGCTATAAAGAAACCTCACTCGGTGGGCTCGCGCTCAGCGTCATTGAATGCTGATGGTCAAACCTCGGCCGTTGGCAAGGTGAAGAAACGCCTTAGGAGCTGACGTTTTACTCCTTCCTTGTATCTTCATTCTTCCGAGGCGTTTTGCTGAGCGCTGAATGACAGCAGGTCCTATCTATTTCAGGAACTCCGATACCGGCCACCGGCCACAAATAGCGTAATAAAGTATGCGCGCACGCCGGAAGTTTTTAGCCATCGCAGTCAAAAAGTAAACCGGCTCGAAAAATGTTTTAGCTGTGCTATAGGTGTACGAAAATTAGTCTGCGTCCAGAGTGCAGTGGGTTGAACATGCGTCTTGCCAAGCCGCTCGGGCTTATATCTGATGGCCTTGCGAAGCTCTCTGATGAAGAGCTTCTCCGCCATGTGCGTTTTGGACGCCAAGATGTGCTTGCCGTTCTATTCGACCGTTATCATCGCCTTGTCTTCGAGGTGGCAGTGCGAATCGTGCGCGACCCAGGCGAGGCCGAGGATGTCGTGCAGATTGTCTTTCTCGACATTTTCCGTGCAATGGCGAGTTTTGACTCTCATCAGGGCATACTCAAAGTGTGGCACCCGCAGTACGCCTATCACCGGGCTCTACACCGGAAGCGGCATCTGGTCTCAAACAACTGGACAAACGGGAGAAAGGGAAAGAGCTGAACGGGCAACAGAATAATTGCACTGGAGAAATCTCAAGAGACGATCTGCGCCGCGAACCGGTCGAGAGCGTGAATCAACTCGCCCGGTGCGATTCGTCATCAGCTAGGATTCCATGACTTGGCGCACATGTCCATAAATCTGCTTCAACTGTTGAACTGTAGCCTTGTTGAGGTTGGCTTCAATTCGTCTCTCTAGTATCTTGGGATCGGCCCCGTCATGGTCGAACGAAAATAGAGCGCTCATGGGACCTCGAGAGCCTTCGCCAGCGCGACCGTCTTGTCAAAAGACGGGCTTCTCTTCCTTGAGTCTTCGCGACACGATCTCCTAACCGGTCGAACCCGCTAAGGCCTTCACCGCGTCACTGTACGGGCGAATCGACAAGAATCGGCTCCTGATCGGGCGAATCGAAGCTATCGATGGTACCCCTTGATAGAACACGCGATTCGCTACGTAAAGTATGGTCCTCGATTAGACCGAAATGTACCAGGGAGCGAGTAAAAAATAGTATGACGCGATGGTTATAAAATGCGTATAGGATGACCGACGCATGTCGCCAATCTCCTATGTGGAACTCTGAGAGAACGCCCCGCGGTGCAACATGTGGTGTCTCGTTCGAGGACCTCCGAAGTCTCTCTGACGAAGATCTGTTCCATCACTTGGCGCATGAAGATGCAGACGCAGTCGCATTACTTTATCAGAGATACAGACGGCTAGTTTTTGCAGTGGCATTCCAAGTCTTACGAGATCAAGGAGAGGCAGAAGACGTAGTGCAGAACGTTTTCGTTGATCTCTACAAAACCAATCTTCGTTACGATCCCGCTCGCGGCACAGTAAAAATCTGGATATTGCAGTTTGCTTACCATCGGAGTTTTCGGCAAAAACGCCGGCTCAAGGCTTGCCAATTCTATACAACCGTTGAACTTTCTGAGATCCAGGATTCGATCCCAATAGAAAGTCCCTTAGTAGCTGATGTCGAAAACAGGCAGTTAGTTGCGAAAGCCTGTGAAGCGCTCGGGGATTCACAAAAGCAAGTCATCGAGATGGCGTGTTACGAGGGCCTTTCGCTTCGAGATATCGCTGAGGCCACTGGCAAAAAGTTGGCCAATGTCCGGCATCATTATTATCGTGGCCTGCGAACATTGCGGGCTCACCTAAGGCTTCAGAAGGAAGGCGAAGTTCCCCGGCGGCAGAAGGAGGCCCCCGATGCAACCACATGAAAAATATGAGCTGCTGTGTGCGCTGTCAGCTGCTCGGCAGCTAGATTCTGACGCGCAGCGCGATCTTGCTCTTCATCTCGAGGGATGCGGTCCCTGCCGGACTGTCTTCGAAGAGTTCCGAGAGTTCGCCGGTTCCGTTTCCAGCGGCTCCATAGGACAGAACGCTCCTATGGACGCGGTCGAGAGGTCGGCGAGTGCATCACGGTTTCTCAACTATGCCAGATCCAAGGGGATTCGCTTTTCGGATAGCGCGGCGCGGATGCTGCAACACAGGCCAATTCGGCGCTGGAAATCCTCAGAGATTGCCTATGCGGCTGCGATTGGAGTCCTAGCATTGGCCATCTCGGCGGGATTGGCGCTGAAGTCTTCGCGAACCAGAGAGTCGGCGCAATTAACTGCGCTAGCCCAGATACAGCCGTCCTCTAATCAAGTGGCGAGCCACGCCGAAGAGCATAATTTGGTCGCCGAATTAAAATCCGAACTTGCCAACGCGCTCAGCCGCTCAAATGAAATCCCTCAGTTGCAAGAGAAGATCGATCAAGGAGCCAAGGAGAGCAGGGATCTGAGGACCGATGTCGCAGAACGCGATGCGGTAATCGCACAGTTGCGGGCGAGTGTAGCAAGCGCCGAGAAGAACTTCGTGATAGCTCAAGAAACGATCGCGTCCTTAAACAATAAAAACGATCAAGCTGTCGCCGAGCTAGTTGCGGAGCGAATTCGTTCCGCAAACCTTGCAGAAGATCTTCGCAATCAAAAGGCGTCCGCCGAACAAGAGCGCCAATTGTCTGCGGCAAGCACAGAAGTCCGCGAGCTGATGGGAGCTCGCCGCCTCTACATGGTGGATGTCTACGACGGAGAGGACCGTTCCCATTCGAATCGGTCTTTTGGGCGAGTGTTCTACACCGAAGGAAAGTCCCTGATTTTCTACGCGTTCGATCTCGATAAGGTCAAGAGCGCCAAGCACGTGACTTTTCAGGCGTGGGGCGAGAAAGGCAAGGATCGGGGAAGTGTAAAACACTTGGGTGATTTTTATATCGACGATGTTGGGCAAAAGCGCTGGGTAATGAAGGTGGAAGATCCCGAAAAACTGAAAGCGATTGATTCCATATTCGTGACCGTCGAGACCGATAAAGGAACAGACAGGCCCACCGGTGAAAAGCTGCTTTACGCTTATCTAGGTGGACAGCCCAACCATCCATAATGATTCGGACGCTGTCCGGCAAACGGTGTCGGCGCCCGCTAGGCTCTCGTCATCGTTCTTGATGTGATCAGAATTCCGTTTCTTCCACGTGGTACAAATCGCCGCCGACGGGGTACATACCCTCACAGAGCCACGAATTTTGGGGGTGTTAGCGCATGCGCCGATTTGTCGGGGTTGTTCTTTGCATTCTAGTTTATTCCAGCTTCTGTCGGGCACAGAGTGAAACTGCAACTTTATCCGGCCGCGTAACGGACGCCTCCGGTAGCGTGGTCGTCGGCGCAGAGGTCATAGTCACAAACACTGACACCAATGTCGCTGCCTCGACAATAACTAACGAAGTGGGCATCTTTATCTTTCCTAGTCTTCCGCCGGGCGGCTATCGGTTAGCTATTCGCGCACGAGGGTTTCGAGAGATCGTGAAGACCGGAATCGTCTTGAACGTCCAAGACCGCCTCGCCGAGAATTTCTCCGCGCAGGTAGGATCTGTGGATGAACGCGTCGTTGTCACCGCTGATCAGCTAAATATCAATACAACCGACGCGTCGGTGAGTACGGTCGTAGACCGCAATTTTGCCGAGAATTTGCCGCTGAACGGCAGAAGCTTTCAGACCCTGATAATGCTCACCCCGGGTGTGGTTGTTGTGCCACCCAACGCATCCGATACGGGACAGTTCAGTATTAATGGGCAGCGGGCTTCATCCAACTACTGGACGGTGGACGGTGTGAGCGCCAATATTGGCGTGGGCACAGGTTATGGGGGGAATGGGCTCGGAGGAGCTGCGGCATCATTTAGTGCATTGGGCGGGACGAACAGCTTGGTGTCGATAGATGCAATGCAAGAATTCAGGATCCAGACCTCAACTTTCGCTCCGGAATTCGGACGCACACCAGGAGGACAAATCTCCATAGTGACGCGCTCGGGTACCACCCAGTTTCATGGCACCGCGTTCGATTATCTCCGAAACGACATCCTTGACGCGAGTGATTGGTTTAACGGCTACATGAACAATCCCCCCTTGCCCAAAGCGGAGGATCGGCAGAACGACTTTGGCGGTACCATCAGCGGACCAATTCGTCGAGATAAAACATTTTTTTTCTTTTCCTATGAAGGTCTTCGTCTTCGCTTGCCACAAACCCTCACGACGAGCGTTCCGGATTTAGCGGCGCGTCAGAATGCAGTTCCGGCCATGCAGTCCTATTTGAACGCGTTCCCGCTACCGAACGGCTCCGACGATCTAACAACCGGCGTGGCGCAGTTCGGTGCTAGTTATTCCAATCCGGCTTCCCTCGACGCATACAGCCTTCGAATTGACGATCGATTAACCGACAAGTGGAATCTGTTTGGACGCTACAACTATTCACCATCCGAGGCTGAAAATCGCAGCTCCGAAGGAGGATATGCGCTAAGCGAGATATCCATTTCCAGAATCACTACTCAGACTGCGACTGTGGGGGTAACTTGGATTCCATCTTCCGTAGTAGCAAACGATCTTCGATTTAACTACAGCCGCACCGATGGGCAAGGTTCTTTTGCACTCGACAATTTCGGCGGAGCTATTCCCCTTACGAATCCCCCCTTTCCTGACCCTTATAACAATAGCAACGGCAATTTCGGCCTAATCATAGGTGAGTTAGGAATTGGAGGGGGTTTGGCCGTTGGAAAACAAGTCAGAACTATCCAAAGGCAGTTTAATATTGTTGATGCTCTCTCATGGCAAAGAGGGACGCATAGCTTGAAGTTCGGAGTAGACTTTCGGAGGTTGTCACCCAGGTATCTTCCATTCCAATATCAGCAAAGCGTTTTCTTCAGCGACGTCCTATCCAGCGAGACGGGCAATGATGCCGCGGGCTCGGTAACTTCTCTCAATGATGCAACGATTTCATTTCGTAACCTTGGGGCCTATGCGCAGGACACTTGGCACGTCCTTCCGCGCTTAACCTTTACATATGGACTTCGATGGGATGTTGATTTTGCCCCGTCATCTATCGGCGGCCCCAGCATCCCAGCAGTTACGGGTTACAGCCTAACGGACTTTTCAAACTTAACCGTAGCGCCCCCAGGCACGCCGCCGTTCAAGACGAATTACGGCGACGTGGCGCCGCGATTTGGCGTCGCCTATCAAATATCTCCAGGCAGCCGCTGGCCGACGGTGCTCCGGGGAGGCTTCGGTGTCTTCTACGATCTTATTAACACAGAGACTGGAAACGCGCTTTCATTCCAGACCCCGCCGTTTGGAGCCTCGATGCCCAACATCAGTGGAACATTTCCGTTTCGGCCGGCTCAAATTGCCCCAGTGCCAATACTTCCAAGCGGTACACTCGCCAATTTCTTCGGATTTAATCCGAACTTGAAATTACCTTACACTCTGGAATGGAACGTATCAATCGAGCAGGCTTTGGGAGAAGATCAAGCCCTTTCTGTGTCCTATATCGGCGCCTCTGGGAGACGCCTATTGCAAAGCACGGTTTTCGTCGGTCCGACTCCTCCTCCGACGTTTCCGATTTCCGTAATTCAACAGGCAGGATTTGTTGACAATACGGCAAGCTCGAACTACAACGCGTTGCAGCTGCAATTTCGCCGGCGGTTGTCCCATGGTTTTCAAGCGCTTGCGTCTTATACGTGGTCACATTCCATCGATGACGCGTCGGCCAGCTCTGTTGCCAGCCTTTCGAACCTTGGAATTCCCGGCAGCACGGACATAAATCGAGGGAACTCCGATTTTGACATTCGGAAATCTTTTTCTGCGGGACTTACTTATGATTTCCCGTCTCCGAGTCGAGATGCATTCTACAATGCAATTCTGCATGGGTGGTCCACTGACAATTTCATAATCGCTCGCTCCGCACCTCCCGTTGACCTCACTGACATAAACTTTTTCGAACTGGAACGGCAAGTCGTTTCAAATATTCGACCGGATGTTGTTCCAGGTGAGCCCTTTTACCTTTATGGATCTCAATATCCGGGCGGCAAAGCACTTAATCCAGCGGCGTTCATGGACCCTCCCTCAGGTCCAACTCCGGGCGTACCTCTTCGACAGGGTGACCTGCCGCGCAACAAGCTAAGGGCACTTGGTGCAACGCAATGGGATTTCGCGATTCACCGCGATTTCGCAATCCGAGAATCGTTAAGCCTACAATTCCGTGCAGAAATGTTCAACGTGCTGAACCATCCGAATTTCGGTCCGCCATTTAGCTCTTTTGGCGCTGGAGGATTCGGGTTGGCGACACAGATGCTCAACCAAAGCCTTGCAAGCTCCAGCCAGGGGGCAGGTGGATTCAATCCCTTGTACCAGATTGGTGGGCCCCGCTCGGTTCAGCTGGCCCTGAAATTAAGTTTTTGAGGCACAAGTGAGGCTTGCGTTGGGGGAATCGGAAAACATTGTTGAAAAAGAACGTGAACCGCGTGAACCCGGAAACTGGATCAGAGACTTTTCTTCTCTAAAGAAGGCGTTAGTTTTGCCATGATCGAAAATGAGAGGTCATTGGTAGGGTATCTGGTTGGGATTGCCGCGCTACTAGCAATTTTCACGCCGAACCTAGCTTTTGGACAGCAGACTCGGCCTCTCTCGGTTGAGGACATACTTAGAATTCGCTACTTTGGTGAGATCTCCCCCATTGTATTTTCCCCGAATGGCAGGTCAGTAGCCTACATGGTCCTTGACAATCGAAGAGCTAAATCTGAAAAGCCTGAAGCATATGTACGAACGGGAGTCGTGAGTCGGAGAGAAGGCGACGTATGGGTCTCCGATACCGTTACTGGTGAATCAAGGAACCTAACCAGGGGCAAGGGGTCCAATTGGGAACCAAGCTGGTCGCCCGACGGCCACTATCTCGCGTTCCTATCGAATCAAGACGGCAGCGGGCAGGCAAAGTTGTGGCTGTGGGATTCACATAAAGATGAGTTGCGGCGAGCTTGTGACCTACCCATTCGCGCTCAGCTCCGGAATCACATTCTTTGGACTGCGGATTCGCGAGGCGTTCTAATTACGACTATTCCTGAAGATATGTCCGTCGACGACTACGTCAAGAAGGTCCTCTCACCGGCGACGACGCTAGAGACAGAGACGGTTGCAGAGCCAGGTTCCACAGTGAATGTGTATCGAGGAGCCATGGCGGGTACATCGCCTGCTGTGCCCATCTTCAGTCTTGACCGTATATCTCTACATGACCTCGTATTAATAGATGTAGCGAGCGGAAAGGCTAGGACGGTTGCTCGTGGACATAGGATTGAGAGTTACTCGGTTTCTTCCGACGGATCATTTCTCGCTTACTCCATACCCAAGCGATTTTACAAAGCGGGATCGTGGCGGCGCGTGTTTGACCTCGTCACCGTAAATCTGAAGACAATGCACGAGCAAATTGTTGCTTCAGATATTCTTCTCAATTACTTTAATTGGTCGCCTCATGATTCCGTCATCAGCTACGTCACCTACGGAGCGGACGATAAGAGCTATGAATTCTATCTCGTTGATGCTAGTGGCACGGGCTTACGCCGGATTGCTGTGGTGCCGCACAAGACATCGGATGGCTTATGGTTGAGTCCAATTTGGGATCCGGAGTGTACTTATCTCCTTTTTATTCTCGACGGAGCGCTTTGGAGAACCTCCATTTCCAGCGGCGAAACTGCGGAGTTATGTCGAATACCGAGCCGCAGAATCGAATGGATAATCACACAACGTGATGGTCTGTTGTGGACTCCTGGTGGCAGGAATTCAATTGTCGTTCTGACGCAAGACGATGATCGGAAACAAGACGCCTTCTACAAAGTTGATGTGACGACCGCGCAAAGTACGAAATTGCGAGAAGAGGGACAGTGTTACGGTTGCGTTTGGCCCGCTACCAGTAGGGGCTCATACCTCGCAGTTGCATCGAGGGATGGCCAACAACTCGCGTACGTTGCAGAAGATGCGCAACACGCTCCGGAACTATGGTTAAGTGACCCCGGATTCGTAAAGCCGCGGCAGTTGACACATTTGAACCTCCAGTTTGAGGCGTACAAGATGGGCTCGGCGAAGCTTGTTGACTGGTCGAGCGACGACGGCGACCGATTGCAAGGTGCTTTGCTATTGCCCTCGGATTACGAGCCTGGGAAGCAGTATCCATTGATTGTCTGGGTCTACCCTGGGTCAAAACAGTCCAACAGTTTTGACCAGTTTGGGTTCGGGGAGTATTCCGGTCCCTTAAACATGCAACTTTTCGCGACTAGGGGGTACGCAATACTATTTCCGGATGCGACGGAGCAAGTGGGTGACCGGGTAATGGGGTTGACGAAGTCGGTCCTGCCCGGTGTGAACAAAGTGGTCGAAATGGGAGTTGCAGACCCGCGAAACGTTGGCATCATGGGACATAGTCAGGGAGGTTTCGCCACTCTCGCGTTAATAGTCCAAACAAGGCGGTTTAAAGCCGCAGTATCCGCTGACGGGTGGGGCGACTTTACAGCATATTACGGTGCAATGAAAGCGGACGGTACTGGGTATGAGTATGGGCAGGCAGAACGGCAATTGGGAGGAACTCCCTGGGAATTCCCGGCGACGTACATTCAACAGTCTCCGATTTACTATCTGGATAGAGTGGGAACACCGCTTCTGCTCGTTCACGGGGCCGAGGATGACTCGATTCCAGCATTTCTTTCAGACGAAGTATTTGTGGGAATACGCCGACTAGGGAAGCCTGTGGAATATGCAAAGTATGCAGGAGAATCCCATGCGCCAATTGATTGGTCTTACGCAAATCAGGTGGACTTAGCGAACCGCGTAATCAATTGGTTCAACAAATATTTGAAAGGCGAACCGGCACTGAATAGAACGTCTGGCGGTTCAAGTAGTGACACACCTCGATCCTGGCCCTCTCGCTAACCGCGGATGACGAGTTGGGGCGGTGGGTATTTTCGAGAAATTCAAAGTTGGACCGGTGTGTCGAGATTTGATGAAGGAGGCACACTCGATGATTGCGCGCGTTTTGTTGCCAACGTATTTTGGTCTGTCGGCAATCGGGCTGCTCTGCTGTTGGCCGGAGTCGGTCGCTTCTGTGCAAGCTCCTACCGAAGAACGCAGGATCGAAGAAGCGGAGGCACCAGCAATACGAAGTCGTGTCCCGTTGACCCCAGAAGATCAATGCCGCTGACGACTGCCTCCCGCGACGCTAAAGCTGCGGATGCCTCCCGGCTTGTGATGCGAGAAAGCGGGAAGCACAAGGTCTCACTCGACCAGGTAATTCAGACGATGTACCAGACTGGACACGACATGCAGTCGCGCTATAACGAGACCTCACTCGGTGGGCTCGCGCTCAGCGTCATTGAATGCTGATGGTCAAACCTTGGTCGTTGACGGTTTTGCTGGTCACCAAGAGGAAATGAAAATTAGTGTTGATCGAAACGGTTTCGCATAACGACGGAGACTGGAGTCAGCGGCATTACGTAAATAATATCGCCCAGTGCCGCCCACGAAGCGTATCCCCTGAAATCCACGATTTGTATCACCGGAATGAGAAAATATTTCCTTGACGGCTCCTTGTTTACCGTAACCCGACACTCATATAATCCAGCCTAAAATGGCAGGACACCAGCATGCCGGACTGCTTACAGATGAAGCGCTGCTTCATAACATTGCGCATGGCTGTCAAGACTGTTTCGACCTTCTTTTTTTGCGGTTCTTCCGGCCGCTGTCAAACTTGGCGTTTAAGATTCTTCGCGACCGGTCCGAAGCGGAGGATATTGCTCAGGATGTGTTTCTTGCCATTCACCAGCAACGTGAAAGATTTGACCCTTCGGTAGGCAGCGCTCGGACCTGGATTCTACAATTCGGTTACTACAAGTCGTTGAAGCGCCGCACATACCTCTGGAGACGCCAATTCTACGCTCCGCACGTGGATGAAGATGGCGATGGGCGCGATCCGGCACTTATTCAGCCAGAGTTCATTCAAAGAAGCGTTGAAGAGAAAGAGATTGTCGAACAAGGCCTTGCCGGCCTGACTCCGGCGCAACGTCGAGTTGTGGAGCTGTTGCATTTCGAAGGCCACACTTTGCGGGAAATTTCGCAGATGGAAGGAAAAGAGTTGGGCGCAATCAGGAATAGCTATTACAGAGGGCTGAAAGAGTTGAAGGCAATTTTTAGAGACGGAGTCCACAGAATCCAGGTTCGAGGTACGGTTTCCGCAAAGCGACGGGACGATTATGAAATCAAGCTTTAGCTCGGATTCACATCACGAAAGGTTTGAAGAGCTTGCGGCCCTCGCGGCGGTAGGCGAATTGAATCCGCTCGAGCTGGAGCGGCTCCGCAACCATCTCGCGGAGTGTCAGTCTTGCAGGGAGACGTACACAGAATTCGCAGATGTCGCTTCGAATAAGCTAGGCGTAGCCGTTGCGGGCCGTGAATCCACCGAAGATATCGACCTTGGCGATGAAACGGATGCGCGGGAGCATCTTCGACAGTTCCGAAGCCGGCTGAAGACGGAGGGATTACGATTATGCAATGGTAATGACAAAAGTCATACGCCTGCGCGAGACTATCGCCGAGTCGTGTACGGGATTGCCGCGGCAATCTTGCTGACCGGTTCCATCGCAAGTGGAATTGCAGTCTGGCGCACAGCGAAAAATGCATCTGCGGAGCGGCGGCGTTCGCGCGAATTGCAGTCGGTCGTGGATTCGTTCAAACGAGACAAAAGTCCTGAGAGGGCCGCACCCGACAATGCCGTTGTGAGGTCCCTCGAAGAGAGCCAAAGAGCGCGGGATATTCTGCAAAAGTCCCTCAAGGTCTCTGAGACTAAGAACGACGAATTGCTCGCGCGAGAAAAAGCCAGCCAGGAGAAATTGGCCGGGGCAATTGCAACGGTCGAACAGCTCAGGCAGCAGGAAGCGGCGAACGCTGAGGACCGTGAAAGACTGTCAAAAGTTCAACTGGAATCCGACGCAAAGTTACGCGAGGCGCTAGCAGAGTTGTACCAAGCTCGGCAAGCAAGTGTTCAAGTCTCTATGAAAGCCGAAAGCCGAGAAGATGCGAGTCTGGAAGCAAACGCGCAGCCTGCTTCGCCCAACGAAGCCGAGGCGCGAAATCTATTCGGCGCGCGAGATCTTCACATTGTGGACGTATACGATGTGACTGGAGATGGAAAAACAAAGCGCACCTATGGACGTGTCTACTACGTCGAGAAGAAACTCCTTGTGTTCTACGCTTTCGACCTCCAGGATCAACAGAATCACAAACAGGTTGTTTTCCAAGCGTGGGGCTATCGGGAAGCCAATGTCGGGAAACCTTTCAATCTGGGCGTCTTCGCCATTGATGACAGTTCGACGAGCCGGTGGGTTCTAACTGTGAACCGAGTGGATGTCCTGTCCCACATTGATGCTGTGTTCGTCACTGTCGAGCCCGCTGGGGGTAGCGCCGCTCCGCGCGGTAAGAAGGTCCTTTACGCAAACCTGGTGGGGCCTCCCAATCACCCGTAAGGCCGATTCGTCCTCGGTTCAACGAAATCTCACACGCCTGACACAAATCGCCTCGAAACGGGAATAGCCTATTTGACGGTCTGAAATCCGAAATATGTGAACGGAGATATGCCCGTGAGACGATTGTCGATGCGAGCACGTGTGTTGGTTTTTGCATCCCTGATGTGCTTGACAGTCGGTCGAGCCGATGAATTGGCGGCAATTACGGGACTCATCACAGATCCGGCCGGACGAAGTGTTCCGGGCGTTACCATCATCATCACCAATCTCAGCACTGACGTAACCGCCCAAACCACCACAAACTATCAAGGAATTTACCGGATCCCCGCTCTCCCGCCCGGGATCTACAGGATGACTATCGATAAAGATGGTTTCAAGAGCATTGTAAAGAGTGGCATAGAACTGCACGTCCAAGACGTAGCGTCGATTAATTTTGAATTGCAGATTGGTTCTGTGAACGAGACGGTGACCGTCGAGGCAGGCGGTCTCGTGATAAATACAACCGATGCATCGGTCAGCACGGTGATCGATCACAC
>JABDEK010000049.1 GCA_013287135.1 Acidobacteriota bacterium | reverse complement strand
TTCAGTTTTTCGTCCACTATTTTCCTTTGTCGCATAGAAAAGCTTTGCGATATCCCCTCCTGCTGAACCCGGAACAAAAGTGGCAAAGAAAAAACCAACAAACGTCAATTGCAAAGACATTGGTAACGACAGATGCAAGCCCTGCGGCCGAAAAAGCCAGGAAAGACGCAGCGACATTAGGAAAACGTCAAATATTAAGAGTGCGATAGCGGCGACAGTAACGGGCCATGCTGTGGCGAGTTTTGGCAAGGTATAGAGGTCGATAATCCCGGATTTCGCGAGGTAAACAAGGAGCCCAATGCCAATACCGAGGCGAACAAGAGTAAAAAGAAGCTTGAACCCGGGGTTTCTAACAGGCACAGGTTCTCCCTGCAGAATGGATGTACTAGTTGCCCGCATAGTTCGTAATTCGTTCATAGGAATTCAGCTAGGGTACTGAGAGATACGAACGCCGAGCCGCTTCGCCTAACCACGGTGCGCTACGGTCGCCCGGTGCTCACCAATGGGTGATTTGTAAAAAGAAATTTGCCGCCGCTTTCGGCGACTAACGCAAGTTGTGAAGACCCGACCAAATTCTCCAGTCGCGCCACAGCTGAGTCTGTTGCCAAAAGATAGTAGCGTCGTGGCTCCATCCACAAATTCTTGAAATCTGAATCCTGAATAAACACTTCCGGTGCCCCGGGAGCGTATGCCCCGTATTCGAGATTTTGGAAGCGACCGTTTAAGAGCAAGGCGCTTCTGTTCGTATAGAAAAACACGGAAGAAAAAGTGTAATAGTGATGGTTTACGATGAGCGTCCCATCAGGGGACTTCAGGATCACCTCCGCCAACGGCCGGGAGGAAAAGTAAGGATCAAAAACCACCAGCGCTAAGCGAGCCGCGTGAAAGAAAAGCACCATCATCAAAGCGGAAGCCAGGAAGGCGCGGTCCCCAATGGATCGAAGCGTCCCCATCGTCCCAACAAAGAAAGCTATTCCCGCGACAAGCAGCGGAAAGCGAAGATACGCAAAGGAATAGAGCGTGAGATCCTCGATATGCCCAAGAGCGAGTGAATAGACAGCCGGATGGGAGGTAAGCGCCTTTGAGATATCTCCGGACACAGAAATGTTGCGCACGTAAAAAAGAATACCGATTATTACCAGTGTCGCCAGTCCACTAATGGTGCAAACGACGCGCGTACCGCGCCGCACCCAAGGCCCCTCCATTGCCATCGCGGAGCCTAATAGCAGAGCGAGCGCTGGGTAGCAGGGCATGGAATAATATTCTTGCGTCGTGGAAAACGTGAAGAAGACGAGGACGAACCCAGCCCAGCACAATGCGAGCAATCGAGTTCGCCCCGCGCGATCGACTGGCTTGAATGAGAGCTTGGCGACGGCCGGGAAGTAAACGCTCCAAGGAAACAACCAAACAAAGTGCAGTAACCAAAAATATAGGCGGGGAACGGTATTGTAATCTCGCGGATATCGCAAATTCAGGAACCGAAGAAGTTGTTCGTTGATGAAGAAAAACCAGAGGAATCCGTGGTACTGGGCGGGGCCGCTATGTAACGTAAACGCGAAATAGGGAGGGTTTCGCAAGGTGGCCAGAACGTGCCATGGAACAGCGATCAAAAGCACAACCAATATTCCGCTAAAAACGTGGAGGCGTTTCCAGGCTTTAACGTAAAACAGTTGACGGGTGAAGAAAAGATAGAGAATCGCCGCGGCAGCCGGGAAAACAACGGCGATCAGACTCTTTAATAGGAGCCCTGTTCCGAGACAAGCAGCTAGGACCAGCGCCCACATTCGCGGATGAGGCTCGTCCTCGTCAAGAGCGCGCAAAAAAGCCCACATCGCCAATGCTGTGGTTAAAGTCAACAGGACGTCTGGGATCAGAATTCGTGTGAAGAGGAAAAGTCCGATACATGTCGCCATGCATAAACCCGCGTAGAATCCGTCCCGCTTCCCAAAAGCCCACGTGCCGAACGCCGCAGTCAGCCAGGCCAAGCCTACGGCGGAGAGTGCAATAGGAATTCGCGCTGCCCAGTCGCGCACACCGAAGATCTTGTAAGATCCGGCAATAAGCCAATAAACGAGAGGCGCTTTCTCGAGGTAAACAACACCATCGAGACGTGCGGTCACCCAATCGCCGGAAGTGAGCATATTCCGGCTGATCTGAGCCTGTACCGCATCCACATCGTCCATCAAGGACGGGGGAGAAATAATGCAGCCCAGGTAGATTGCTCCTGCAAAAAGGAGAACAGCTAAATAAATGTAACTGTTCTTTCCGGGATGGGATAATTGTTTGATGGGCAAGATGTTAATTGAACTCTCCACTTTTTCATCCACAGAAACAGAACCAACAAGCCCCACAGGTGATATCCGAAATTCGCACGTCTTTTGAGATGAGAGCTCAGATAGAGATCAATGACCCGACGGCGGAAAAGATCGGGATACGCAGAGACGCCTGCGAGTAGCGTATCAACCAGCATTGAACGAAGCGGTCCTCGAAGCCAATCATGAACTGGGATATCGAATCCGATCTTCTTTCGGCGGAGGATTGCCGAGGGCAACTTGCCTCTCATGAGTTCCCTAAGAATCAACTTCTGACACGACCCACGAATCTTGAACGCCTCCGGAAGAGAGGCGGCGAATTCCACAATCCGGTGGTCAAGAAATGGCGGCCGCACTTCGACCGAATGAGCCATGCTCATGCGATCCACCTTTGCCAAAATATCGTCTGGAAGATAATATTTCTGATCGAACCAGAGATAGGGTTTTAGTTTATCTTCAGACGGGAATTTCTCGCTAAGGTCTCCAAGAATTTCATTGAGTGAACCCCCCAGGGAATTCTGACACAGCGCTTGTTTCTCTTCGTCGGAAAAGGTGCCGTTCCAATAGACGTGAGCCCGCCAAGGTGCCAACAGACTACCCTGCAGGAAACGTTTTAGCTTGTATTCGAAGCTAATTTTATCGTCCGACACGGGCCACCGATGAACTACATCCAGAGCGAACCGCACAGCCGACGACGGCAATCGTCGCATGTGAGAGGCGAGTTGGTTTGCCCGGTAGGTCAAATAGCCTCCGAACAACTCGTCGGCGCCTTCTCCACTGAGAGCGACTGTAATTGTTCTCTTGCACATTTTCGAGAGAAACCAGACAGGCAGGGCTCCCGCGTCCGCATTGGGCTCGTCCGAGTAATAGGCAAATTCCTCAATGGCGCCCTGCAGATCCGCATTCGGATTGAGATCTAGTTCCTCGTGCTCGGTTCCGTACTTGTTCACCACCTGCCGGATGTATGAAGATTCGTCGAACGTACGGCCTTGAAAGGAAATCGAGAAGGTCTTAATTCGCGAACTGGATTTGCTCGCGTAATGCAGAATTGTCGATGAATCGATACCCCCGCTGAGCCAAATGCCCAACGGGACGTCCGAAATAAGATGTTCGCGCGTCGATTGCTGCAGAAGAAAATCGAGTTCCTGTTGAGATGAATCTAGAGTCCACTGCCGGGACCCGCCGACGGGCAAACGCCAATACGATTGGGAGCAAATTTTGCCATCCCGCCATTCGAGCCAGCGGCCAGGCGGGAGCTTCTCGATTCCATCCACAAGCGTCCACGGGCAAGGCACGTAGTTCAGAGACAGATAACAGTCAAGACCAGCCAAACTGAGCCTTCGTTCAACCTCTGGGTGCACGAAAATAGCCTTGAGCTCGGAGCCAAAGAGAAGATCTTCGCCAAGGCGGCTGATGTAAAGCGGCTTGATGCCCATGCGATCACGCGCCAAAACCATTCGTCTCGTCGACTCGGTCCATAATGCAACCGCGAACATTCCCCGCAGCCGAGAAAAACAACCCGTATCCCATTCGAGGAACGCATGCAGCACGGTTTCGGTATCGCAGTTGGAGCGAAATCGGTGACCTAAGTTTTTCAGTTCCGTGCGCAGTTCTTGATGATTGTATATTTCGCCGTTGAATACGATCGTGGTGTCTCCAGCGACAAGGGGTTGGTCACCTGAATCGAGGTCGATGATTTTCAGGCGAGTTGCGCCCATGGAGCAGAATTTTGATCGGAAGACCTCCTGTTCGTCCGGCCCGCGATGAATCAGGGTCGCAGTGGCCTTTCGAATGCGATCGGGATCGGGATCCCAAGTTTTGCTAGTAAATCCGGCGATTCCACACAAATGTTCACACCCCTCACCGAAGAATGTCAGAGTACTGCGTGGCGCGCTCTTGGCTGCGAAGTTTATTGCGGGTACGCCGCCAGTTCACCCGCGGCTGAATCAAGGATGTATCAATCCGATCCCTATATTTCAGAGCAATATTCAAGAGCGAGTCAAGCAGCGAATGCGAAAGAAAATGGGGCTCCAAACCAAGATCGAGAAGCTTTGAATGTTTAGCGTTGTAGTAATGTTCCTCCGCCTCAACCCGCGGATCCGCCAAATGATTGATCTCGACCGACAGGCCCAGCTCTTTTCCGGCCTTTTTCACCATTTGAGCAATCTCCAATATTGAAAATTGCTCGGTAAACTGATTGAATACACGGCATTCGCCACGGTCGGCCGGGTTCAGGCATGCAATCTCAATGCAACGCACCGTATCTCGAATGTCCAGGAAACCGCGGGTTTGGCCGCCCTTACCGTAGACGGTGAGCGGGTGTCCTACGGCGGCTTGCACGCAGAAGCGGTTCAGCACCGTTCCAAATATTTCATCGTAATCAAAACGGTTGACGAAGGTGTCATCCAAGGTCGCTTCGTCGGTAACCGTTCCATAGACAATTCCCTGATTCAAATCGGTGGCCCGCAATCCCCAGACTTTGCAGGTAAACATGATGTTGTGGCTGTCATGTACCTTGGATAGGTGATAAAAAGAGCCCGGTTGTTTCGGATAGGGGACCACGTCTGAACGACCGTTGTGTTGAATCTTGATGTAGCCCTCTTCGATATCGATATTGGGGGTGCCGTATTCACCCATCGTTCCAAGCTTCACCAGATGGCAATCGGGAGCAAATTCGCGGATGGCAAAAAGCAGATTCAATGTTCCGACAACATTGTTCACCTGCGTGAAAACGGCGTGGTTGCGGTCGATCATCGAGTACGGCGCGGACCGTTGCTCAGCAAAATGGACAACCGCCTCGGGCTCTAATTCTCTGATCGCTGAAGCCAGAAAATCGAAGTCCGTCACATCGCCGACAAAAAGCTCTATGGTATTGCCCGTGACGGCCCGCCAAACCCTCAGTCTTTCCGCGAGCGGACGGATGGGAGTTAGCGTTTCCGCTCCAAGCTCGTGATCCCACTGTCGACGCGCAAAATTATCGACTATGGCAACAGAGTGCCCAGTCGCCGATAAATGCAACGCCGTAGCCCAACCGCAATAACCGTCTCCACCAAGTACCGCGATTCTCATGTCGCCTCCGCGATCTTTATTTCACTTAGGACTCTTGAACAGCGCCCTCCGCACTGTGCCATCAGTTAATGCTCCCGTTGTTAGATGATGGACGTTCGATAATAGCTTCTCAGAAGATCACGTTACAATATTTTTCCTTTAAACATGTGAGATCTGTGACAGGTCAGCGCCCGCGCTTGCAAAAATCGCTATTCCAGAACGCAGAAACACAAAGAAAAGCCAGGAGCGCAAAGAGTCCTAGCAATATCCACTCGACCATCCGAATTCTCCCAGCGAAGTGACCTCACTTTGGAGATTTTGATCATCACTGCACATCGCGGCGTGATTGGCGTGATTTTCCGCAAATCTTGGTTTGGATTGATGGTTTCTCGACCGCGAATTCCATAATTCGTGTCACCCAAACGTCGACCGATTCATACGCCTTAATTTTCGACGTTGACATGCTTAGCCTCCGAGGAACTTGGAGAAGTACGGGACGCGCGCATCCCGATGCCGATCTCCATAGCCGTATTTTTGGGGAACACGAGATCGTGACCGCGCGCTATAAAGTGTGAATAGATTGACATACCTGCGCCATATGCACCCATCGCCATGCCAAGCGGCTGCGAGTGCACGAACGCGCCTATAAAAATACCCACAAGCTTGAATCCCCCAACGCCACCTGCCACTCGACCGCCAGTGGTTCCACTTGTACTGCCGGCGCCTCCATCACTATCGGTGTGAGAAGAAGCGAAGGCCAACGCAACGGCAATTCCGGTTGCCAAATATCGTGTCTTCGGAGTGTTGGCTTCGGCGCCGCCTTCTGAATCCAATTTTACGTCCTGTTCCTTGCCCGACTGAATTCCCTCTAAGCTTGCCTGCACTTTTTGCTCGATGCCGTCCGGAAGGACCAGTTCGTGGAACGCCATTCGGAGCTGTCCGTTACGGCCAAAACGGCGGGCTGGTCGAACCTGGACCACGGAACCTTTCAGACGGCTTCCCTCAGGAAGAACAAGGCGGGTTCCGTCAAACAATGGTTGCGAGAGGACCGCTTCGACATCCTCGCCGTTCTCAGCCGTAGCCGAACTCAGCCCGGTCATAAGCCGGACGTGTACAGAACTGCCCGATGGGGGTGGCGTATTGATTGAAGCGGCAATTTCTGGAGTCAAGAGCTCGACTCCAAAGTCGAGAGGTTCTACAAGCTCGGCGAAATAGACGGTTCCCGCATCGATGTACTGTGGGTGAACGGGAAGTTGAGCGACTGCATATTTTTCAATTTTGTGAATTTTGCCGGGCTCGTGCACCTGCTTCATTGCATCGTCCCACTGGCGCTTGGCTTCCTGTTTTGCTTGGTCAGCCTTCTGTGAGGCAGCATCTTTTACACCTTGTTTTTTTGCATCATCTGCGGCGGCAATGAACTGGACGACTTGACCCGAGCCAACTGTCACGGTGGTATGGATCGGGATATGCTGGCCGCCGGTGAGTTCGAGATCGTCAAACTCGACCTGCACTTGGCGAGCAGGCGTAAACTCCGCATTCAAGACGTCCAGAGTGCGTTTTACGGCAGAAACACCTTCGAGCTGGGTGATCTGCCCTGTAACTCCTGTACCGACGGGCACGACAAGTTTGTCAAACGCATACACTGGCTCAGCGACTAAACCGTGAATTGGCTGCCCAACTTTCTGAATTCTCACTTCCTTATCCAAGACAACCTGCACTGCAGTGCCTTTCGGCACTTTCAGAGGTATTGTTTCGCCGGTTGAAGATCTAACCGGGGTAGCTAGGGCTTGCGTCAACTTCGAGTTGGGCGCAGAAACGGAGGTGGGCACAGTATCCTGTGCCTGCACAGCGCTCGCACAGATGCATGTCAAGAGAATAGCAGGAATTACTATGCCTGCACCCATCTTGACCTCCTTCCAGCCGATCGCCGAACCTCGACGCGTCGCCGTGCGCTCTTGTTGAAGAAGCTTCTAAAGTTGCTGAGGGCTACGTAGGCATTGGTCATTTCAACCTGCGCCGGCAGCCCATGCTCAATACCGTTCAGAATAATCGGACCGCAAATTTTGAGAGCACTCAAACCCTTAAGAGGTTTCCGACGATTTCTTCTGAGCGAAAAAATCGCTTTCGGCACGTCGAATACCTGCACAACAAATCTTAAATCTTTAAGACTTTAAGTCAAGAGAAGACTTAACCGACCTAGGGAGGTATTTGAAGCAGTTGGCGCTGGAAGGGTTGTAAGCTTCGTCGAATCTCTTACGGCTTAGGCGTTCGATCATCCGCATCGCCGCCGTCGCCATCTCTTCTGCCGCCAGCCAAGTGCCCGAGCGCACTAATCGCCGCGGCGGCAGCCGTCTTCCGCCACGACGGCGCACTTTGGCCAGGCCCTGGTATCGACGGCTCCTTCCCGTCTACAGGGGAAGTCTTGGCTATTGGCGCCCCCGGTTCGCCGCTTGGGTCGCCGTCGAGCGAAGGACTCACAGGCGAGTAGCGCATCGCGGCAGCGGGCTGAGCCACGACTTCATCCATCTCGGGTTTTTCTTCGGGCGCCTGTGGCGCATCCGCATGAAGCTGGAGGCGTGCGCTCCGCTTCGGGACTTCGATACGGCGGACTGCGGGCTGAACGATAGACGGGACTGCGGCGATAATTCGAGGGGCGTCACCCGCAAGATTGACGGCAAGGGTCAGCAAAGGCCAACCGACAGCAAACAGAGACAGGGTCGCGATGCCGGCGGCTGTCGCCAATGCTCGAATCACGGGCCCATGGCGCTGTCTTTCGGCGAGCAGCGTTTTTACGCGGAAGGCTAAGAACGAGTCCAGCAGCCCCAGATGACTCGGCGGCTCGAGCCTCAGACCAAGAATCTGACGGCGCGCCAGTCGCGTCAGGCACAAGGCATAATCTTGCTGGCGTCCGCGCCGCAAGTCCATCACCGCCATGTCGCAGGCTAGTTCCCGGTCGCGCGACAAATTGCGCAACGCGAGCCACACCACGGGATGGAAGAAAAGCAAGCACGCGGCGAGCTCCGCGAGCGTGTTCCACAGGAAGTCCCGGCGCTTCACATGCATCAGCTCATGGCAAAGAACGTCGACGATTTGTTCATCGTCCAGATATGCATCAATGCCTTCCGGCATGATCACCATCGGATTCCACGCGTACGCCGTACCCGGAGAACTCAGTCCCGGCAGCTCCCTAATCAGGCACCGTGAAATCTGCAGGCGGCCGCACTCTTCGACAAAGATCGCCTCGAGCTCAGAGGTCACGAGTCGGGCTTGGGAGACGGTTTCGCGGAGCCGCAGACGGCGTCGCGCGAATCGAACGAGCATCGCCGCCGCGCCTGTGAGGTAGATCCAGAAAATAACAGCCATGGCGGATGCAATGCTGCCATTCCACGAATGCGGAATGGTTAGCGTCGTTATAGTTCGATGAGGAGTGGGGGCCGACGAACTAAACAAGGTCGTTGAGGATGCCAAACGCGCGACGCGCTGCACGTCCAACATCTGGTTCACGGCCGCAAACCAATAAAAGCATGAGGCGGCAAGGAAAACGAGCCACAGAGCGTGCCGCACGGTTGCTCGCGAGGCAAGATGTCCCAATGCATAGCACAACAGATACGCAGCGAGGATGCGGATCACTGCGCCGCCGAGAAGCTCCAGCGCCGGAATGTGGCTTGAGGTCATTTACTTTGGCGCATCGTCCTCGGTTTTCCGCTGCCGATAATCGTGAATCAGCGCTTCGAGTTCGTTCAACTCCCGCTCGTTCACGGTATTGCGATCAAGCAAGTTCATCATCAGCGCCGAAGGCGATCCTCCAAACGTGCGCTCGAGAAGATGCTTCGTCAAGCGACCTCCGACTTCATCGCGCGTTACTCGCGACCTGAAAACAAAGGCCCGGCCGCGCTGCGTGTGCTGGACAAATCCCTTTCTTTCCATAATGCGGAGCAGGCTTTGTACGGTTTTGTAATTAGGCGGGCGGATAGAGGAAAGCCGGCCGACGATGTCCTCGACCGTGCTTTCCCCATATTCCCACAGCGCACGCAATATCAGAAGTTCCGCATCGGTGGGTACACCTGTCTTTGACGCAGTGCGTGATCGCCGTCTCATAATCGTCTTAGGAGTTTAAGACCCGTAGCATCCTGACGTCAATCTAAGTCATATATTCCGCCCTCAAGAATAGGCTCTTGGTCGTGCTCGAGTCGGGTGAGGCGAGCTTCGGTGGATTAAGGACCTACTGGGCCACTTGGATGGATCCACCTGTTTCCATTTCGACGTTTACCAAGGGTTTCACCTTCAGAAGAAAATTGCTCGGATTCTTCATCCCCCACGCGGTGTATGGCACGTCAAACGTGCAGCTTCCTTTCCAGCGATCCGCGGACATTTCCACATGAACCAGCGCGACGAGTGCATGGTCGGAACCGCGAATCGAGAAAATGCCATGCAGCTTCAAATCGGAAACACCAGAGCGCGCGACTTGTCCCTCGATTTGTGTCGGACGGAAAATCACTTCGGGATACTTAGCGCTCTCCAGGATTTCATTGTGCATGCGCGCATCGCGCGAGCGGTCGCCGCTTTCACCGCTTTGCGCCGAAACGATAATTTCGCCACTCGCCTTTCCCGTTTCCGGGTCGAACTGCACCGTTCCTCTGGTCAACACGAACGTTCCGTGAACAGTGTGCAAAGTGCTGTCCACGGTCCAGTGCACAGTAGATTGTGCTGGATCCAGCGTCAGCAGAGGCTCAGGCGATGCGGTTCGCTCGGCATTTTGGAGCGGCCTCGCCCTCGCGGACATAAAACCAACGAACAATCCAAGTAAGGCTATGATTCCCGTGCCAAACCACCTCGTTTGAAGTGTGCGCAAAGTCCTCCTTAGGCGCTGAGTAGACGCCAGCCGAGTCGCGTCCCTGTGAATAGTATGTCGTGTGCCGAACCATGACCGACATGCATTGCGAGCGTTCGCGCAAACAGCTCCGGCTTGCTCTGGAAAGCCAGTATCACCCGCGTTCGCAGCTTGGGATTGCGATCGAGCCACAACAGCAGGCGTCCCATGCGCGCCGGACGCGTGGCGAGCTCGCGGTGCTGCTTTTCGTATTGTTGAAGATTTCCCGCAACCATCGCTTCTGCCAGCGCTGAAGCCTGCCGCAGCCCGAGCCGGATACCCTCACCTGTAATCGCGTCCACACCGCCAGACGCATCTCCCACAAGCGCCACACGCCCGCGCTGTACACTTCGAAGAGTGTGCATGGAGGTCACTGCGCCCCTTTCGCGGCTGGTGATTTTCGCGCCCGCGATTCTTTGCTGTATTTCCGGGAACTCACCGAGCGCGCGCTCGAATGACGCAGCTTCAGAATCGACAGAAATCATCACAATGCAAATCTCATTCGGGCCTACGGGCGTTACATAGGCCTGCGCGCGCGCGCCCCAATGAATTTCGACATAGTTCGACCAAGGCTGCGTGCAGAAGTGACGACGGGTCGCATAGCGCCGCTGAATATGCTTCGTTTCAATTCCGATCCAACGCCGTACGCGCGAGCTTTGGCCGTCCGCGCCGACGATCCAACGAGTAGCGATCCTGCCGGCGGCAAGCTCGACGTGGCTTGCACCGATCGCCACGACGGGGCTCTGCCAGAGCAGTTTCACCCCGCAATCTCTGGCGCGGGCAACGAGCCGTTCGTGCAAAGTAGTTCGCCGCAGGCCAACGCCGGCACCAGAAGGAAAATCACCCGCGACGCATGCGTCTTTCTGAGTGAAACATATGCCCCTAAACCTAACGCCATCCGAGGGAGCGATAGTCACCCCCAGATCTCGAAGCGCCACGATCGTTTCCGGCATCAAGCCTTCACCGCAGGGTTTTTCAATTGGAGGCGCCGAGCCGTCGGCAAGGGTTACATCGAAGCCCGCTTGACGAGCGGCAATCGCTGCAGCTAGACCAGATGGGCCTCCGCCAACAACGAATACATCGGTTGTGCCTTGTAAATTCACCGCTCGTCTTCCTGAATGGTTGCCACATCCGGTTCTTACTGGGCTCGCTTGGTTGGTGCGTACAGCGACCGCTTCGTGCGGAATCAAATATTCACGGCAGGTGCGCCATACGGACCGATTCCGCAGTGTCAACAAGCCATGTTTTTTCGTCGTCGTAAGGAGTCTATCCAGTCTGCTGCCACACATGAGCGCTACGGCTCGACAACCAATTTGCCTTGCATGCGGCGGTGCCCCATACCGCAAAGTTTTGCGCACTTGAAATCGTACGTGCCCGGCTCGGCAGCTACGAAATCGAGTGCCTGGTCTACGTTCTTCTCGACCTTGCCGTTCGCCTCCGGATGGTCGAAGAGGAGACCCTGGGCCTTTTTGTCTTTCGCTCCTTCGGGGTAAACATCAATCTTGATGCCGTGCGTCTCATCCACCGAGTGGACTCTCAATTCCACGCGTTCCCCTTTCTTCACATGGATTTCCGTGGGAGCAAATTCATACTTCTTCGCGGAAACTTCGATGACGCGAGGCGCGCTCGTTTGCGCTGAAGCGATTGTTGCCATAACGGCGCCAACCGCTGCGACCGCTAACAGCACCATGGTCAAGGCCCATCCCATCGTTCTATGCATGATGCCTCCTCCCTCCGGGCAGGCGTCTTCGTCAACGCGAGAATCACACCCGCGGCCCAATCGTGCCACCCCCAACATGTACGCGCTGACCATAGTTCGGTAAGCCAAAGGCACTTTTCCGGACATGCTACTCAGTCTATACAAGCAGCGTCATACGGGAAACGACCTCCATGCGATTACGACCGTGCACACTCGTATTTTCGCTGACATGAAAAGTCAGTCCCCGTAATAGTTCACCTGTCGAGTTACCGCGCCTAAGACCCAAGCGTCCCTGAGTCCGTAAGGACCTATTAGATGTTAACCGCTCTTTTTGCCAGCCCTATCGCATCGGTCCAAAAACTCGCAGACGTATGCATCAATTCCACAACGTCGCGTGCCGCCCCGACGAACTCATTTAATTCTGCTTCGGACACGACCAATGGTGGAGCAACCTTCAGCACCATGAAGTTGTTGCCACAAATCTGGGTCAGAATCCCCTTGTCGTGAAACATTCGCGTCACAAGAACCTGCCCGAGCATGGCCGGATGAATTTTCATGAAAACCTCGAATGGAATTCTCAATGTTAGTTTTGCTGGGGAAACAAATTCGATTCCCGACAACATACCTAAGCCACGGACTTGCTTAACCATTTCGAACGGAGCTAGTTCTTTCTGTAATCGATGTCGCAGCTGGCTACCCAACTCAGTGGCGCGATGCCCAAGCGACTCCATTTCCAAGACATCAAGCGTCGCGAGGCCCGCACGCATCGACAAACTATTCTCGCTAAAGGTGGAGGTATGCACGATAGCGCGTCGCAAAGAGGAGTAAACGCCTTCATAGACCGCGTCGGTCATCAGCGCAGCGCCCACTGGCACTAGTCCGCCGCTTAATGCTTTCGCCAGCACAACAATATCTGGTTTGACCCCGTAGTGATGGGCCGCGAGGAACGGTCCGGTTCGAAACATTCCTGTCTGAACCTCGTCTAGAACGAAGAGTGTTCCGGCGCGGTGGCATAGCGATTCGGCGGCCTGGAGATACCCGGTCGGCGGAATCTTGATTCCGGCTTCTGACTGAACTGGCTCGACGATGAACGCCGCAAAGCGCTTTGACCTAAGTTGCGTTTCGAGCGCTTCCAGGTCGCCGAACGGCACCGCGACAGAGTCCTGAAGCAAAGGCCCAAACCCGTCGCGCCAGAAGGGATCACTCATCAATGACAGCGCGCCTGCGGTCAGTCCGTGAAAGCTGTTATTGGCGCATAACAAACCAATGCGTCCCGTGGTTACCCGCGCAAATTTTATTGCGGCTTCTACACCCTCACTGCCGCTGCTGCAGAAAAACGCTTTCGTTAAGCCACCGCCAGCAAGATCACAAAGTCTCTTACCGAGTTGGCCAGCCAAGTCGGAAACATGACTCTGCAACATGACGGGTCCGAGCTGATCTAGCTCGTTCTTTAACGCCGCGATAATGTACGGATGGTTGTGCCCCGCGTTGTGGACACAGTACCCAGAAAGGAAATCTAAGATACGCCTGCCATCCACGGTGAAGAGCTCCGTCCCCAAACACCTCTCATACTGGGCATTCATGTCGAGTAGATTAAGCAGTGCGACCCACTGAGGGTTGACGTACTCGGAATATAAGGAAGTAAAAGCTGCTGTCGAAGGAATTGTTAACATACTTCTAGACAGATGCTTCCATAAATAACAGGGATGTATAAATTTCTGTAATTACTTTTGTGCAAGCCGTAAATTCCGTCGGCTGAAGATGTTCGAATATTTCCATAAACGAATATTATCAGCCGTGAATGAATTCAATCTGTCCCGTAGATTACAAAGTCGTCATGTTTCTTCGACGATGGCCAGGAGTCCCCCCAGATGCGAATGTCTGTCGTCATACTTGGGTCGTGATAGGGACGCTACCAGCTAGAAATGAAATTAAGCTGTCATTTAAATGACAAATTTGTCATCCTGCCTGGAGGCCTCGGTAGGGAAGCGGAGGGGAGCTTTTAGATTTCTCTTTGGGGCGGAAGTACGTTGTTCGCCTTGTTTGTTAGACAGGATGGAGCGCGCCGGCTGGCAGCGACACAGTTATAATAGCGCCTCCCATCGGACGATCGGCGATATTGACAGCCCCACCGTGTGACTGCACAACCGCATGGACAAAGGCGAGCCCCAGGCCATGCCCCGGCGAGTGTTTACCTTTGACGAACCGCTCAAACGCCCGACTGCTTACATCAGCCGGAAATCCCGGACCGTCGTCTTCGACCACTAGCTCTGTTAATCCGTCGTGCGAACTGAGTCGGATTAGTATCTTCTTTCCAGCCGGCAAGTGAGTGAGTTCATTCTCGAAGAGATTGCTAATCACGCGATTAAGTAGACGGATGTCAGCATCCACAATCACATGGCTTTCTATGTCAACCGACACTTCATGATGACGTTCAGCCATTGCGGGGTGGTAGAGATCCACCAACCGTCTCACGACATCCGAGAGGTCCAGCGCGCTGCGATCCATGTGAAGAGCACCAGCTTGCGCTTCAGCGACGTCCAGGTTTGTGTTCAGCACATGCAAGAGCCTGTCAAGACCTTCTATCGCTTCGCCGACGGAGTCACGCCACTCTTCCTTCGCGTCATTACAAAGAGCAGATTCCAGGGTGCCGCGAATCGAAGTTACCGGGCTTTTCAGATCGTGAGCGACTGCGTCAGTAACGCAGCGAAGCTGGTTAACTGACGTCTGAATCCGGTCCAACATGTGATTGAAGGTCTCACTCAGTCGTGAGATCTCATCCGATTTAGCTTGTGCAGGCAATCTCTCGCCCAAGTCTTCGGTCCCGATTCGCGCTACGGTTTCCGTAATACGTTCTACACGGAGCAACGTCCTGCGTGCGCCAAGGTATGAGATCAAGAAACCCATGAGGGCCGTGCCCCCCCATACCATAAGAAACCGCTCAGTGAGGTTATCCAGTAAATGTTTAGCGCCGTGATTGGAAAGTCCTAGGTAGATAGTCCTGCCGTTTTCGTGCAAAGCAACTACCCGAAATGATGTGGACCACCCATCAACCTTTATAGACTGGGGCTTGCCCGCAACGGGCTCGGCCCGCTGAATTGCTTTAAGAAATGCATCTTGTGCGCTGGGTCCCACCCACAACGGACTCTCACTATGATCTCGATCCTCCTCCAAGAAAAACACGGCATTCAAGCTTTGCCCTCTAGCGTTTCGCTCATCCGGCAATTCTCGGGTCGCTAGCTCGGCCACCTCCCCCATGATGCGGTGATAAAGGTGGTCCCTGGGCGTATCCGTCGAAACTTGCGAGAGAACTTCAGCTTCACCGCGAAGCCATGCGTCGCCTCTTTCTTGAATAATTCGAGCGACGAAGAGGTAAACAATCGAAAACGCCAGCCCTGTGCCGACTGCGAATGCCAGAGTCGTCCAAATCGAAAGGCGCCAAGCGGCGGTTGTGCGTAAAACTTTACGCATTTTTAAGAACGTATCCTACGCCGCGGATGGTGTGGATGAGTGGTTCGGATGCATTTTGGTCAACTTTGTTTCGCAGGCGATAAATGTGCACGTCGACGACGTTTGTTGCAGGATCAATTCGCATTCGCCAAACGTGATCAAGTATCATCGAGCGAGTAACGACACGCCCGGCGTTCCGGCAAAGATATTCCAGGAGAGAAAATTCCTGTGCCGTCAACTGGAGCAACTGATCGCCTCGGCGAGCCTCATGGCGCACAAGATCAAGTTGCAAATCCGCGGCCTGCAACCGTACCGAGTCAATCTGCGGAACAGAATATCTACGTAGAAGATTCCTCAGCCTTGCAAGCAGTTCCGCAACGGCAAACGGTTTCGTGAGGTAGTCGTCTCCGCCACGTTCCAACCCCTTCACTCGATCGTCAACGGAGCGGCGTGCGGATAGGATCAACACCGGAGCGGAGCTGCCTTGGGCGCGACAACGCGCAATTAAATCCAGTCCATCCATGTCAGGAAGACCGAGATCGATGATGAAGGCGTCGTGGCTGCCTTCCAAAGCCTTCAGTTCTCCTGTCTTTGCATTGCTGGCCGTGTCCACCTGATAGCCAGCCTCTCCTAGCGCCCGCCGAAGGAATCCTTGAATGGCTATGTCATCTTCCACCAGGAGCAATCGCATTGAACTATGTTCACCTTTGCCGAAACTCTACACCCGAACGTAGGATGCGGAAAAGCTCTCAAATGTTGATCGGCTTGTATTATCGACTGGTGTTCTATTGGTGATCGCTGTCGTCTAGACCCTTTGGAATTCTCATTCGTAGCGCAGTGCTTCAGTGGGATGCAGTTTTGCCGCACGATTGGCAGGTAGATAACCGAACAACAGTCCCGTCGAGCAAGACACGATGAAAGCCAGGACTACAGAGAGCCATGAGACGGGAATAGTTATTCCGCCCACTTCTGGAAAAAAGCGGATAAATGAGTTGATGGTCGCTGGAATGGAGATTGCAAGGGCTATTCCGGCCAGCGCGCCGGTTCCACTAATTAACAAGGCTTCCAAGAGGAATTGATAAAGGATGGCCTCACGTCGTGCTCCGATGGCTTTGCGAATTCCGATTTCGTGTGTGCGCTCCGTTACGGTGACAAGCATAATATTCATAATTCCGACGCCGCTAATGGTCAAAGCGATGAGTGCGATCAGAACCAGCAAGATTGTCAACGCCAGCGAAATTCGATGCGCCGCTTCAAGGATACCAGCCAGATTTTCTACACTATACCTTGCACCGGGACGATGTCTGCTTTGCAGGACATCCGCAACCGCTCTTGTCACGCTTGCGACATCCTCAGCACGATCTGCTTGGACGTAAAGAGTGTGAAAGACCTCCGTTCCGGTGTAATACTTGATCAGAGAGAACGGGACAACCACGGATTCTGTTCGAATCTCAGTCTGACCGAACGTGGCTACGCGCTCCTTAAAAACGCCGATGACTGTAAAGTGAAGTTCGCCCAGTCGTATGTCTTTCCCGATAGGATTTTCGGATCGAAAAACAAGGTTCGACAGGGCTTGCGTCAGCAAGCAAACCTTACTCTGTGTCAGCAGGTCGTCCTGGTCCAAGTAGCGCCCCTCAAGTACAACTAGGTTGCGAATCTTCTGATATCCTGAGGTGACACCGACCATGTTAACCGGATGTTCCCGGCCACTGATGCTTATTAACGTAGGTATATCTGCTATTCCTGCAACTTCGACGACGCTCGGGACGCTTTGCTTCATCGCTTCAAGATCGCCAGGCGTTATTTCGTCCGCGCGCGACATGGGCGTTGACGTGGAATGAATCACTCCAGCGTAGATCAGATTAGATCCCACGGCTTCGATTTGGCCGATTACATAGCGCTTTCCCGTTAGAGAAGCTGTGACCACGAGCACGATACACGCGCTTCCTATCACCACTCCGAGCATTGTCAGCATCGCGCGGACTTTATTGGCGCCGAGCGCTTGCAAAGCAAGCTTCCATGTTTCAGTCCATTCCATTGGCGTTGTTCGCGGAGCTCGCATGTTTACCTCTTAACTCGGATGCAACTCGACAATTCGGGGTTTCCGCGTTCTAGATGAGTATCAAACTTTTGGGTTAATGTCTCTGATCAGAATCCATGTTTTTTAATTATTTTGTAACAACCACATAAAACAGGTCAAACCGGTTTTAACACATTCGTTTAGAAAGCCAACAAAAACCGCGTAAATTGCGAGGAAGGCCCAAGACCTCAGCTCGTCCGCGACGCTCGATTTCCCTGTGGATCAAACTTGGGAAACCACCGAAAACCATCAGAAGCCACAATTTGGAATGGTCGCATTTTCAAGCTGCCAAGCACGCAGAGCAACTGTCAGGTAAGTGAGAGGTTGGCAAAAGCGGCAATGTTTAGTGGACCGCAAGAGGTTTACAAGCGTAGGTCCACTAGGTTGAGAACTTTAAGCGTGTGAATTGGCCCATGGAACAGTGGGCCCTGACATCGTACAGCTTTCCTAAAATGCGGTGACTCATGCATGGGGGTCCAAAGTTCAGCGAAGACTACGGAGGCAAACTGCATTTCGCGGGAGAACACCTGCTACGCCTTCACAGGCTATGGGGGAGGGCGCTCTCGAGTCCGGCTACCGGATTGCTCGGAAACTAGTCCATCGCGACGAAGGAACTTAGTAAGCTTATGCCCCAATCAAACGAACCGGTTGGCGTTCCCGAATTTTGGTATCGAAGAACTCTTGACCTAACCTTTCGAAGTGGTAGTAGTTGAATCTCGAAGAACTAGAAACATCTGCTGCCCGTATCGCGGACTCGTAGGTTTTGAGGCATCGTGTCGCTGGTGCACCTGAACTTGGTCGTCATGGACAAGTTCAAGATAAGGACCGGCGGGGATCCGGATCTCCGCCGGCTCCTGTGATGCCGCGATTCCCAACTTCTGTTTTAATCGCCGGCAACCACATTCTGTTTTGTATCTCGCGCGAGTTCCTGCCGTTCGACTTTCGGATACAAGAATTCATGTCCCTCCGTGCGGTTCAGATAGAACCACGCGACAATCGCCTGGGTCTTTCCGTCACCCGGATTCGCGACCACGACTGCCGCGGGTAGGGTGGTTTCCGGTCTCTCGCGTGTAATTGTGAAGAGCGACGCGATTAGCTCGTGCTGTTCAGTGAAGATTTGAACGATATCTGGGTCACCGTTTCGAGCCATTTGAATCCAATAGCTCCCAGCCGGAAGAATCTTGCCGGGAATTTGAACTGGCTGGTTAAAGATTACCTTGGTGGCCTGATTTGTTTGGTCTGCGTGCAGAACGGGCACCAGGATTGCGGTTGCAAAAGCTAAACATAGAGTTGAAAGCATCTTTCTAATAAGCATTTGGTATTTCCTCCTCGTACAGAAGACTGCTGCCTGTGAATTTTTATTCCGACGGACTCTATTTTTTAATCAATAGATCTTGCAGGGATGAGCAAAGTTCGGCGGGTCTACCCGTTTATTTATTTCTATCAATGCCGACAGCTTTGGTCTTAGCGATAGCGAAAGTCTGAAACTAACAAACGAAGCTGCGGCCCGATGTCGGGGCGGGCCGCAGTTCCACGCGGGCATTAGAACGTGAGCGATGTTTTGATCTGAATAATACGCACGGAAGCATCTCCGCCGAGTCCCGAGCCGAGAATGCTGGTCGGTTCACTGACTGCTGAGGAGATTGATCCGAGTGCGCCGGTGAGATCGTTATTTGGGAGATTGAAATTCGGATGGTTGAACAGATTGAAGAACTGGAAGGCAACCCCGAACTCACCTTTTTCCCAGCGAGGAATTTTTGTCAGCTTTTGAGCCGTAAAATCGGTGTTCCAGTAGTCCGGCCCACGGAAAATATTCCGCAGTCCACCGACGAAATTCTTTTCGGTTCCCGAGGGTACAAATTGAGCGACCGTAACGCAGGGAGTCACACCTGTTGCGGCGCCCTCGCCGCAATGGGAGGTCGGTCCACCAAGGAACTGCGGGAGGACAACACCGCCGAAATTTTGCGCAGATAGAATTCCATCAAGGCCGCCGTCTACCACGGAGTAAGGAAGGCCGCTGCGCGCAAAAATCGTACCGGACACTTGCCAACCGTCCACCAGAGGCGTCCAGCCATGTCCCCGCAACGCACGACGAAGCGGCAATTCCCAAACGTAGCTTGCGCTGAAGTAATTACGGACGTCGTAATCTGAAGGTCCGTAGTTATCGTGGATGTTGAACGGGTTTACGGCCGAGGTGACAGAAGTCCCCGAAAAGAAGACATTCGGATCGCCGCCATTGGATACGTCGTCGAAGGCATGGCTATAGGTGTAGTTGGCCAGCAGCACGCCTTTTCCCCAGCCGCCATTGATGTTGTGCTTGAAGGAAAGGGTCACGCCCTCGTAATTCGATATGCCGTTGGTATCAAGAAGACTCACGGTGCCGAACCGAGGATCGAACGGAGCAGCCGGTAGACCGTCGAATGCCGGAACAGCGGCGCATGCCCCGAGGCCTGGAGTGCAAAATGCGTTTACGCCATTGCGATCCACCAGGTCGTGAATGCTGTGGTTTCCGTTGTAACTAACATCGAAGGAACTATTTTTACCAAGAGCCTGTTGGATTTCCAAACTCCATTTCTGGAACTGGGCAATCTTAGTCTGTTTATTAGCACTGAACAGACTCGGTGGTGCGAAGTTTGGAACATTCGCCTGAATTTGAGCCAATGTTTGGTTATTTTTGAAACCGTTGATCAATCCTGCGTTGCTTGCCGCCGCCTGAGCGAATAAGTTACCGCCATTGAGAGTTTCGCCCGGGGCGATGTTGCTTCCTGCGACTACGAAGGTGTTGACTCCGGGAGCGTTGGAAGCGAAGTTGTCAGTGAACACTGCCGGGAAGGCATCGTTGAAAAGTCCGATTCCTCCGCGGATCACTGTGCTGCGCGATCCGCGAGGCGACCACGCGAATCCGAACCGAGGCTGCCAAAGAATCGAGCTTAGGCCTTGCAGCTCCTGGTGTAATCCCTGCAGCACGTCCGTGCTGTACGGAACGCTCACGTTATTGTCGGCCAAAAGGAATGGAGCGTTCAGCCGATTGAAGCAATTGGTTTGGCAGACTGGGTTGGACTCGTGTTCCACTCGAAGCGCCAGGGTGAATGTGAGGTTCGACTTTATTTTCCAGTCGTCTTCCCCGTAAAAAGCCAGAGTATAGAGAGCGATGGGCTGCGACAAAGCGCTGGGAAAGCTTTGTTGTAGAACCGAACTCGTGCCCGTTGCCGGGTCCACACCACCATTGAAGAAGGCCGCAACCGAATTGGGTGTTATCAAACCACTCGTGAATACGCCGAAGTCTTTATCGCTTACATCGTAGCGGAGAAACTTAGTTCCGAATTTGAGTGTGTGATTGCCCAACGTCTTCGAAAGGTCATCGCCAATCTGATACTGCGTGACGTTTCGTCCTTGGGGGAAGAACGCATCCCCTGCACCGGCGGCGGCAGCTCCACCGATGTTGAACCACGGAATGTTGGCATTGCCGAAAGCGATGGTTGTTGGAAACGCCGCAAGGGTGGCCGCGCGGTTCGTATTGTCGAAGATCGCGCTGTACCACTGCCCTGACAGAATGAACTGATTCACCATGGTCGAACCGAATGTGTGTGATTCATTCAACTGGCCCTGCCATTGCGGCTGGGTACTCGTGATGTTGAACAGTGGGCTGATCGGGTCCGTATCGGAAGCTTGCACACCCTGGTCGTAAAGAATGCGCAGAAACAGCCGATCGTTAGTTGTAGCGTTGTAATCGATGCGACCTGCAAATTGCTGTTCGTGAGTGAGATTGTTGTCGGCTGCCTGGAAGAAAGACGAGCAAGCGACACCAGCTCCCAAACCAGTGAATCCGTTGCATCCTAGGGGGTCAGTCGACAAAGGCCCGGCGCCTGGCACGGCGTTGGCTGCTCCCTTGGCGTTATTGTAGAGATTGAAAATATTCTGGTAGAAAGCGACTGTTGCCGAATTAGCAGGGAAACCATCTTTGTTCTCTAAATTAGCGATGGTTGCTGTTTGAAACGCCTGGCTTGGAAACGCGACTGCGGTGCTTACCGGAACTACGACCCGCAGACCTTCAGTATTGAAAAAAAAGAACGCCTTGTCTTTCTTTATAGGGCCTCCGAAAGAACCGGCCCACTGGTTAGCGTTGCTGAAGTTCTTCGGATCGCCCGCATGGTTCAAGAACCAATCGTTCGCGTTGAAAGCGCTGCCATTCCAATAGTAGATCGCATTGCCGTGGAAATCGTTACTACCGGACTTTGTGACGTAGTTGACGTTGGCACCGGCCAGACTGCCATATTCGGCGGAATACCCGGTGCTTACAATGGTGCTCTCCTGGACTTCGTTCGCCCCCAGCAGCAGGTTCGTGGCGCCGGAGTTATTCAAATTTAAGAACGGATCGTTGTCATCCATTCCGTTAAGAGTAAATAAATTCGACGCGGCGCCGACTCCGTGGTCAGAGAAGTTACCCAATCCCCCTGCTGTATTCATCACCACGCCCGGGGCGGACTGAATAAAAGCAGTAAGGTCATTCCCAGGGTTCGGAACTGCAGCGAGTTGCTGCTGGCTAAAGGTGGTTGCGACATTGCCGTTTTCTGTTTGAATTAGCGGCTCAGCTTCCCCGGCGACGGTTACCGTCTGCGACGCCGACCCAATCGTAAGCTGCACGTCTGCACTGGTAACTTGTCCGAGGGCAACGTCCACCACCGTTCCAGCTTCCTGGAAACCAGAGGAAGTCACAGTGATCGTATATTGGCTTGGGTTCAGGAGTTGGACGCGGTACACGCCCTCTTTGTTTGTCTCTGCGCTCTGCGTGGATCCTTTTGCATTATCCTGAAGCGTGACCTTGGCTTTCCCAACGACTGCGCCGGACGGATCGGTAACTACGCCTGTAATTTCACCGGTGGTCTGTGTTTGCGCGGGAAGTCGCAACGCGGAAAACGAGACCACAAATAGCAGAAGCACGCTCAGTAAGAAAAATCTTTTGGGATTCATTGAGTTTTTAGTCTCCACCTAGATTTGTGTTTCTTCCGAGATAGTTCGCTCACAAAATAAGGTCCCACGAATCGAAACTTCCTAAACGATCCCGATTCGAGCGCGTTAAGAGACCGACTGCTGGCCTGTCGTCCTCTGCTCGTTCTCGTTACTCTTGCTAGTGTCCAGACTGCGAATTGGCCAAAAAATTCCCGACCTATACAAAATTCTCGTGGAATATTTGCCTGCGTGGCCGGAATGCCGTCTGTCGAATGCCTGTTGCCCGATAGAAACCACATGTGTGTTCGGAAGCCCGGGTCGGTCAGCTCGCCGGCGGCGGTCAATCTCACAGCCGGAGAGCTGGCTAACAAGCGGACGGGGTTAGTCCCCGGCCACGATGGTGAATTGCTTGTCCTTCGCTAGTTCACTCTGCACCTGCTTCGGGTACAGGAATTCATGGCCTGTCGTTCTGCCGGGATAGAACCAAGTAACGATTGCCTGATGCTGCGAGGATCCGCGTTCCGCAAAGGTGAACGCGGTGTTGTTGGTTGGCTGCGGGCGCTCGGCATCAATTGTGAGAAGAGTCGCATACAGCATTGTTCGATCAGCGCTGAAGATACTGACCAGATGATGCTCGTTGATGTCATCAGGCAGAACAAACCAATAAGTTCCCGCAGGCAGGACACGTCCCGGGATTTGAACCGGCCGGTCAAATGTGACTTTGATGGCCTGATTCGATTCATCCGCGCGTGCAGCAGGCAGGACAATCAGAAACGCGAGCAATAACGCAATAGTGACAAAATTTCTCACGATAGTAAGTCCCTTCATAACAGCTCCTTTTTTTCGTATTGCGGCCGGCTGATGCACCGATTTCTTTTTTTGTTACTTCTCATTGTGCTTTCAACCTGTGCCGTCACGTATAGGACGATCGAGCGCGGCTGGAGAATGTAAACGGTTTGTCAAACGCTTGTAAGAAATGTCAACCAATCCGCGTGTTGTAGGTTTTCGAAAGTGGTACGTGAAACGCGAGAGATATGGAGGACACTGAGACCGCTAGCAATTATGAAAAGGTAGCTTTAGAAAACGTTAGTGTCGGTCGACCTCGCAAACAGGAGAGCTCCGGGGGCCTGCATTGTGTGGGAACCTTTGAGCGAAATAAGTTCGTGAAAGATGAATCTTTATTTTTCTATAAGCTGCGCGAACTGCTGAAGCGCGTCAGTAGTTAGATCAGAGACAGCGCGTAGACACATGCCGTCGCGCTCCGCGATGACCATGTTGTAACCCAGGCTAGATTCCGAATTGAGACTATTGTTCGGCTGTTTGTGCGGAGATAACCGCGTGGTCGGTGCCCCGGCCCAGAAGACTCACTGAGAGGGGGCCGGGGCAGGCTGTTTCGAGCAGGGGTGCTCTGCCCCGGTGACGGATGGGGACGCTGGAAGAACAATGCTAAGAGCCTACGTCGGAAATATTCACGGAAAAACGCTACTGATCCACAACTAGCTGACCTTTCATGCCTCGATGCCCAAGTCCACAGACGTGGCAGCACTTGAATGAGTACGTACCGACAGTTTGCGCCAGAAATTCAATCGTCGTTGTTTCGCCCTTCTTCAGTTGCCAACACTCCTGTGGCGAAGTGAATACCAGCCCGGCGGGACCGTTCGAATTGGCGCCGTCGGGGACCGGAAAAATCGAGAAACCATGGTCATGGTCAATCGCGGTGATCTTGAGTTCAATTTTTGCTCCCCGCTTCACGTGAATGGGCGCGGACGAATACTCGTACTTCTTGGCGGTGACTTGTATGACTTGGGCGCTACCGTCGCCTGCACGCGCTGGTCTTAGATAGAGAAAAACTACGCTGAGCCACACCCCAACAGCAGCCAAGACGAGCACTAAAGCATGTGCCACAAACTTCCTCATCGAACTTCCTGATTGCGCCGACTGCGGCGCCATATGGCATCGCTGGCGCGTTGTGATTGGAGATTCACAGAAACTAGTCTCCGCTCGCAAATGTCATGCGAGTGGAATGAGCAAGTTCTTGCCTTTCCTGTTTTGGGTACACGAACTCATGGCCTTCTGCTTCACCGGCAAAGAACCAAGCCACGATGGCCTGAGGCTGCGTCTTTCCACGATTCGCGAGCGTGATCGCAACCTCGGCGCCTCGCCCATCGCGCATTCGCGGAACCGAATAGAGCGTCGCAACCAGAGTCCGATCTTCGCGGAAAATCTGGACCAAGTGACGATTGTCGGTGTTGGCTAGCTGGAACCGATACGTCCCCGCTGGCAGCACTTGCCCTGGAATCTGGACGGGCTGGCTGAACGTGAACCGGGTCGTCTGATTCCAGTCGTCTGCATGCACTATCGGAATCGTAATAATGACCGCAAGCAATAAACCAAGAACGTAAAGCGTTTTCCGAGCATTCATCTATTGTCTCCTCGAAGATGTAGACATCCGCTCGCTTCGCTTTATTCCCGAAAAGCCATCCTTGGTCTGCTTTCTATGACCGGCAGTGCGAAGCAAATTTGCGCGGAGCAAGTCACTCCAACAAGTTAGCGGATCTTGCCGGCGAACCTCGGTTCGGAGACGCTTATAATTTCACCGTGAAAAATCTTCAGCAGTTCAATCAGTCTGGGCATTTCTGCTCCCAACAATTCCGCCAAACGGATATGGAAGCAAAATGAGTCGCGGAATCTGTATCCGAGAACGATGCCCGCTCCGGTCGCCTTTGTCATTTTGCGTCTGCCTCTGCAATGCTGCATCGGATTCAGCGAGGTGCTTGCGCACGGCGTCCACGGTCAAACTCGAAATCCGAATGCCCAGTGTTGTTCTTGTCCGCGGCGAATTGAAAAGGACAACTGATTCCATTTTGTTCGGAATCTCTTTCAAAACTCCCACGTATTTCCCGCCTCCCGCCGAAACAATCGATGAGATTTCCGTGTCGCCCAGGTCGATAGCCGGCGCGGTATCAATATGCTGGTCCGATCGCTGTTTCAAATCCTTCACACTCTTCCAAACCGCGTCGCTCTCGCGTTTATTCCACCAGAATTGCTTTCGATTGATTCTGAAAAGAGGAAATTGTCTCGTCCCCGGAGGAATACGTAAGCCGGAATTTTCAGTGCAACCGAGGCGTTACGTACCAGGTGTAATAGGTTCCCATCCCTGAGAATAAGACCACCCACCAGAGGGCCAGCTCAATACGCATCCATAACTTCCAACGCTGAAAACACCAAGAATGAGGAAGGATGTTGGCGCCGGCGACTAGAAGAATGTAGAGCCCGAGAAGTTCCGCTATAGCCCCCAAAACGCCGTGGGCTAAGGCAACCGCGTAGTATCGTTTCCCGAAATGCCTCGGGAGTTTTGGCAGTACTCGCATATGAAGAGACGGCCACATCACAAGAGCAATCATGGGAAGGTTTAAGATCAGCACTACAGTTTGGCAAACGCCATGCGCGCGATAATGTTTCGCCCGTGCTAAGAAGGTGCCGGCGAGTAGTGCGAGGCCCATTGCAATTTGGATCAGGAGGTTCAGGTCCGCATCAAGGCTGGCCCAGGTACCGAGGAATCCTTTCATGCTAGCCCTTCCATTTGCGCATGGCGTCCCGCGCACACGTTGAAAGCGAAAGAGTCCCAGCTTAGTTTGAGGCCGAGACCCTTTTTCGCAACAGCATGCAGCTCTATTCAAGCGGTGCTGCAGCTCTATCATGGATTAGCGACAGCTTGCTAATTCGTTGGAGGCATCTTCGGAAGAACATGGGCGGATCGCCGAAGTAAACGCCTGATCCGGCTGATGCTTCAAGATCCACAGCCCCTCGCTGTTGGTGATGTAAACCAAATTGTGCACATCATCGGCGAGAGTGCTCGTTACCCCAGCGAAAGTTAGGATTGTTCGTGGATTCGCCGGATCACTTAGATCCAGCACCTTTAGAGTCTCGGTGCGAAGAACAGTTTCCGTCCTGGTATCTGGCGCTTCGGCTAAAGCCAGCCGTCCCGAAACCAGTTGCAATTTTCCCGCGGATGCATCGTTGGGCCAGGCCTCACTTTTGATGACATCCGGTTGGCCCGGTTTTGTGACATCCACAATCGCGAAACCGTTTTTGGAGAGTTCCTCGATGTACAAATACTGTTTGTTGCCATTTTGCTGCAGTTCCAATTGATGCACTGTGATCCCCGGAAGCGGCAAGTGTGCGATAACAGACGCCGGTTCCGAGGTGGACGGGGCAGCTCGGTGTTTTGCGCCGGCGTTGGGCGAGATTGCCGCCAGCCCGGCGAGAAGCGCAGCCGCAGCGGTTGCTTTATTTCTTACAACTGACTTGTTAGCGACGACTTTCATTTTCTTCTCCTTCCATCGTCAAATGCGTTCATCGTTCCAGACCGCTGCTCTCTGCAGATTATTCCCGCCGTTGAACACGTCTGGCACTCGACCAAGGTCTCTGTTAGGTCCACTAAAGATGTTCGAGATTCTGTGGAATCCGGTGGCATCTACGGCGGCCGCCACATCTATCAGCAAGTCCTGAAGAGCTAATTCAGACCGCGAAGCAGATAATTCGTTATCGATGTTCATCTCGTCTCCGAATTAATTGCGAACTTTTTACGAATTGCTTGTGATCGAGTACACAGGAATTTGTTTGCGGGCCGTATTCTGAACACGGATGGAAAAACTCATTCGTATCCGTAGAATTCCTCAGCGCGGATATCTCCCTCAGCAATCCCTAAACTGATGAGCATCTGACGCACGCCATCAACCATGTCGGGAGGACCAGCGATGTAATAGATTGGAACTTTCAGATCTGGAATCCATTTGGATAGCATTTCGATCGTTATTCGCCCGGTTTCTCCGTGCCAGGGCCTTTTCGCTTTTTCAGGTTGTGTAATAGTGCAGATGAGCTTGTAGCAGGGATTGTATTGCTCCATTTCTTGCAATTCTTCCAGGAAGGCTGCTTCCTCAGGGACCCGGATGGAATAGAAGAGCAGAATTCGGCGAGAGGAAAATAATTCTGCCTCGCTCCATACGAAGCTGCGAAACGGCGTGATACCGATCCCCCCGGCCAGAAGCACCGCGGGCCGCGTGGTATTACGCGCAAGAGTCATCCTGCCGTACGGGCCCTCCAAAAGAAGTTCGCTGCCGGTCGGTAACGAATTGAGAGTCCGTTTGAACGCGGTGGCACGCACGCGCATGGCCACCATCAGATTCCGTTCATGCGGCGCGCTGGCGATAGAGAGAGCACGGGTGTTGCCGTCCAAATCCGTGCCGCCCGGTTTCAGAAGAGTAAAATTGAAGAACTGTCCGGGCTGGAATTCGAACTCCTCGGGTTTCTCGAAAAAGAAAGCAGTGGTACCGGCACAGAGAGGTTTTTGAGCCTTCAACTTTGCTTTGTAGCGCGGCATACCTTGTTCCTCCTCGTTCTGAAGGCCCACAAGGTCCCGTCAGCCGACGATTCGCCGGTCGAGGACATTGAGCTCCTGTTTAGGTGACCAAAGCGAGTGAGCTTTTATTCCTGAGGCACCGGCAGCTGGCTAATTCTGAGGTTTGTCTATGAAAACGAATGCACGAGTGCGACGAAAAGCTATGCGACTGTTCCGCACGATTCCTTTTGTAAAGGAATATTCGGCAGGCATCCAAGCAGACAGCTTGCGGTGTTTTCTGGTCCTTCCTGTTGCGTGGTTCGTGGCAAATCCGCGGCGGATGAATAATCCCTCACTCCAAGTAGGGATTATTCATTCCCGCCGCTAGGCTTCAACACAAAGAGTTGGCTAAACTTCCGGTTCGGGCGAGAACACGCGTATTCTACACTGAACGCGTAGCAGCGTCCGCTTCTTCCGCCAGCTGCTTCACTGTCTGGAAGAATTTCGGTGACTGGCCGACGAATAGCCCATCCGCTGTGAACGAAGCAATGGTAGCCACGGCGCCTCCAAATCTGTCATCGCTCGGTCGAATCACTGCGCAATGGGGCAACTTCGCGTTGATGAATTCGCACGGCACGGGAAAGATCAGGCTGGGCTGGATTAATGGATTGAGAGGGTTGAAAAAATTAGGAAATTTCAGACCGGATATTTTGTCGGTAAATGGGGCCACTGGAGCTTGCACCGCATTGCCTGAAAAATCGACCCATTCCAGAAAGTGCGCGACCTCGTCTCCGCCGATGCCAAAGGCGATCTTCAACACTTCCAGACTGCTGATTTTCTGGCCCAACGCGGCATACAGACTCGAGCCACCTTGCTCGATGTATCCGAAATGAAAAGCCGCCACGTTCGCGATCGCCTGGATGTGGTCGTTACCCGGAAAATTTGGATTAGGGGCGCCCTCGAAATCGTTGTTGTTCCGGGGAATGGCGGTAACGTTATCCAGAGTGAGGGCTGGTGGGAACGTTGCGCCAAAGTCAGGGTTTGTCGCGCTTCGATAACGGATGAACCAACTGGTGTCGACATTGAGCTGCATTAAATTGGTGAGGCGTCCGATATTCTGAGCCCCTGTCGCTCGGCTGCCTTGCAGTGTTTGGAACTCATCGAAGTTGACCGGGTCTGCGCCTTTGGACTCCAGATATCCGTTGAGAAAAGCTGCATGGCTTAGTTCATCGATCCAGTTGCTGGTGATGTATTGCGGGCCGTCGCCATCCAGATTCGACAAGGCGATCTGATAATTGTTCAACTGCTGGTTGGGGGCTACCTCAATGGGCGGATTATCACCGATGCCACCCAACTCCGCGTACTGTGTCCAAAGATCGCTTTCGATCAGCTCGGCTGCGGCTAGGAATCGAAGAATTGCAATGTCACCTGCGGAAAGAGAACCACTGCTGCTCCCTGTAGATTGAGCAAAGGTTGATATTCCACGGGTCAATAGGCCCGCTCCCATCGTTGCTGCACCTGCCGCCAACGCGCTTTTTTTCAAAAACGAGCGACGGTTGTTTCGAACTTGCGATTCCGATTGCTTCATTTGTTTCTCCTTGTTTTGAAATCGATTCTGGTCGCGTTCAGCCGCTATGGCCTGATCCGGACCCGAAACGATAGTGACTGCGCTTGCCATCGCTTTTTGCCACAGCGATGTCAAATTCGTGTCTAGATTGTGGGGGAGACTTTTTACAATTTTGAGGCAAGCCTAGATGTAAAGAGCGCCAAATTCGCCGTTTACACCCTCGACCGTACAGGCCGCAAGACCGCGCGAACTTATTCCGCAAGATTTCTCGGCCCAGAAAAAAAGTAGTGTGTCCGACTAAGTCGAGACCGACAACCCACAGCGGACTGCTGCTTGGCGGATATTTCATTACGTTTGAGCGCACCACACACCCCCTGGAATAACCGCGATTTCGACACTCTGGCCGTGGACTACGCGCTAAAAACTGGCGTTCGCCGTGAACTCGTCATTGGATTGCGATTCACAAGACCGGTCAGAGCTAGACGGAGCCGACCGCGAGCACGCGACAAGCTCGACATCACCGTGCCTGTAGGCATACCCGTAATCTCGGCGATCTCTCTGTAGGACATTCCCTCGATCTCACGCAGAATTAGGACTTCCCGAAAATTCGCCGGAAGACCCTCGACCGCCTTGCGCACTGAAATGTCGCTATCATTCTGAAGCGCTACTTGTTCAGGATTGGGCGCCTGAGAATCAGGCGCGAGAAGGGTCTCATCAAATTCCGTCGCATCCTGGTTCGGCCGGTTTGCATGCAAGCACGTGTAGCAAGTGTTGCGGACAATTTTCATGAGCCAAGCACGCGCATCGCCCCCGCGGAAACCGGGAAAGAATCGGAAAGCTCGAAGGTAGGCCTCCTGGACCGCGTCCTGGGCATCTTGCTCATTTCGCATTAGCCAGCGCGCTAGGTTGTAGGCCGCGTCAAGGTGGGGTAAAACGGCCTGCTCAAAATTTGGAGTATAACCGTGCTCAAGCATCGAAGCCTCCGGCGAGCGGAAACAACGTCCGCTCGAGGCGTCACTATGGTGGGCACTTGTAATCGAGACAATGGACGACCGATTCTTTCGCGCTGGAATAGACCTCCCTTGTTAAACTCCTCTTACGACATGCCTTACAGGAATTCATCCCCCGTCGTGTTCTCATGAATGTTGCCTGGTGGTACACTCCCTTTTACCCACGCTGGCTCGCCATGTCAGAAAACCAACAGGTTGCCGGTCGGCTCCGCTTTGGAGTTTTCGAGCTGGATCTTCGCTCCGGCGAATTGCGCAAGCACGGCCTATTGGTACGGCTGCAGGAACAGCCCTTCCAAGTCCTGACGATGCTTGTAGAAAACTCCGGCGAGGTCGTAACTCGCGGAGACCTTCAAAAGAAACTTTGGCCGGCGAACACCTTCGTGGATTTCGACCACGGGCTTAATAAAGCGATCAATAAAATTCGTGATGCCCTAGGCGATTCCGCCGAGAGTCCCCGCTTTGTGGAAACCGTTGCTCGGCGTGGCTACCGCTTTCTTGCCGAAGTCAAATCGGCCCATGGGGTACCGATCCGCTCAGAACTGGTAGCTCGCGTTCATCCGGCTGCGGGAACTCGCCCGAGTCTCCCTGTGGAATCGGACACGCGGAAAGATCACTTGCCATCACTCGCGTGGAAAATATTAGTTCCCGTGCTGCTCGTTCTGATCGCGGCATTCGCCGCTTGGAAGTTTCACTTCAGAAACTCCCCGTCTCCCAATATTCGGTCTTTGGCAGTGCTTCCGTTGGAAAGCCTCTCCGCGGATGCGTCGCAGGATTATTTCGCAGACGGTATGACCGACGAGTTAATCACCGATCTCTCGCAGATCGGCGCATTGCGTGTAATTTCCCGGACCTCGGTCATGCCCTACAAACACGCGGGCAAGTCCCTCCCACAGATTGCCCGAGAGCTTGACGTTGACGCCGTGGTGGAGGGCACCGTCTTGCGTTCCGGCGACCGAGTTCGAATCACTGCGCAGTTGATCCAAGCTAATGCTGATAAGCACCTGTGGGCTGCCAGCTACGAAGGTGATGTGCGCGATACCTTGGCGCTGCAAAATCAGGTGGCCCGCTCCATTGCGGAGCAGATTCGGATCAGTTTAAGTCCGCAGGAACAAGCTGTGCTCAAAAGCGCGAAGGTAGTGAATCCAGAAGCCTATGAGGCTTATCTTAAGGGACGCTACTTTTGGAATAAGCGAACCGCAGATAGCTTGAAAACAGCTGTCGATTATTTCAACCAGGCTATTGCGAAGGATCCGAACTACGCCCAGG
>JABDEK010000048.1 GCA_013287135.1 Acidobacteriota bacterium | reverse complement strand
CCGATTATTTGCGTTGCTGCGGCCGATCTATTGGTGATTCAGGGAGATGGATGAGTCGCGCTTCGGTGATGGATGGAATAGCGCGGATGTGTTTCAGGATTGCAGGATCGACCTTACCGTCGAGGCGTACGAGCGCGACGGCTTCGGCGCCGTGAACCGGACTGCGGCGACCGAGCGCGAAAGTGGCAATATTCACGCCAAGATTTCCCAGTGATGTTCCGATCATTCCGATTACGCCGGGGACGTCACGGTTCCGAGTCATCAACAGAGTGCCTTCTAGCGGAGCTTCCAGCGAGATTCCATCGAGCGACAGAATTCGCGGCGAGCCGTCTTGAATCACGGTGCCCTCCACGGCGAGTTCAGCTCCTCCGTTATTAGCGGCAGAGACCTCGACAGTATTGGGAAAGCCGCGTTCGCGGCGGCGAGTGGTTTCTTCCACGATTAATCCGCGCGCGGCGGCGGCTTGCGAGGCGTTCACCAGATTCACTTTTTCGTCCAGAACGCTGTTCAGCAGGCCGATCAGGACGGCGCTGCGTATTACGTGCGAGCCGAGTTCGGCAGGCTCTCCTGCGTAACGAATTCGGATGCGGCTGAAGCTGGCCGAAGGCGCGGCTTGCGCGACGAGAGCGCCGAGTCGTTCGCCTAGTTCGAGGTAAGGGCGCAAGAGGCGGTATTGCTCAGCGGAAAGTGCGGGCATATTTACGGCGTTGCGAATCAGGCCTTCGCTGAGATAGTCGCGAACTTGCTGCGCGATCAGCGTTCCCACTTCTTCCTGGGCTTCGGCTGTGGAGCCGGCGATGTGGGGAGTGGCGATTAAGTTTGGCAAGCCGATGAGGGGAGAATTTTTCGGTGGCTCCTGCGCAAAAGTGTCGACCGCAGCACCAGCTAGGTGACCGGCGCGCAAAGCTTCGGCTAGCGCGGCTTCGTCGATTAATTCGCCGCGAGCGCAATTGATCAGGCGCGCGCCACGTTTCATTTTTGCAAGAGTCTCTGGGTTGATTATTTTTTCCGTGGCGGGACTGAGGGCGGTGTGCAGCGAGACCACGTCGGAGCGTCGGAGCAAATCTTCGAGGGGAATCAGCTCGACGTCGAGTTCACGTGCGGCGGCTTGGGTGACGTAAGGGTCGTAAGCCAGAACTTTCATTTCGAGAGCGCGAGCGCGGCGGGCTACTTCGGTGCCTACGCGGCCGAGGCCGACGAGGCCGAGCGTCTTGCCGCGCAATTCCATGCCGGTGGAAGATTTTTCCCAGCGGCCGGCTTGGATGGCGGCGTTGGATTGCGGCACAGAGCGCGCTAGGGCCAGCATCAGCGCGAAAGTGTGTTCGGCGACGCTGACGGCGTTGCCTCCGGGAGTGTTCATGACCAGAACGCCGCGGTGAGTGGCAGCGTCCATGTCCACGTTATCGACGCCAACTCCGGCACGGCCTACCACGCGGAGGCGTTCGGCTTTGTCGAGGAGTTCGGCGGTGACGCGGGTGGCGCTGCGGACGATGAGGCCGTCGGCGTCGGCGACCTCGGTGGGAAGTGCTCCGGCCGGGGGGAGAACAACTAGCCAGCCGGATTCCCGGAGGAGCTCGATGCCGCGCTCGCTGATTTTGTCCGCGACGATAATTTTCATTCTGGGAAATCCTGCCAGGATGCAGACAAATAGGCGGGCACGAAAAACGCGTGCGAGCGTTTTTGAATTTCTTGGCGATTTGAGCAGTTCACGGCTGATTGTTTTCTGTGAGTTACAGCGCGTTTTAATTCCCGAATTTGGCGATTTAATTTCGAGTTTCCGAAGAATTCTTGATTTTTTGATTTATCTCTAATAGCTGTTCTGGCCCCGAGTAGAAATTTTTCCATCCTTTGTTTTGAGTAAGTTGCAGTGAATTCTGTATGTGGCGCTGTGCCGGTTAGAATTGGTCTAGACCACGTACGAATTTGCGTCGACGATCGGAGCAAAAAGTGAGCCTGGGGAGGTTCGAGCGGCACAGATATTTTTGGGTTTGAGAGAAGCGTCCGATGCTGTTCTATTTTAATCACGAGCGACGGTAGCACGCAGTTTGAAGGAATTCAAGGACCTGTGTGTGGACGGGTTAGTACTACGGCGCAAATCCTCTCCTTCTGATTTAGGTTCGCGTCAGATATAACGCCAATAGCAGGTCTCTCAGGCGTCCGTGCACGGCAGAGTTCCGGTTAGATCGTAAAGGAAAGGAATTAAGACAAAGGATTAAAGTTCGAAGAAGACTTCTCGGGAAACTTTGAAGTGTCGGCTGAGGTTCTCGAACTCGATTGCATTAGCCTCACCTCTAGAGGTGAGGTACATTAAGGGCATGGCAACAGCAGGTCCCTCGTCGGCCATACTGCAGCCTCTGTCGGATGACAACATCTCGTCCAAAGGCAGGGCAAAGAGCCGGCAAGATGCCGGCGCTACGAAAAACCGAGCTCTTCCCAAAACTTACCTGCTGAACTTTGATTAGATGCGAGTTTCCTTTGTGCTTGACGGCTCTGCTCGACCTCTTTAGGCTAGAAGGACCCTTGCCCTAAAGTTTGTACAGGAGGGCTAATGCCAGAGGCTACAGAGTCGAAAAAACCGGCCGTGACGCTTCCGGGAACAGTGGAAAAGATCATACCTGCCAACACGATTGCGCCGGAGAAGGCGCAGATTGCGGTGGAAGGCGCCGACCATCTTTATCGCGAGATTCGGGTGGAGAATACTTTGCAAGATGAAAAGGGGAAGAAGGTGGGGTTGAAGCCAGGGGCGCAGGTGGATGTAAAGATTGAAGCGGAAAAGGAAGCTACGGTCCCCAAGTAGTTTTACAGCGCCCGTTGCTGCACTCACATACCGCTTGTACTGCCAGTGCTAAGTCGCTACACAGCAACCCGACTTCCGAGCAGAGACATTCGCGGTTTTCCAACTGCGGTCCCTAGGCGAGTGTTTTTCAGGAATTCAGCGCGCTGCTTGCCGAAGTGATAGCCAAGACAACCTTCGCAATCTCATGGAAGAATCCCGTTACACGCTGAATAGGGTCTTGCTCGTTCTGAAGCCAAATCAATCACCATGGTCGCGACCGACGGACACTGGTTCGCGATGGTCAATAAAGGTCATAAATTCGAAGCTTTTGTGCAGAGTAGTCCCAACCTGTTCCACCTCGTAACGGGGCAAGCGCGGTGCGCTTGAAAAACAAGGCCATTCGCGGTCCATTCGCGGTCTTGACCGAAGATGCTTGGGCGCATACGATGCTGCGCAGCGTTCTGCGACCCAGCTCTCGCTAAAACGAAACCACTGAGACGACATTTGGAATCCTCCGCGGGGATACCGAGGGTACAAACATGCGTATGCGCAAAAGAATTTCCGCCGGGCTAAAGGCTAGCGTTAAGGAAAATTTCTATAACTGGATACTTTGTTTGGTGTGCCTCGCGGTTTGGCCGGCGGCGGCTCTGGCGCAGGATGCAAAACCCGCGATTACCGCGCCGGTGAACGAAGGAGTGCTGGTGACGCTGGAGGGCAACACGCCGGCTTCGACGATGGACGCAGGGAGCGATCGCGGGCCTGTCGCTGACGAACTGCAAATGGAGCACATGCTGCTCGCGTTGAAGCGCGCGCCGTAGACGGAAGCTCGTTTCGAGAAATTGTATGGCCCGCAGGGAAACACTAATTACGCTTATTACGCGCTGGCGGCGGCGCAGTTCAAACAGCAAGGCGCTGCGGCGTGCAATGCCAGCCGTACGGATGGCGAGCTGCCGAACAAAGACTGCGTGTTTCACGATCTGACGCAGGGAGACATGATCATTCCGTGCGGCCAGGGCCCGGGAGGAGAATTTTACGACTGCTTTGGCGCGGAAGGCGGGTCCATCATCGGGGAGTTGTCGTCGTCGGATTCAAAAGCGGAGCCTGCGTACAAAGCAACGGTGGGATACGACTTGGCGACGGGGCTGGGATCGGTGGACGCTACGAATCTGTTTGATGCTTGGCCGAAGAATTAATCATCTAGAAATCGAAACTTGATACGTCGATACGGTGGTTATCCAGGGATACCTGGCCGAGTAATATTCATGGCTTGGGCTGTGACGTCGGTGTATTTCAGGCCGGCGCCAGTGTTGAATACTACGACGCGGTCTTCGGGCTTCAGAGAACCTCTTGCGATTAGATTTTTGTAGGCGGCGGTGGCTGCGGCGCCTTCGGGCGAAAGAAAAATTCCTTCATTCCGCGCCCAATCTTTTAGCGAATCTAATATTTGATCATCGGGGACGGCGACCGCTATGCCTGCGGAGTCGCGCAAGATTTCGAGCATGATGTAATCGCCGTATGGTTTGGGGACGCGCAAGCCGGCAGCGAAAGTTTCAGCGTTCTGCCAGGGGTCTGTTGCGCTGGATTTGTTTTCGAAGGCGCGAACCACCGGGGCGCAGCCGGAAGATTGCACAGCGATCATTTTTGGGCGCTGGCCGAGAGCGACCCAGCCTAGTTCTTCCAATTCCGCGAAGGCTTTCCACATGCCAATCAGCCCTACGCCACCGCCTGCGGGGAAAATCACGGCGTCGGGATATTTCCAGCCGAGTTGTTCCACGATTTCGTAACCCATGGTTTTCTTGCCTTCCACGCGGAAAGGTTCCTTCAAAGTGGAGATGTCGAACCAACCTTCTTTCTCTTTTCGCTCGGTGACCATGCGACCGCAATCTGAAATTAGGCCGTTGACCAAGGTGACGTTGGCACCATAGGCTACGGCCTCGACGTAATTGGCGAAGGGGACGTCTTGCGGCATGAAGATGTGGGCTTCGAGACCAGCAGCGGCAGCGTAGGCTGCGAGAGCGCCGGCTGCGTTTCCAGCAGAAGGGATCACCAATTTTTTCAGACCGTAATGACGAGCCATGGTGACGGCGAGTGCGAGTCCGCGCGCTTTGAAGGTGCCGGTGGGATTGGCGCCTTCTTCTTTGAGAAAAATTCCGGGATGGCGACGGCTGCGAAGCATGGGGGTCCAGCCTTCTCCTAGTGTGACGGGGTCAACGGAGGGAAGGACGGCGTGGTAGCGCCACATGCCGGACCAGGGGCAGGCTGCTTGTTGTGGTATAGCGGCGTCGCGGACGGCGAGACCGTGGAGCGGGCGAAGATCGTAACGGACGTAAAGCGCGCCTTGGCATTTGGTGCAGAGAGTTTGCGGGCGCTCGGCGGAGAAAGTGGAATCGCAACGCGGGCATTCCAGATTTTTGATTGGTGGCATCGTTGCCACCTTAGCAGATGAGTTGGATGCTCAACAAGATTTGCTGAAGGTTGAATATGACGTAGGGGAAATGTGATGACGCCCGCGGTGAACGATTGCGTTTAGAAAAATTGAGATGAATGAGACAGCTAAAAAGGATTTGACCATCAAAGAAGGTTCGGCGGCCTGGCGCGCGGTCCCTGTTGTGGGAGTTTTATTGTTTCTGTTGGGCGCGGGGTTGGCGATTGTGCTGGGGCCTCAACTGTGGATTACCGTGCTGCGCTGGGTTGGTCTTCTGGCGATTGCGACGGCGGGATTGCGGGGGCGGTCACTCACCTACTGGATTTTTTTCTCGATGTTGCTTGGCGGAGAAATTGGGCTGGACCGGCCGCAGATCGCTGAACATTTGCGCGTACTGAGCGACATCTTTCTGCGTTTGATCAAAGTGATTGTTGCGCCGCTGATATTGGGCGTGCTGGTAACGGGGATCGCGGGACACGGAAATCTGCGCAGCGTTGGACGCATTGGACTGAAAAGCCTGATCTTTTTCGAGGTTGTGACCACGCTGGCGCTTTTCATTGGCGTGGGAGCGATTGATATCAGCCGCGCAGGCGAAGGGCTGACGCTGCCAGTCACGCCGGAAGTTGCGCTGGCACAGAATGCGGCACCGATGCGTTGGGACGATTTTCTGCTGCATATTTTTCCGGAGAATATTGCGAAATCGATTGCTGAGAATCAAATCCTGCAGGTTGCGGTATTTGCGCTGCTTTTTGGAATTGCGCTGGCGTTGTTGCCGGAGACGAAACGCGAGCCAATGTTAAAGTTTTGCGAGTCGCTGAGCGCGACGATGTTTTCGTTCACGAATCTGGTGATGTATTTCGCCCCGATTGGCGTGGGCGCGGCAGTGGCCTACACGGTGGGACACATGGGCATTGGTGTTTTGCTGCCGCTGGGGAAATTGCTGCTCACAGGGTACGTTGCGCTGATTGCGTTCGTTTTGGTAGTGCTGCTTCCCATCGCGATCCTTGCGCGGATTCCGCTGGCACGATTTCTTCGGGCAGTGGCCGAGCCGGCTACGATTGCGTTCGCAACGAGCACTTCCGAGGCGGCGCTGCCGCGCGCGATGGAGGACATGGAAGCGTTTGGCGTGCCACGAAGGATTGTGGCGTTCGTTATTCCCGCGGGATACAGCTTCAACATGGCGGGGTCGTCGGTTTATTTGGCGGTGGCGTCGATATTTGTGGCACAGGCGGCGGGGATGCACATGTCGTGGGGACAACAACTCTCGATGGTTTTTGCATTGATGCTGACGAGCAAAGGCGTGGCGGGAGTGCCGCGCGCGACGCTGGTGGTATTGATGGCGACTGCGTCGATGTTCCATCTGCCGACCGAGCCGATTTTCGTGATTCTGGGTATCGATGCGCTGATGGATATGGCCCGGACGGCAGTGAACGTGATTGGAAATTGTTTGGCTTGCACAGTGATCGCGAGGTCGGAAGGCGAACTTCCGAGCGACGCTTAATTTGCTGACGCTGGAAACAACAGCTTCCTCTAACCACCGTGCGGCTTTCCGTTACTTGCTGCTTAGAACAAACTTATTGCCGTCGACATCCTTGAAGATCGCTGAGGTTCCCCAGGATTCCGTTTTGGGGTCGGCGGCAAACTCCACGCCTTTCGACTTCATGATCTTGGCGGTGGCGAAAACGTCGTCACACCAAAACGAGATTGGCTGAAAATCGCCGATGCGATTTTCGTGGCCGTCCGGGGTGAAAAGGACGAGGCCGGTTTCCGCGCCGGGAATCAAGAGTTCGATCCAGCGCTGCTTGTCACTGAATGGCTGATCTGTGCCGACTTTGAAACCGAGTTTTTCTGTAAAGAATTTTAGAGAAGCGTCTTGATTGCGAACGGGGATGCTTACGAATTTTAGTCCTCGGATCATTTTAGAAATCCTCCGTTAAGTTGTTGAGGCGATCTGCAGGCAGCGAATGGGATGCCGCCGCTATGAAAGGCCGCCGCGCTGAAGACCGCGGCGCTACATTGAAACCTTTCTGACCCCGAGCGGAGCATAGCTTTTAGAAATTCGGGTTGCAATCAGGCAACTATTCCTATACTAACCATTGGTATAGCTATGACGAACATCGATGACTACGTTACGAACGTGTTGATGCGGGACTTGGTGGGACACGACAGGAAACCGGTGAGTTTTCTGGTGTATTTATGGCTGGCTGCGGAAGAGGGGCGGAGAGATGGGGCGGTTCAGATCAGTTACCAGGCGCTTGCAGAATCGATTGGAGTTTCAAAAAGCTCTGCACAGGCGGCGGTGAAGTGGTTGATGCGGAGGAAGCTTTTGGCGGCGAGCAAAGAAAATGTGACGGCCACGCCGCGTTATACGGTGCTTAGTCCGTGGAGAGATACGAGCAGAAAGAGTGGTGGCCGTACACGCTGATTGGGCTCATGTATAGCGAGATTCTTCCGTGAAACCTCTGCGGCGGAGAATTAAACCCGCACTCTTTACAAAAACGAAGGATGTGGCACCCGCAAACCCTTGACGCCTGCGAGCAGTCGAATCGGGCGTTAAGCGGCGGGAACCAGGTCTTCGGCGTTTGCCATTAAAGTGTCCAGCTCGCCTTTTGCAACAATTCGGGTGATGGCAGAGACATCCATATTGGAGTCTTTGATGTTCTGGGCGTATAGCGTGAAGAGAATGATGGGCGTATCTGGCAGGATTTTTGATATGGCATTGGCTGTCTTCAGGCCGTTCATCTCGGGAATGGCTAAATCCAGGATCACCAGATGCGGATAAAGGATTCGGGCCTTCTCTACGGCATCCTGACCGGTGGAGGCTTGGCCACAAACCTCGAAATAGTCGTGATCGCTGAAGGTCTTGCAGAGCGAATCGACGACTTGAGGATGGTCGTCAACTATTAATATTCGTTTTTTCATTTCGCCACCAATTAGAACGCTTTTTCGGTCGTTATTTGAGCACGACGGTGATCAGTGTGGAATACGGGTTAAACCTTAATTTCGTGCGGGAAACACCCGTTTAAACGAGGTGTTTGAGGTATGAGTAAGGTTGCCCAGCGCTTAATAGAAGGATCGGGCAACTCGCGAAAAGGAGATCATAAATGAAGCCAAGATCGAGCGTACGAGCCCTTCCCCTTCTAGCTGCCTTATTGCTGGTGCTGGTCGCGTCAGCTTCAGCTCGTCCAGATTTTTCATTCAATTCGACTCCGGCCCATCCTGTGGCAATGCTGAATTCAGGGGTTGCGCAAGCGGACAAGCTGATATCAATTCAGCGACAAAGGACGAACTAGATGCGCTTCCAGGAATTGGGCCAGTCTACGCGCAGAAGATGCTCACGCGGATGCTCTACGAATTGAGTAGACCTGGAGAAAGCGCCGAGCAAATGGTGGAAAAAGTCCGGACGGCGAGTGGGAAATTTCTGGCGAAAGCTTAGCAAGGAATAGACGATCGCAATCTCGCGAAGATGGGTGATTGGGCTTCGCACACCGGATTACGGCGAACTGCTTCCTGAGATGCTTAAAGCGGTAGACGACGCAAATCGCACGGATCCGCATTACTTGGGTTGGGCGAGACATTCTTACAACGATTATCTTAAGGCGGGACACCAAAGCTAACGTCCGGGGCGAGAGGGGGCTCGCCCCAGGCGTCAGTAGAATTTTAGCTAGCGGTGGCGGGCATTTGCATGGGTTCGTCGAAGCTGCCTCCGTAAATGTTGGGGACTTTGGAGCCCATTGGGCGGAGATAGGCGGCGAGCTGTCCGCGATGATGGATGCAGTGATTGTTGAGGAATGCGAGATAGGCCGCTGCGGGCAATTCGAAGAAACCAAATGCGGGAATAATTTTGGCGAGCTTCTCAGGCGGGAGCGCTTTTACCCTTTTTAGAGCGGCCGGGAATTCTCTTTCGTAATAGGCCACGATTTCCGCAACGCTTCGAAACTGCTTGTCCTCCTCGGGGATAAGTTCGCCCTTCTCGATGCCGTGCAGGAACCAAACATCCGAGCTGGCGATATGGGAAGCGAGGGCGAATGCGGTGCGGGCATTGGCGTCCGGGCGATAGTCTTTCTTGCCTTCCGGAACGGCTGCGAGAACTTTTCTGGTGATCTCATATTCTCGTTCGAGGCCGTCGGTAAACATGTGTGCGGTAAAGGCTGCTTGTTCGTGATTCATTGGTTTCTCCTTTTGCTTTGTCATCTGCTTCGACGCGAGAGCCGGGAACACAAAACTCTGAAAGTAAGACGAGGCAAAACCGAAAATGTTTCCTTTTTGCCGCAACTCCAGGAAATCGGACCGAAGTTGAGTGTCTAGTTCGACCTGGGAACGGGGACATTGTACACCCGAGCAGCGAGTTTTGAGCAGGACGGGGTATGTTGAGCAGGACGGGGTATTGAACCCGAAGCGCAGCGTGTGCTAGCATCCCGGTTCCGCAGGGTCATGCGCGTAGCCGTCGGGGACGGCGCCGTGATGTTGGTCCTTTCTTACAACTCGAAACAGCTCTTCGCAATAATCCGCCACGAAATGCCTGTCCGGAAGTTTTTTCCACAGATGGATCCTTTTATGTGAGGTGAATTATGAAATCGTATAACACCGAATGGATACGAAACGTTGGCATTGTAGGCCACGGCGACACGGGCAAAACCCAGCTCGTCTCGTCGTTGCTGTTCACCGCGGGGATGACACCGCGACTGGGCAAAGTGGCGGAGGGGTCGACCGTCACCGACTGGGATGAAGAAGAAATCGCGCGGAAAATTTCGATCAATACTGGTTTAGCGTTTGCGGAATGGCAAGCGCCAGGTCAGCCGGAAAAAGTGAAAATAAATTTCCTCGATACGCCGGGTTATTCCACTTTTATCAATGAGACGAAATCTTCGTTGATCGCGACAGACGCTTGTTTGATTCTGGTGGACGCGGCGGCAGGCGTGCAGGTGTGCACGGAAAGAGTCTGGGATTACGCGACGGAGTACGACCAGCCGCGCGCGTTTGTGCTGAACTGGATGGACCGCGAGCTGGCCAGTTTCGAACGGGCGCTGGGCTCGGTGCAACAGGTGTTTGGGCGCGGGGCCATACCCATTCAATTGCCGATCGGGCAGGAGAAGTCGTTCAAAGGCGTGGTGGATTTGATCGCGATGAAGGCGCTTTTGTACGCGCTGGATGGCGACGGGAAAGCGAAGATCGAAGAAATTCCCGCGGACCTTGCGGAAGAAGCCAAGATGGCGCATGAAGCGCTCGTGGAGATGGTTGCGGAGGGCGACGACGCGTTGATGCAGGAATTTTTCGATGAGGGAACGCTGCCCGTTGACGACCTGAAAAAAGGTCTACGGGAAGCGGTTGTGGCCAAGAGAATCTTTCCTATTTTGCTGAGTTCGGCGCTACATAACGTGGGGAGCGACGCAATTCTGGATTTTATGGCGGAGATTTTACCCTCGCCGGCGGGGCGCGGGAAAGTGGCGGGGCACAAAACGCCGGACCACAAGGGCGATACTGTGGAGCGCAAGATTGCGGATTCCGAGCCGCTTTCGGTTTTCGTTTTCAAAACGCTGGCGGATCCTTTTGCGGGTCGCATCACCTATTTCAAAGTTATGTCCGGCGTGTTGAAGAACGATGCCACGTTGGCGAATTTCAATCGCAGCACGCAAGAGCGTTTGCAGCATGTCCAGGTGATGCAGGGGAAGACGGCAACGGCAGTGACCGAACTTCATGCCGGTGATGTGGGCACGGTGGCGAAACTGAAGGACACCACCACGGGCGAAACCATGGGCGAAAAGAGTGCGCCGATTTTCTATCCACCCGCGCGGATTCCGGAACCTTCCATCACATTCGCGGTGGAAACGAAGACGCGCGCGGATGAGGACCGCATCGGTGTAGCCATTCACAAAATTCTGGAGGAGGATCTGGCGTTGCGTTTTGCGCGCGACCCGCAAACGAAGGAATTTTTGCTGAGCGGCGCGGGACAGCAGCATATCGAGGTGGTGGTGGCGAAATTGCGCAAACGCTACCACGTGGAATTGAAGCTACATCCGCCCAAGGTTCCGTACCGCGAAACGATTCGCGGGAAAGCGGACGCGGAAGGAAAACACAAAAAGCAAACGGGCGGGCACGGGCAGTTTGGATTATGCCGCATCAAGATGGAACCGCTTCCGCGGGGGAAGGGAATTGAGTTTGTGGACGATGTTTTCGGCGGGGCGATTCCGAAGAACTGGATTCCGTCGGTGGAAAAAGGGGTGCGCGATTCAGCGGAGCGCGGATTTCTGGCGGGATTTCCGGTCACCGATTTTCGCGTGAGCCTTTACGACGGGAAGTATCACGATGTGGACTCGAGCGACATGGCGTTCAAGATTGCGGGGTCGCTGGCATTCAAGGAAGCCATGAAGCAAGCGCGGCCAGCTTTGCTGGAACCAATCATGCATGTGGAAGTGTATGCCCCGGATCAATATTCAGGCGACTTGATGGGGCATCTGAGCGGGCGCCGCGGAAAAATCAGCGGGAGCGAAACGCGCGGAAGCAGCGTGGTGGTGAAGGCGCAGGTTCCGTTTTCGGAAATGCTGAGCTACGCGAACGAATTGATTTCGATGACGCAGGGACGCGGAAGCTACTCCATGGAATTTTCACACTACGATTTTGTGCCCACGGAAATTGCGGAAAAAGTGATCGCCGCGCACAAGCCGCATCACGCGGGAGAAGAGGAAGGCGAAGCTGCGTCAGCGTGATCTGGTAATTTTGGCCCAGGCGTTGGTGAACAAGTTGCCTTCTTTTGGCGCGGGTTGCGGACCGCTCTGAGCGTTCGCGGGATGCAAATCTTTATTCTGGGCATTCGCAGGTTGCTGCGATTTCGGGCCTTGGCCTTTTTTGTACTGGCCATCTTGGCCGACGGTGTGGGCGGGGCAGCCGACTCCGAAACAGGGGCCTGTGGGCTGCAGCAAGTAGCAGCCTGCAAGAGAAAAGGTCGAAAGGATAAGGAAAGCCGCGAATCGTGGAAGTTTTGAGATGTTTCTCTTCATTGGCGCGCCCTCGTTGAGAATCTCGTACGGAACGACGACTAGGTGGAACTTCTATTCCCTTCATCTTGACACGAAAGAGGTGGATGCTTTGGAATTGTGGCAGGTTTGCGGCGTATCCGTCAGCGAATGAAAGGCAAAACGGATGTGAAGTGGCGTGAAATGCCGCTGTAAGTCCTTTGTGGACAACAATCCTGTACGTTGGGACAGCTATTTTATGAAAAACGCGGAAGAAAAAAGCCAGTGTGCTGCTTGTGCTCCAGAAATGGCTCGCCGAAATTGGCGGCGAGGAATTTTTCTTCCTTGCGTGCCTTTTGATAAAAGCCGAACAGAATGATTGCGAAAGCGAGCAGGCCGCGATATTCGCCCGCTGTGAGCGCCGATCCAATTACGGCGACGAGCATACCGGTGTAGATCGGGTGGCGAATGTGGGCGTAAGGTCCCGTGCGAATGATTTGATGGCCTTGTTTGATGGTGACGGCGGCGCTCCAATTTTGTCCCAGATTCCAACGCGCCCAGATGGCCAATAAGATGCCGGTGAAAGTGATGGCGGCGCCGAGCCAAGCGATCCAAGGAATCTCGGGCAAGAAGCGCTGATTCAGAAGGCCCCAGTTGCCCTTACGCTGAAATAAAAGAATGTAGCCTGCGGCCATTAGGATCATGTGGCCGAGACGCTCCCAAGAGGGTTCTCTCTTTTGAGTTTTTTTCGCACTGAAGGCAGAAACGAGCCAATAGATTCCGAACAGGAACCATGAGGCGTAAACGATTTGTTGCGGCGTAATACTCATGCCAGCTCTCCTTTAAGTTCTAAGTCAGCATGCTCGATTCATTCGGCGGAGATGCGAGATCCATGCGAGCTCAGCCCGAATTTGTTGGCGCATAAACTTCGTAACTTCGCCTCCGTAGCGGCCGAGATCCATTTCGGTTTCTAGAAGAGCTAACCGTTGTTCGCGAGCTTTCAGATATTTTCCCCGTGCTGCGAGGATTTCCTCGCGTGCGGGCAGAGCCAGTAATTCGAAGAGACCAATGCGTAGGCGGAAGGCCTCGGCGGAAGACGCGTCGTCAAATTGCTGAAGTCGATCGGACAGGGCGACGCGGCCTAAGGGTGTGAGGGAATAAACCTGGCGAGTCTGTCCGCGCTGACCGGCGGTTTTTCGTTGGGTAACCCATTTCTGGGATACAAAGCGGCGCAGCAACGGGTACACGAGGTTGTTGTGCATGTCGGGCTGGCCTAAAGCCATACCGGCGCGTTTTTTCAGGGCATAACCATGTTGGGGGCCGTCCGCTAGGATCGCGAGTAATATTAGGTCATTCATGACTGTGTCAGTTATGTACTAATAGCGGAGGTGTGTCAAGCGTTGTGTGCGTCGATGAGCGAAGGCAGTCGGCCCCGCGTGAACCAAATTGGCGCTTGCGATTTCACGGGCAGGTGCGCAATCCTGCGAGGCTATGAAGAAAACCAAGAAGACCATTAAGGTGAGCGGCGACGCGACGCTTGCCATCCACGTGGGTGAAGACAAGTTCCACAAGGCCGCGAGCGTTGGCGTAGAAATTGCGCGCACGGCGAATTTCACGTTTGCCAGCACGGAAGAAATGAAGCGCTGGGCCGAGGGGAAGAGCCCAGCTTACATCTACACGCGCTACGGAAACCCCACGCTGACCATTGCCGAAAAAAAGATTGCGGCGTTGGAAGGAGCGGAAGACGCGGTAGTAGCCGCTTCGGGAATGGCGGCGATTTCAAGCGCGCTGCTCTCGGTGTTGAAGGCCGGGGATGAAGTGATCGCCACGCGGCAGGTTTACGGCGGGACCTACCGCATGATGCGCGACATGTTCCCGCGCATGGGCATCGCGGTGCGGCATGTGGAGGCAGACCTGGCGGGCATCGAGCGTCTGGTGAATCCGCGCACCAAGGCGCTTTACATCGAGACCCCGACGAATCCGACATTGCGGCTGGTGGATTTGCACAAAGCGGTGGCGTTTGCGAAAGAGTGGGATTTGATTTCTCTGATCGACAATACCTTTGCGAGCCCGGTGCTGCAAAAGCCGATCGAGATGGGGTTCGATCTAGTGCTGCACAGCGCGACAAAATATCTGGCGGGGCATTCAGATGTGATTGCAGGCGCGGCGGCGGGCAGAGAGGCGTTGATCAAAGAAATCCGGCACATGATTATTTATCTGGGAGCATCGATGGATCCTGAGGCGGCGTTTTTGCTGATCCGCGGGATGAAAACTCTGGAGGTACGCATGCGGCGGCAGTGCGCCACGGCAATGACACTGGCAAAATACCTGGAAAAACATCCGAAGGTTGCGCGAGTGCATTATCCGGGCTTGGCGTCGCATCCGGATCACCGTTTGGCGAAGCGGCAGATGCGCGGATTCGGAGCGATGCTGGCGTTCGATTTGAAAGGCGGTCTGACGGCGGCGCGTCGTTTCTGCGATCGCGCGCGCATTTTTTTGCTGGCGGCAAGTCTGGGCGGAGTTGATTCTTTGGTGGTGCTGCCGATTTATACGTCTCACTACAATATGTCGCTCGCGGAATTGCGCGCAGCCAGTGTGGAACCGGGAACTGTGCGACTTTCGGTGGGGTTGGAAGATGCGGAAGACTTGATAGAGGATTTGCGGCAAGCGTTAGCTTGAGTCGCAAACTTGTTCGCGCGCGGCATATGCGAATGCATGCTGCGAGAGCGGCAGCGCAAAGGAACGCGCTTCGCGCGACATTCGTATGCCGGACCTGAAGGTCCGAGTCCCTGCAGATCAATGAGCGCAATGGGACACAGAGTCCGAGATCGTAAAGAACCACCGATGCAGTACAACTTTCGGATTTCAAGGTGGGACTGATTGCGGGCATCAAGTTGCCCGTATCGGGAGCCCGGAATTGCCATTCTGCAGAAGAACGCTGAAAGCGAACGGGGACAGGTTCCCGATGACGTGGCCGAATATATCGCGCGAGCGATTAGATTGAATATTTGCAAGTTGGAAGACGGGCTGGTCCGCTTGACGGCTGTTCTTACGCCGGCGAACGGTTTCGCGGGAGGCAGGAATGGGTAAGACACATCATTACAAAGTCAGCGTGGAATGGACCGGGAACACCGGGAGCGGGACGTCCGGGTATCGAGATTACGAACGGCGGCATGAGATATCGGCGGGGACGCAGAAGCCGGCGATACCCGGTTCGTCTGATCCTAATTTTCGGGGGGATGCGGCGCGTTGGAATCCTGAGGAATTGTTGGTGGTTTCGTTGTCAGCATGCCACAAGCTGTGGTACCTGCATTTGAGCGCGGATGCGGGGATTGTTGTGACGTCTTACGTCGATCATGCAGAAGGGGTGATGGAAGAAACGGCGGACGGATCGGGGCGCTTTGTGCGAGTGGTATTGCATCCTCGGGTGACACTCGCGCCCGGCGCCGATATTGAGAAGGCGCGGGGATTACATCATGCAGCTCATGCGAAATGCTTCATCGCGAATTCGGTAAATTTTCCGGTTGAGGCTGAGGCCGAAATAACGTGCGGCTGAGTTTCTCCCCCGCGGCAGCGAACCGGCTTGGAATAGCGAACAAATCGAAACTTTAGCGATTACAATTCCTCCAGCAAGGCCACCTTGGCTTTCTTAAACATCATCGGGGGAGGCCAGATTGGCTCTTGTGGTGTTTTGGACCTGAGCCTAGGCTGGCTGCATGAGCCGATTCCAGCCAACGCAACGTACGCAGGTGAAGCGTTTGCCCGATCGCGGGGCTTACGATTCCGAGACTGTTTTTAAGATTCTCGATGAAGGATTGATTTGCCACGTGGGATTTTCGGAGGACGGGCAGCCTTTCGTGATTCCTACGAGCTACACGCGCGTGGGAGATACGCTGTACATCCATGGGTCGGCGGCTAGCCGAATGTTGCGGACGCTGGCGGAAGGCGTTCAAGTTTGTGTGACGGTGACGCTGCTGGATGGATTGGTGCTGGCGCGCTCGGCGTTTCATCACTCGATGAATTACCGGTCGGTGGTGGTGTTGGGGCGCGCGACGCTGGTTACCGATCCTGAGGAGAAAATTAAGGCGCTGGAAGCGTTGACCGAACACATCGTACGGGGGCGCTGGAATGATGTGAGGCTGCCGACGGAAGCTGAGCGGAAGGCTACGGCTGTGCTGGCGTTGCCGCTAGCTGAAGTTTCCGCGAAGATTCGCAAAGGTCCGCCGAAAGATGACGCAGAAGATTATGAATTGCCGATTTGGGCTGGTGTGGTGCCGCTTTCGACCGTGCCTGCGGCGCCGATTGCTGATCCGCGGTTGAAGGCGGGGCTGGAGCCTCCGGATTACGCCAAGAAATATTCGCGTTGAGTTTTCGGGACCCGTCCTCTTTTCAAAGGGTTACAGGCTAACATTAGGCAGAATTTGTAGTCAGCGCGGACTCGTCAAAAGCTGCCGCGCTGAAGGCCGCGGCGCTACATTTAAACCTTTCCGATGTGCAATGCCGCGCGAGAAGGTAATCTGGAGGCATGTTCGTTCGATCGGGCTTCGTCCTTGCTGCGATTTCTTTACTTCTGACGGCAGCCCTCGCGAAGGCGCAAGCAAAAGAATCGCCGGGCGAGGGATTTTTTGCGCGGTCGTACCGCAGTTCAACTGGCGAGACGATGCAGTACCGTTTGTTTGTGCCGCCGGGATACGACGCGACGAAAAAACATCCGGTTGTTTTGTGGCTGCACGACGCGGGTGGACGCGAGTCAGATAATCTGAAGCAGATTTCGGGCAGCAATTTCCTCGGTTCGCACGTTTGGACTACGGCTGAAAATGAGGGCACGTATCACGCGTTTGTGCTGGCTCCGCAGGTGGACATCACGAAGGGGTGGGCGCGGCCACACGCGAATACGCCTCCAGTTTCAAGTCGTCTTGCGCTGGAAATTCTTGACGCGGTGGAAAAGGAATACGGCATCGATCCGGAGCGAGTGTACGTGGCTGGGCAATCGATGGGTGGCGAAGGTGTTTGGTCGATGCTAGCTATGGCCCAGGGTAAGTTTGCCGGTGCCATTGCGTTGTGCGGGTACGGGGATGCGTCGATGATTCCGCGTGTGGCGAAAGTACCGGTGTGGATTTTTCACGGGCAAGCTGATCCAGTCCTAAATGTGGAGGTCGCTCGCGCGTGGGTGGCTTCTTTGAAACAGGCGGGAGGGACGCCGAAGTATACGGAATACCCCGGAATTGGCCACGCGGTGTGGGATGCCGCGTTCAGCGAACCGGAACTATTGCCTTGGCTATTTTCGCAGCGTTTGAAGCGTGATTAGGATTTCGGCCACGATTTTGGGGGAAGGCTTACTGGCAACCGCGGGCGCGTGCCGTGAGGCCGAGGATTTCGGGCGAAGCGAAGCAGAGCCGAAATGGAAAGGATTTCACATCCGCAAAAAAACAGCCCCGGCCGGAGCCGGGGCTGTTGGGCAAATCTGCCAGGGATTAGAGAAACTTAGTCGCCGGCGACGGCAGCCTCTTCGGCATTCGTCTTTTCGACATTGGCGGCGTTTCCATTCTTGTGACCGTTTCCGTTGGTGTGACCGTTGCTATTGGCGCCGACAATCTGTACCGGCTTGACGGTTGCGCCTGGAACTGCCATTTGGATCTGCTGAATCGAGCCGATCTGGACCACGGTTTCGGTGGACTTCTTCAGCACGAGCTCTTCGTAGATACGGCGAACCTTGGCAGCTTCCTCGTTGGCCTTGCGACGGCGAGCGCGGTCTTCTTCGGCCGCGGTCAGAGGAATGTCGTGCTCCAGGTGACGCACGCGCGCCGCATCATCTTCGTCGATGCGAAGGGTGTGCTCGTAGTTCTGGAGGTCAACCTTCTTGCCCTTGGCGAAAATTTCGTGCTTGCCGTGCTCCTTGTACCACTGAGCGACGGTCGCATTCTTGTACATGTTCTCGATAATTTTGCGCCAGCCGATGCCGGTGTTGTAAGCGCAGAAGGAAATTTCACCCTGTTGCGTGGCATAGGGGATGATGCACATTTCTGTGCGGCGGAAGTCGTAGTTGAACAAATCCTGGAACCACATGCCCGCGAGGAAGAGGAAATTCCAGGGATCCTGACGGCGCTTCATGGAGTCGTCCAAGGTGCGATCCGGACCGACTTTACCGTAAACCTCTTCAGCCTTGTCCTGACCACGTACACCGAAAGTCTTATCAAACTTCTTCCAGAGATCCTTGAGACGCAAACTTGGCGGGGCCTGGAACGGACGATAATTCTTCAGCAGCGCCATGGCGGCCATGTAAGCGGAAAATTTCTTGCCGCGCGAAGCGTCTGTGACCTTGCTGATATCAGTGACGAGACCCGGGACGTTCAAGAATTTTGGAACCGGCGCCCATTCCTTGTTTTCCTTGTTGATCATCACCGCAGTTCCCACGCCGCAATTCGGGTGGCAACCGCAGCTCATTTGTCCCCACATGGCATCGGGGCCGTGTGCCAAGTCAGCAAAATCAGAGAACGGGCTGATTAGCGATATCGGGAACCAGTCGCGAGTAGGCTCGATTCTTCCGACTTGCTTGCTGACGTCCTGCGCTAAGTGAGACAGCGTATAGCGCTGGCGCAGGCGACGTTCGGGAGTGATTTCTTCGTCGCGCCCGGTGAAGGAAACGGGTTGGAACGAAACGAAGGAGATTTTCTTGGGGTTTTCCATGGCGAACTTCACGATGGGGCCAACCTGGTCGTTGTTCACGTTGTTGACGATGGTGGTGACCAGTACGATGTCGATGCCAGCCGCGTGCATGTTTTCGATGGCGCGGAGCTTCACGTCGAACAGATTGCCGACCTGGCGATGGCTGTTGGCATCGTTACCGATGCCATCGAACTGCAGGTAGGCATAACGCAGTCCTGCTTCGAAAGCTTGAGCACAGAATTCCTTGCTTTTCGCGAACTCGATTCCGTTTGTTGCAGCCTGCACGCTGTTGTAGCCAACTTTGCGGGCGAAGCGAACGGCGTCGAGGAAGCGCGGATGCATGGTCGGTTCGCCGCCGGAAAACTGTACAGACATTTGGCGGCGCGGCTTGATCTTGGTGGCGTTCTCCAGGATTTCCTGAATTTCTTCCCAGTTCAGTTCGTGGACGTAGCCGACCTGGTTGGCATCCATGAAGCAAGGGTCGCACATCATGTTGCAGCGGTTTGTCAGGTCAACGGTGAGTACCGAGCCGCGGCCGTGGCGAATGGTGCTGGAGCCGTGGCGATGCATGTCTTCGTCGTTATGAGCGGGAATATCGCGGCCGGGGAAATTCTTTTCGATCCATTCGAGGAACTTGGAATCGGCGGCCATCAAGTCTTCGCACTTGCCGTGGGTGGGGCATTCTTTCACCATCCAAACTTGGCCGTCGCGTTCGATGATTTGGGCTTTAATCTCGCCGACCTTTTCGTGGACGAGGTCGGTCCAGTCTTTCGTGCCGTTCATGATTGCTTCGCGCGCTTCGTGAACGCAGGAAGGACACAGTGAGTCGGTGGTGCGTGGCCAGCCGAGCGTGGGCTTGGACTTCTCCCATGATTTCAGCATCGGCTTATCAGACCACTTGGGAATGAAGGAAGGATTCGGGCGGTACTTATTGAAAAATTGAATCGTATCGAAGGTTACCCCCGCTGTTTTGCACAGCGCCCAATCGAACGATTTCCAAAGTTGATTGCCTACTGTTTTCGGCATAATCCTCCACCTTTCCTTTTGATGCACGATTATTCTTATAAGTGGCGAAACCCCGTGATGCCCTATGACCCCAACGAGTGAGCCACACCCGTAACTTGTTACCCTACCAAAGTTTGCCCGGAATGGAAGGGAAGGTCTAGGGTGGTGCATCCAAAGGCGCAATTCGCGGGTTGAATGGCGCGAGGGGCCCAGTCAACGGGAGCCCGCGTACCACGCTATTGGGCAATTTAGCGGCAAATTGGAAGACGCTCCGGAGTGGGTCTTACATTTATCGGCGGTTCGCTCTCAGTTTATATGACCAGTTTAGACAGGGGATTCGGCAAGCGATGTAACCTGGTTTTAAGAATTCATTTTTATTCCGTACATATAGAAACTACAGAATCCTTTCGGTTTAATAGAAATTTTCCACTGTCGTCCATTGGAGTTCATCTTGACACTCGATGCGGATTCGGTTTACAAGGCGTCGACGAGGGTGAAATATGTCCTGGGGGCGTAGGATGAAGAGTCAAAAGTGGGTGCTGTACGCAGTGACGTTTCTGATTTTTTTGGCGTTCTTGGCAGTTCCTTCCTATGCGCAACAAACACTCGGTTCGATTGACGGCGAAGTAGCCGATAGCAGCGGGGGCGTTGTACAAGGTGTTTCCATTAAAGCGCGTAACACTGCAACGAACCTGGAAGTGACAGCCGAATCGAAAGGCGACGGCTCATTCAGCATCGCCGGTCTCCCGATCGGGACTTATGAAGTGACTTTTTCTAAGCAAGGATTCAAGCAGGCGTCGTATCCCCAAATTCTTGTACAGGGCGATCGCACTGCGACGATCGCTGTTCGTTTGCAGCCGGGTGAAGTCTCCACGCAGGTCACTGTCAACGCAACGCCCTTGCTCAATGAAACTGACACGACTACCGGATACGTTCTGGGGACTCAGATAATCGAAAATCTCCCGCTTGGAACGGGGAGCTTCACCCAGCTCGCGATCTTGAGCCCCGGCGTCAATGCGGATCTTCTTAACACTTCCGGCAGTAACGCCGGTTTCGGTAATCAAGCGATCTGGGCTAACGGACAACGCGATACAAGCAACAGTTTCACCCTGAATGGCATGAACGCCAACAACATATTCAACGGAAAGTCGACAAGCCAAGTTCCGTCCAGCCGGGTGGCGGTAAACATTGGAGAAAACGGCAATAGCAGCAGCAATCCGGGCGGGGAAATTCAAACGAGCACGTCGGTTTACGGTGCCATCGGCCAAGCGCTCCCCACTCCTCCACCGGAAACGATTCAGGAAATTAGCGTCAATTCCGCGATGTACGATGCATCGCAAGGCGCGACTAGCGGCGCGCACATCGCACTTCAAACAAAGTCAGGTACCAACGATTATCACGGCGGGATTTACGAGTATTACCAATCCTCTGCCTTCGACGCCAATCAGTGGTTCTTTAACAATAGCCAACAGGCTCGCCCGCATCTGAACCGTAATGTGTTTGGCGGATACGTCGGCGGTCCTATCAAAAAGGACAAGTTGTTCTTCTTTGCATCGTATCAAGGAGCGCGCGTAGCCGATCAACTTCTGGGGACGTCTTTTGTCGCTGTCCCGCCGGACCTTACGAGCGACCGCACCGCTCAGGGTCTCGCAACCGTCGTAGATAAAGACTTTCTGCCGTCATGCCCACCTACGTGCTTCGACCCGAACTCAATCACACCCCAAGCTCTTGCAATCATGCAAGCCAAAGCGCCAAATGGCGCGTTTTTCATTCCGGATGCTGCTCCAAACGCAACGGTTCTGCAATCCAACAATAGCGCTGATGCGGTGATCCACGGTCCCGGCTCCCTGTTTGTTGCTGACCAGATAAACGGAAATATCGATTACAATTTCAATACCAAAGATCGTTTTACTGCGAAGTATTACTTTCAGCACGATCCCAACACCACTCCATTTGGAAACAGCACACTTCTGGGATTCCCTCAGACTCTAAATGCTGGGAACCAGACGATTTCTCTCGTCAATACTACGACCCTCACGCCCAACTTGAGCTGGGAGCAACGATTCGGGTTTATGCGTCAGAGAGCGTTTGCGACGACGAGCCAATTCTTGACGCCTGCCGACGTGAATATGAATATTTTCGGGCTCAAGAATTTTCCCCAAATAAATATTAAGGACGCGGACGGTCACCCCGGCTTTCAGGGCAACTTCAATATAGGCAATCCGCTTTCGATTGGTCCGGAGAACAACTTCGCAAATGCCGGTGCCTTCCAAAATAATTTTGAATGGGCCAGTAGCCTGACCTGGGTGCATGGCCGACATACCATTTCCACGGGAATTAACTTCGATTACACCCAGCTAAATATCATCAACAAGAATAATGAAGTGGCCCGCGTGACGTTTTTCGATTTTCCGGGTTTCTTACAAGGGCAGATATGCGGACCCAATAACCCCAGCGTGTCGTGCGGCGGGCAGGATGTGAGCCAAGTCCTGAATGGCGCGAGCAACCGCTATTACCGGGCCAAGCAGGTCGGTACCTACGTTCAAGATGATATCAAGATACTGAAGAACCTCACTGTGGATGTTGGCCTGCGGTGGGATTGGGATGGCCCACTCTACGAAAAGAATGGCATGCTGAGCAATTTCTACGCGCAAGACTATGCTTATAACGCCGCAGGGGATTGTTTCAGCACAAGCGCCGGTTGCTCGGGACCTCCTGAAATCGGCTTGGTTGTGGCTGGGAATAACAAGACTTTCGGGACAAAAGGTGTTAGCGATTCAACCCTAACGGGGCGCCAATGGGGTTTTGCTCCCCGTATCGGAATTGTGTACAGCCCTGACTCTTTGAAGAATTTCGTAGTCCGCGCGGGCTTTGGAATTTACTATGACCGAGGAGAATTTTTCACGGAACTCTCTCCGCCGGCTGGCGGCGGAATCAGCGGCCCGTTTGGTGTCACGGTCGAAGAACCGTTCGTGGTGCCATTTTATTCCCCCGCTGCTGCGACCTTCGCCACGCCATTCGGGACAACACCTCCTCCGCCGCCTCCTCAAAACCTGTCTGCTGTCCAATCTTTGGTGCCGAATGCCGCACAATTAATCGCGAACACCACAACCTTCTGCAATAACACGGGACAAACGGGCTGCGGTCCTTTGTTTTTCGGGGGCTATGATCCGAAGAATACGTTGCCGTACTCGGAGAACTGGACACTTGATCTCCAATGGCAGCCGATAAATACCGTTGTAATTAGCCTGGGATACGTCGGCAATCACGGCGTACACGAATTGATCCCGCTCCCATTCAACCAAGCGGTGATCGCCACTCCGCAGCACCCAGTTCTCGCCGGCGGTCCAAACGAACAGATCTATTCCTACGGATACAACGCGACCGATTTGGAGCCAATTAGCACGCTAGTGGACGGCTTCGGTACGGGCAATGCGGCTCTGCGCGCGCCATTCCTCGGGTACGATCCAAATTCGGATTTCAACAAATCCGTCGGCATCTCCAATTACAATGCTTTGCAATTCAGCGTGAATAAACGGTTCAGCCACGGACTGTTGGTCACCGGTTCGTACACCTATTCGCACACACTCGACGAGCAGAGCGGACTGGGGCTATTTTTCAGCGGCAACGACCCTAACAACCCGCACTCGTCATACGCAAACTCCGACTTCGACCGTACGCACGTCTTGACAGTCAGTTACCATTATGAGTTTCCGACCATTGCCGATGCGACAGGATTCAAAAAACAACTCGCGAACGGATGGGGGGTTAACGGCATCACGGTCTATCAAAGCGGCCAGCCATACAGCGTGATTGATTTCAGCGGAGGAGCTGCCAGTATTTTCTGGGGCGGTGGCCAAGACGCAATCACCAACCCCATCGTTCCTGTTGGCGGAGTGGGTGCTACCGCGACAAACCCAATCCTACACGGCGTTACCGCAGGTAGTGGGAGCAATGCCCCTGTGTTGCTGAATGCCGCCGCGTTCGGCATCCCGGCACCGTTCACGCCAGGAACGAATGGTGTGCCGCCATGCGACGCTTCCGGCTGCGATTATTATGAGACCGGTTACGCATCGGGCGGGCGCAATATATTCCGCAGTCCGTTTCAAAGCCGATGGGATTTCAGCATATTCAAGCAATTCCAGATTACCGAGCGGTTCGGATTGAGATTCGACGCCCAAGCGTTTAATATTTTCAATCATCCGAGCTTTGACGTGCCGAGCAACGATGTTGAGTTTAATCCGTTCTTCTCAAACCCACCTATTTATACCCCAGGTACAACTGGGCTTACGCCGTGTGTGGGACCACCGGCGAATGCATACGCTTGTCCGCCTTCAGGTAAATTGGGCGTGGAGCAGCATACGATTGGCAGTCCGCGATTCCTGCAATTCGCTTTGCACCTTACATTCTAAAGCGCGGACGGCGCCCGTGGGGATTGTTGATCGCGGATGTGTCTACGATCGCTAGTATTGACGCAAGGGTTGGCGCTGCTCCTGCGCGATCAATCTGCTGCGCCCTAGAATTAGTCGAGGTTGAGGGGGGTGCGCAAGACGCCGATGGCGAAATGGGCCAGGTGCGGGGCGTCGTCGTCGAGTTGAATCCAGCGGACTACGCAGTGATCCTTCAGATACTGAGAAACTTTCGCTTCGGTGATTCCCAAATGCTCGGCAAGCTTGGTCTTCAGACCGCTGTCGAATGATGTGCGGGTACCGCGCGTGGATTTGCCGGCACTGCCACGCAAACCACGGGCCAGGTTTCCAACACCCACTCGGAGTGTCTGGCAGGCTTCCACATAATAAGAAGTGATCTGATCTGAATCGGAGAGGAGAAATACGCCGGGACCGGCGGGAGCTTCTTCTGTGTCGAGACGATGCAGCGGACTTGCTACCAGGCGACGCAGCATCGATTCGAGATGTGACATGCGCGAGGCCAGTGCCGGGTCGCCGGCGCGTCCGTGCGCGGTGCGCTCGGATGGGAGCATTGGCGCAGCTTGCTCTGCTCGCGGCTCAGGAGTTTCAAAGGAACTAGGCTGCGGCGCGGAAGGGTTCGGCGCGCGTTCGAAAGATTCAGTTCGAGTGGAATGCGCCCTGGAAGATTGTTGCCTTGCTTGCGCGGGCGGCCGCGATTGTTGCGGCGTTGCGGATTGCGATGGCGCCGAGTCAGCGAACGCTTGTGAAGGAAGGCCCGACACGGGGGCCGCGCCTTTGCGCCGCCGTCCTCGGCCGCCGCGGCGTCCACGACGGCGCTTCTTTTTTTCTGCGTCGCCGGATTCAGGTGTGCCGGCTGGCGTGGCCTCTTTGGTATTCGATGGTTGTGCTTCATCAGCCGACTCGGAAATTTCCCCGAGGGCCAACGGGTCCGTTTTTTCTTCAGGGAGCCCTGAAGCAGAAATAAGGCGTGGCTCTTCCGCGCTACCTTCCGCGTTCATGGCCATATCGTTCGCAACGGGGAGCACGACACCCAGCCTAGTCAAAGCTTCCTCGGCTTTCTTCTTCCACTCGGCTCGACGGAAGCGTTCGGCGGCGATGGTGTACCACTTTATAGCGTCATCTTTGAGCTCAGCTTTTTCCTGGATCAAGGCCAGTTCCCAGGCAACCATGGCATCGCGCGTGCGCTGGTAAAGCTCGGAGAGTTTGGCGTGAGCGTCTGGACTATTTTTGGCTTTGCGAATGCGGGCCTGAATTTGGCGCCAATCTGCCATGGCGGGCATTGTAGCAGTCGCAGGACGGATAGGCCAATGGATGAAAGTCGCTCTCCGGCGGTATGTTAATGGGCCGATAATGAAACATTAGTCCATGAATAGCGCTGAAAAAACTCGATGGGTTTGTGAGCAGGCGCGAGTGGTTGGGTTCGATTTATGTGGCATTGCGCCGATTCCAACAGAGCTACCGGGTTCACAGAAACCCCCGAACGATTCCTCCAACGGAAAATTTGACGAGCTGTCGCATTTGCCGGAATGGTTGGCGCGAGGGTACGCCGGGGAGTTGAATTATCTGCGCGACTCGCGGCGGGCGGACCCGCGTCTGGTGTTGGATGGGGCACGAAGTTTGATCGTGGTGGCGGTAAATTACAATTCGGCTCTTCCCTACTCAACAGAGGTGCCTGTTAGTGGCGGTGACGATACGCCGCGCGGGTGGATTTCGCGCTATGCGTGGGGCGACGATTATCATGACGTGCTTCGTGAAAAACTCAAGACTGTCATTACGGCTATGCGCGAGCAATTCGCCCAGCCGTTTGAGGCGCGCGCGTACGTGGATACGGGGCCGATCATTGAACGGATTGCGGCGAAGTACGCGGGGCTTGGCTGGCTGGCCAAGAATACGTGTTTAATTAATGAGGGAATTGGATCCTGGCTATTTCTCGGTGTAATCATTACGACTTTGGATCTGGCGCCTTCCGTGCCGTCTGGTGAACCGCCGGCGCCAGACCTTTGCGGAAATTGCCGGTTGTGCTTGGATGCTTGTCCCACGCAGGCGTTTCCTGAGCCTTACGTTCTTGACGCCACGCGGTGTGTTTCGTACTTAACGATCGAATTGCGTGGAGCGATTCCGGAGAAGCTGCGACCGTCGATGGGACGCGCGGTTATCGGGTGCGATATTTGCCAGGATGTGTGTCCGTGGAATCGCAAGTCACCGGTAACGCAGCTCGCGGCATTTCAACCGAGAGGGCTTCCGCCAAAAAGCGACTGTGGCGACGGAAAACCGAAAGAATATTTGTTTGCGCCAGAACTGGAAAGGCTCGCGGCGTTGACGCAGGAGGAGTTTAGCGCAATTTTTCGCGGGAGTGCGGTGAAGCGAGCGAAGTGGCGGGGGATGGTTCGCAATGCGTGCGTGACGCTTGGGAATTCCGGCATCGAGCGTGGTTCGAATGGGCATCAACGCGTGATCGGCTTGCTCGAACGTCTTGCCGACAACGATGACGCAGTGATTGCTGAACACGCGCGCTGGGCGCTGGGGCGACTGAGCGGTTGAGAGAGAGGTTCAAGCCTGGGGCGCGATTGACTTGCTGCGCGAATTTCCTGTAGCGTAACCACTGAATTTGGCTCGACGGAGTTCTTAGTGAGTTTCTCGACGCTTACAACGATCCTTCATCTCCTCACGCCGCATTTTTCGTTTCCAGTGGGAGGCGGTGCGGCCGAACTTATTGTCCTGCGCTGGCTGCACCTCATTTTCGGAATCATATGGATTGGACTGCTCTATTTTTTCAATCTGGTTGGCTTTTCAACGATGAAGCAGCTTGAAGCGCCCGTACGCGCCAAAATTTATCCGGTGATGATGTCGCGCGCGATGGCTTGGTTCCGATGGTCTGCGATGATCACGGTGGTGGTGGGCGTTCGTTACTACTTTCATCTGCTTAGTGTGGATGCGCACAACGCGGAAGACGCGGCGCTCACATTGAAATGGTTCGGCTGGTGGGTTGTGGTCTGGCTGGTGGCTTACGCGCTGATCTATCCGCTGCAACTTCCGCACGAAGGGATTTTGGATAATCCTTGGGTGCGCACGATTGGGATTTCGATTGTCGTAATTGCGGCTTCCTGGATGGTTCTGGACCGGAATGGCGGAGCGGACGTTTCGAACGCGCATCTCTGTATAAGTGTCGGCGGAGGGCTGGGGCTTCTAATGTTGTTGAATGCCTGGGGCGTGGTTTGGCGGGTGCAGAAGCGGATGATTGAATGGACACGTGCGAGCGCAGAGCAAGGCACGCCTATGCCGCCACAAGCCGGGCGTTTAGCACGCTGGAGTTTTCTCGCATCGCGCGTCGGTTTCTGGCTTTCCTTCCCAATGCTTTTCTTCATGGGTGCCGCAGAACATTATCCTTTCCTGATCAGCATGCCCCGCTAGGCTTGTTGCGCCCGGAAACCGTCCCTGTACGTCAATGTAAGTAGCCTCAGGAGGCCACCATGGAACCCACCCAGCGTTTCGGGCTCTCCCTGTTATTAGTTGTTGCCGCGGTTGCGCTGCCTGCGTTTGCTTTCGAATACCCGCTTTCTTCCACTTCGATTCGCGCCGCTTACATGCTGGGAAGTCGAAATGACGAGATAACCACCGAATTTCTGGCGCGCTATAAACACTCTTTGCCGATGCCGAAAAGCGGACCACATGTGGCGGTGATTACTGTGGAGACGCCTTATACGCAGATAGTGCAGCTCGGCCAAACGGATATGAACAAAGATGTTCAAGGTGCGGAAAAAGGATTTGCAGGCAAAGATTTTCCGTTCATCGTCCGAGTGGGCGTGGACTTGACCGATACGTATCCTGGCCCTCCTCCTTGGAACCCAACAGCGCCGGGAGTGCCCATGCCAAATTTCGAACGAGACTTTCAGATACAGCTGATTCAAGGAAAGAAGGAAATTTCCGCGCAATCGACACAAGTGTATTTGCTTTATTCCGATGCTGTTTCGAACATCTACCAGATTTCTGGAGCGATTATCGAATTGCGATACGACATGGACAAGATCGATTCTTACGATGATGTAGCCGTGAAGGTTCACACACCGGACGAACAAGGGGTGGAAACGACCTTCGAACTTGGACAACTTCGCTAAATGCCCAAGCTCTCTTAAACAGGATTTGGATTTTACTGACACGTTTTTTCTACGAGCGCCAGCGCAGCGTAACTGAGCCTTCCAGCGGATTCTTTACCGGGGCGCCGGTGCGACGCGATTCCAGATAGGCGGCTTTCAATTCGAAATACCAGCGCGCTTGGCGGTCCGCGTCATCGACCAGCATCATGCGGTCCTCGTATTTCAATCCTAGCGCTTGCTTTTCGATCACTTCGGTGTCCTGGCGAATAAATCGCGGTCCGAAAACGTGAATGATGAAGGAAACAACCGGGAACCAAGTAAGAATGTTCCAGCTGGCGCAGAAATCCAATCGGCAGAGATCGCTGCGAATCGGCGTGACTGTCGTGCGGCTGGAGAGCCAGTAGCGGCCGGCGCGAATCTGTTCGAAGCGCTGGTTTGGAAGGACGAAATCGATCATGGTGGTGGCAGGCTCGCCGGTGAGGAGCTTCAGGATTTTATAGGGCGCGCTGTTTGCGGAGGGCGCGTGCGGGCTCATGCGGAAGCCGTTCGGTATGGGCTCGAATTGTTTTTGTTTTTCGCGGATGCTGTGGCGGCTGCGCCACCACCAGGCTTGATGCACGAAGGGGCCATGAGCAGGGTCCATCAACCCAATGATGGCTTGATCGACGCCGCACGGTAAGTCAGCCCAAAGATGAGCCACTTCATAGCTCGGACTGAATGTGGGCAGCTCTGGCGCGGGTGGCGGCGGGTTTTCCGACGCTCGACCTTCGAGGTTATTCATGAAGCACCAGATATAGCCGTCGCGCTCTTCGCATGGAAAACTGCCGGCGTAAATGCGCTCGCATTTTAATTTTGAATCTGCGGTGAGTGAGGGGATGGCCTGGCATTGTCCGGTATGTGCTTCAAAGCGCCAGCCGTGGTAGGCGCATTCAACCGTTTTGCCGTCGCATTGGCCAAAGGAGAGAGGGAAGGCGCGGTGAGGGCAAATGTCACGCAGCGCAAAAGCTTTTCCGGCGGAATCGCGGCCGAGTACAAGCGGGACGTCGAGCAGCATTGCGCGCACAAGCTTGCGTCCGCGCACTTGTTCGCTGCGCAGCGCGGGATACCAGAAGCCCCAGAGCATTTCGTCAGCGTGATTCTTTGTTGTTGGGTTACCGGCAGTCATGAATAGGGTCGTATCGTAGTACACGAAGCGATTGCAGAAAAGGGGCGACCGCGATTGATCGCTTTTACTTTTGTTGCTTTGCGGAAGCTTCGACCTGTTTCAGGATGTGATCCAGGGCAGCGCGATCGAAAAACCGGCCATTTGCAATTACCGCAGTGATCTTTTGCGTGTTGCGGATATCTTCAAGCGGGTTCGCGTTGAGCAGAACGAGATCGGCGGTCTTGCCCGGCACTATGGATCCGAAGCTGCTCTCAGCTTCCAAAAATTTGGCTGGATTGCTGGTGGCAACCTGCAACGCCTCCATCGGAGTGAATCCGGCTTCAACAAAATTAGCGAGTTCGTCGTGCAAGCTAAATCCCGGCATGATGTAAACGCCCGGAGCGGTATCCGTGCCGGCCATGAACGGCACGCCGGCGCGATGCATGGCTCCCACCATTTGTAAATTGCGCGCAAAATATTCCCGACGCAGCGCGAGCGGATCTTTCAGAAGGTCCGGCATCATCTCGTCGGTGAAGCGACGCCAGGTTACCTCGCGCCAGTAGGGCGGAACGTATTTGTCGAGCGGCTGGTGTTTCAGATCGCGCTGATCCAGGAAAGTGCCGCCGCGCTGCCAGACTAATGTGGGGACTTGCCACGTTTGGCTTTTCGCAAGCAAGACAATTAGCGCGTTGCACTTCTGCTCGTCGTGAGACGAGAGCATTAGCTTCAAGTCACCTTTGCCGCTGATAAATTTGTCTTCCTGCCCGGAGCAGGCTTCGAAGATTCCCATCAAGTGTTCGATACTTTTCTGCCCTGCCGCGATGGTTTCTTCCAGACGAACTCTGTCCGGCACATGGCCGACGAACGGCAAGCCTTGTTTGTGCGCCTCCGTGGCTGCCGCGTGGTAGGCGTCGTCGGAAAGTTCCGATTGCACCTTGATAAAATCCACGCCTTGGGCTTTCAGCGAATCGACCGCGGCGACCGCGCTTGCCGGTGTTGTAACTGGGATCGAGCTGGGGAAGCGCAAACTTTTGCCATCCGGAAGATATCCATCGAGCATGGGACCAGAGATGATCATGCGCGGACCAATGATCTCGCCTTCGGCGAGTTGCTTGCGCCAGGCTAGGAGGACGGGGACGTCTCCACCCATGTCGCGAACCCCAGTGACGCCGTTGGCAATGAAGAGCGGCAAAATGATGTCGCGACCACCGGGGAACCAGTCGCCGAAAGCGGAATGCACGTGCATGTCCCACAGGCCCGGAATTAGGTAGCGACCTCTACCGTCAATGACACGTGCGCCGCTCGGCAGCTTAAAATTTTCCGAATCGGAAACGGCGGTAATATGAGCGCCGGTAATAACAACCGTGGAATCCGATCGCACCGAAGATGTTCCGGGATTGATGACTGTCACATGCGTTATTGCAATTTGCTGCTGATTTTTCTTGGATTGGGCGCTGGTGAGTGACGCGAATACCAGGCACAGAGAAACTAGCGAGAGAATCCCAAAAATTTGGAAGATGCGCATGTTCCAGAGATTACTACGGAAATAGCGTTTTGGTGGAGGTGGGTAGCCTCCTCCAGAGACGCTGTTTGACTCAGAAGATGATTGTGGATATCCTTAACTCAGATTAAAGGCAATGTTCGCTTCCTTTTATTAGCGCTTTCTCCCCGCTCCGACCGGAGCGCTGCTGTTCCCCGGATTTCCATCTGCAAACTTGTATTCCCGTTGTTTATGAGGCGCGGCCATGGCCAACTTAACGCTATTTGAGAAACTCGATAACATCGAGTCACGCTACGAAGAATTGACGCAACAGCTTTCCTCGCCCGAAGTGCACAACGACTCGGCGCGTTTCCAGAAGCTCGCCAAGACGCACGCGGAAATGGCGGAGATGGTGGCGAAATATCGCGAATGGAAAGAAATTCAGAAAGGACTGCAAGGCACCAAGCAACTGCTGGTGGAAACGGATGACACGGAAATGAAGCAAATGGCGCATGATGAAGAGCACGAGCTCGAAGCACGCAGCGAAATCGTGGAGCGCGAACTGAAATTCCTGTTGCTCCCGCGTGATCCCAATGACGACAAAAACGTGATCGTGGAAATCCGGGCGGGGACCGGCGGAGATGAAGCTTCGCTTTTTGCGGGCGAACTTTTCCGCATGTACTCGCGCTACGCCGAAACGCAGAACTGGAAAGTGGAAATTCTGGAAAGCTCGGCGTCGTCGATCGGCGGAACGAAAGAAATTGTAGCCGCGATTCAGGGGAATAAGGTTTATTCGAAGCTGAAATATGAAAGCGGCGTGCATCGCGTGCAGCGCGT
>JABDEK010000047.1:31749-31931 GCA_013287135.1 Acidobacteriota bacterium | reverse complement strand
GGGAACGGCGCGCGCATCCACTTTTGTGGGCGGGGTTGATCTTTCTGGATTTCGTCAACGGCTTGCCAAGCGCAGATGAAGAATTAATTCCGAGCCGGCTGCAGCATGGGACTTAGCACAAAAGGCGTTATGAGAATTGTTGTGAACGCCCTTTCTGCGCGGCAGGGCGGGGGACAAACCTA
>JABDEK010000047.1:0-31739 GCA_013287135.1 Acidobacteriota bacterium | reverse complement strand
AATCTGCTGCAATCGTTCCCAGAGCGATTCGCAGCCGAAATCTTCCTATTGGCGCCGGACTCGCTCTCGCTGCCTTTAAGTAAAAAGCGCGTCACGAAAATTCACGTGACGTGGCCGGTAGAGAATCCATTCATGCGCGCGATCTGGGAATGGCTCTGTCTACCAAAACTACTGAAACAGCTCGATGCAGATGTTCTCTTTTGCCCGGGTGGAATCATCGGCGGGCGCGTTCCAGAGGGCTGCAAAACGGTGACGATGTTCCGGAACATGATCCCGTTCAGCCTGATGCAACGGCAACGGTATGGCCTGGGCTACATGCGCGTACGCAACTGGCTGCTGGAGCGTGCGTTGTCTCGCAGCATGGCGAAGGCGGATCGCGTGATTTGCATATCGGAATTTGCGCGGCGAGTGATCGAGCAGAAAGTAAGCGGGCTGCCGGGAAAGACAATCGTGATTCCGCACGGCATCAATCCCATTTTTCGCGAGAATCATCAGCCGCGGCCGGCTTGGCTTCCGGCGGGGGATTACGTTTTGTACGTGTCCATCCTCGACGTGTATAAGGCGCAACTGGAAGTCGTCCGTGCGTTCGCGCTGCTGAAGGCGAGACGTCCCACTTCTGAAAAACTGGTGCTGACAGGACCGGAGCGTTCGCGCTACGCGCGCAAGGTCAGGGACGAGATCGAGCGGCTGGGGCTTCAAGATGATGTTGTGTTGACTGGACCGGTGCCGCACGAAGCTTTGCCATCGCTCTATCGTCATGCGCTGATCAACATTTTCGCGTCAGAGTGCGAGAACTGCCCGAACATTATGCTGGAAGCGCTCGCTTCCGGCCGGCCGCTTTTGGCGTCGTGTCGCGAACCGATGCCAGAATTCGGAGGCGATGGCGCAATTTACTTCGATCCTTCATCGCCGGACGAACTAGCGGTCAAGCTGGTATCGGTCATCGACGACCCAGACCGCCTGCGGGAAATGTCCTACAGGGCGAGAGAGCGTTCGCTGCTTTACGATTGGGAGCAAACGGCGCGAACTACGTGGGATTTAATCCAGAAATGTGCCTAGGCCCTCGCCTCCTTCGCTGAAGGAAGGCTGCTCTGCACCATCTGTGCACATTCTTCGGAGCGCAAAGTTCAACGCGCCTGAAGCATTGGAAAGACTTCAACTCATAGACGGGAGGAATTGTATGCGAATTCTGGTGACGGGAGGATGTGGAACAGTCGGCAGCGGACTGGTCAAGCACCTTCGTGAGCGTGGCCATTACGTCGTCTCGTGCGATCTGATGCATCAGCATGACGAAATCGGGTTTTCGGTGCGCGCTGATATCGCGGCGCCAATGTACGCTCGCTGCGATGTCGGGGAATTTCGCCAGATCGAGCGCGTGCTAGAACTGATGGGGCCATTCGACTACGTCTACCACTGCGCTGCAGAGTTCGGTCGATGGAACGGAGAAGACTTCTACGAGTTACTCTGGCGATCAAACGCGGTGGGCACGAAAAACATAATCCGTTTGCAGGAACGGCTGAGGTTCAGGTTAATCCACTTCTCGTCTTCCGAGGTATACGGCGATTGGCCTGACTTAATGATCGAGAGCGTCATGGATGAAAACGAGCTCAAACAGATGAATGATTACGCCATGAGTAAATGGGTGAACGAGATGCAGATCCGCAACTCGGCCAAACAACATGGCACGGAAACGGTAGTAGTGAGGCTTTTTAATACGTACGGGCCTGGCGAATACTATAGTCCCTACCGGAGTGTCAACTGTCGGTTCCTCTATGCCGCGCTCACAAACACCCCGTGGACAGTGTTTCGGGGCCATGCGCGCACTTCCACCTACCTGGCCGACACCGTAAGGACCCTGGCAAACATCATAGACAACTTCAAACCGGGTGAAACCTACAACATCGGCGGCAACGACCTGCATACGATAGAGGAACTCTCGGACGTCATTATCAAGGTCACTGGGGCTTCGCCGAGCCTGGTGCAATACCGCGAGTCGGAGATCTTGACGACGCGCAGCAAAAGGGTCGACATATCCAAATCGGTCCGCGACCTGAAGCACCAGAACAGTTACGACCTTGAGGAAGGCATGTGCCTAACCGCCGAGTGGATGCGAAGCGTATACAACTTGCATGCCATGGCTGCAGCTGCGGACTAGCCTCGATCGAATTAGGCGACCTCCGCGGAACGCATTAATTGTGCTTTGAGAGTGTAATCATGCGCCGCGGAGTTGTGGCGCTGATCTCATCGCTTGAACCCTGCATCTTTTACCTTAAGCTCAGAGACACAAGTTGCGAATTTTAATCATTGTTGATTGCTACCTGCCCAGCACTAAGTCCGGCGCCACGCTGGTCCACGATCTAGGAGTGGAATTCCGGCGTCAGGGCCATCAGGTGACCGTGCTCACCCCGAGTGACACGATCGACCAACCGCTGCAGTTAAGTACTGAACAGGACCTCCGTGTCGCTCGGGTCAAAACAAAAGCGATTAAAGGCGCCAAGAAACTGTTTCGAGCAATTCGGGAAGCACGTCTCCCAAGCACGCTGTGGAGACACGCTCGCAGCTTTCTACTTGCAAATCCTGCCGATTTGATCGTTTTTTATTCCCCGACAATATTTTTCGGCGCTCTGGTGCGGCGTTTGAAGTCGCACTGGAACTGCCCTGCATATTTGATCCTGCGTGACATATTCCCACAGTGGGCCGTGGACATAGGAATCTTGCGCAAGGGCGTTGTCTGGCGATACTTCCGAAGCAAGGAAATCGAACAGTACGGTGCGGCCGATTTAATCGGCGTTGAATCACCAGCCAATCTTAAATACTTTGCGCAAGAGTTTCCGCAAAAGCCCTACCGCGTACAGGTCCTTTATAACTGGGCAAAACCCGAGCGACGAGATTTGCGTACAACCGGGTATCGCGAACGCCTCAACTTACAGAGGAAAGTTGTCTTCTTGTATGGAGGTAATCTCGGCGTTGTCCAGGACCTGGATAACGTCGTTCGACTCGCGGAGAGCCTTTCCATCCACAGGCAAATCCATTTCTTACTGGTCGGTGAAGGGAGCGAGGTCCTGAGGTTAGAACAGGTGATTGCAGAAAAGCGCCTGGCGAACATCCACATTTTATCGGCCGTTGATCAACAGGATTACATGTCCATTCTCTCCGAAGCCGACGTGGGACTGATTTCACTGGATCGACGGCTTAGAACTCACAGCGTGCCAGGCAAATTACTCGGGTATATGAACTGCGGGAAACCCGTGCTGGCGAGCGTCAATCCTGGGAACGACTTATTCGAAATGCTTGGGAAGGATCAGGCGGGCTTATGCCTGACAAATGGCGATGACGACAGCTTACGGATCGCAGCGTTGACGCTTGCGAATGATTCTGAACTTCGCAATCGCATGGGCAACAATTCGCGCACGCTCCTGGAACGATCGTTTACGGCCGACAGAGCTGTGCGGCAAATCATGAAGCACTTTCAGCAGCCGGAGTCCTTTGTCGAGGCATCAGCGACGGCACAAGCCCGAAATGCTTCGCCGCGGGCAGCCATTTTCTGAGGATAAAGAACTTCCGGATTCGAACGTCCGGCGTCAACAGGATTGATCCACGCGCCGGCTCGCCCGCACGAGCTCGCAGAACAAATCTAGCCATAAAAATAGCGCAGCAGTACTGAGCAAAAACAACTGGTTCGTTGCGCGTTGCAGTGGCGCGAAGAACCGCACTGGAGACACCTGTGATCATTAGCTGCTACTTGCTTGTGTTCGTGAGCAGCATCGTGCTTTCGCTGGCCTTTACCGGCTGGCTGCGAGATTTCGCAAATGCGCGCGGATGGGTTGCCCCGCCGGAATTGGACCGGCACGTTCACACGAAGTCGATTCCGAGGCTCGGCGGCGTGGCTATTTTTGGCTCGTTCGTCGCGGCGGCGGGCCTTGCCACGTTACTTCCAAAATTGACGGGAGTAGCGCTCGCCTTGCCTGCTCGAACGGCCTTCAGCATTTTTGGATCTGCTTTCATAATATTCCTGCTCGGTCTTTATGATGACGTGCGTGTCGTGGGCCCGTACTGGAAGTGTGGGATTCAAACCCTGGCCGCAGTGCTCCTTTACGCCGGCGGTGTGGGAGTTCATAGACTGGATCTCATTTCGTCAGGACGAACGTTGGGGGCCGTCGCGGGCCTGCCGTTGACTGTGTTTTGGGTGCTGTTGATCACCAACGCGTTCAACTTGATCGACGGACTCGACGGATTGGCTGCCGGTTCCGCCTTCTTTTCGACGGTCGTGGTGTTCGTCACATCGCTTCTGACGCCGAACGCGATGGTGACTTTACTTGCGATTGCGCTTGCTGGTGCCATACTCGGCTTCTTGCGCTTCAATTTTCATCCCGCATCCATTTTCCTGGGCGATTCCGGCAGCATGTTTATTGGCTTTATGCTGGCTGCCCTTGCCCTCGCCGGATCAGAAAAAGCACCGACGATGATTGCGGTAGCAATCCCTGTGATTGCCTTTGGTTTTCCAATCCTCGACGTTGCCCTCGCAATCTCACGCCGCTTTCTGAGCGGCAAACCTTTGTTCCGAGGGGATCGCGATCATATTCACCACAAGCTTTTGAAGCGCGGCCTGTCGCAGCGGGGCGCCGTGCTGGTGCTCTATTGCGTCACATCATGTTTTGCACTCTTGAGTCTTGTGCTTTTGCACGACGCTGCGATGATCGCGGTGGTCCTCGCGGTAATAGGGATCGGCATCGTTCTCGGGGTGCAATATCTTGGATATGTTGAGTTTTCGGAGTTACAGGACGTTTTGCGCAGAACAGCCGAGCGGAAGCATGCCATCGCCAACAATGTTGAAGTGCGACGTGCCGTTGAAGCTCTGAATTCTTGCACGGATTTCGTCAGGATGTGCGCGATTCTCCGGAACACTCTGCATTCGATCGGATTCGACGGATTCCGTCTGGGACGCAACCTGGGTGAGACATTTTCAGGAACTCCATTCTCTCCGATGCAAAGGACGGCAGACGGTGAATTACAGTTGTTCTGGGATGATGCGGGAACGGGCGAATCCGTCTGGGAATTGAGATTGGAACTGAACACCGACTCGCATCATCGATTGGGGCACTTTTCTTTGCTGCGCAAAGGCGTTGAGAGTCCGCTGCTCGTGGACTGTAACCTACTGAGTTGCGAATTTCGGAGCGCGCTTTCTGGGGCGGTACTGCGAGCCATGAATGGTCACCGATCTTCTGTTCGACGCGCAGCGCCAGGCAACGGGGCCGCTGCCGCAAAAGTAGCATCCGCTAGTTCATCGGACTGAAAAGAAGAAGAGCCTTTTTTCGCCGTTCGCATGATGCAGGGAGATCGAGGATTCGGGAAGGGGCGACGTCGCTCCTTGCCGCTGAAAAATTGTCGAGGACGTTGTAATCGGCCATGATTCGCATATCCCGCTTGTGATTTACCCGCCTGCTTCGTCGCCGTAGTTCTGCTGAAATCCTGTGGTAACCGCACCGTCAGCGTTGGTGCGGTTAACCGTATGTTCGATTCCGGGCGGTAGTTTGGGTTATGCCGAATGGCCGGGGTGCGTAGTAATTGAGGCAATACCTTTATTCTGAAAAACCTCGGATATGCTTAACCGATCCACTACACCCACTTTTCGTAGGATCCGGTGAATGTGATTTTTCACCGTTTGCTCGGAAAGATTGAAGTGACTTGCGATTTCTTTATTGCTAAGACCGCGACCAATCAAGGGGATGAGCTGTTGTTCGCGTCGTGTCAATCCCCATTGCGCGTGCTTCTGGTTATTCGGGAACTCCACGATCTGCGTCGCCACATAGTCAAAGAGAACTCCCGTGTAGTGAGGTGGGCATGCGGCGTGTCCCTCCGCGACCGTCCGGACCGCCGATACAACATCTGCGGCGGAGGCATTTTGCAGGACGTAACCCCGCGCACCTCGTCGTACCGCCGTCAGGAAGGATCCCCGATCATCTGTCATGGCGATGAGCACGCTCTTGACAGACTGGTCATGTCTGCCAGCTGCGGATGGCGATCCAAAGCTATCGAGCAGAAAGTCTAACGAGTCGAGGACAAGGACGTCCGCGCCGGCATCGCGGACTTGCTCGCAAGACGTGGAACGATCCACTTGCGCTGTAACAATCTCAAAATCCGTCCGCTTAGTTAAAATCCTCGCGATTGACTCCCGCAACAAGCGGTTTACACACAATATGAAGACTTTGGCTATACTTCCCATTCTGATGCCCCGCTAACCGTCTGGGCTGCGGTCTATTACGTCTGAGAGTTGCAGAACTGGCTTGATACACCTGTGGAGGCACTTACGCAAGTAGTAATTTTCGTTATAACAATCTTGTTACAAATGACGGGAAAAAGATACCCCGTCTCACGCCGGTTCCGGCAAGAACTCCCGCAAGACGTTGCCGCGACCGCCCTCTCGGCCACAAGGCCTGCTGCGGTAGGCACTTAGCCGATGATCTGAAAACGCCGGAGACTTCGCGGAAAATAAAGTGGCTGTTGAGGAGACTTTCCTCATTTTGAGGCATACCGGGAATCATGTAGATCCAGCATTTGGGGGGGCTATTGGATACTCCAGGCCAACCCCTTGGCAGTTCTAGCGGCGCCGCTCTAATCACGAACTTCCAACCAAACGAGGTAGCAACAATTCTCAAGTTTCGCTCGCGTCTCCGCACGAATTTCCAAGTGGTCTAGACCACTTCTAACCGGCACCGCACCACAAGCAGAAACAGGCGTAACCTACAGAAAACAAACGACGGAAAAATTTCTAACCGCGGCCAGAACACACATTAGGATTTTTCGGTTTTCCCCATTTCTAATGCCGGACGCGCGGAACGGGACACCGTTCCGCTGAACACACCCCTCGCCGGCAATTGGAATTTTCCGCTCCCCAGTGCTACTGTGGACTCAGTGCGGTCAGCCTGCGAGTCCAAAGTTTCCAGCACACGCGCGGGGAAGAGGTGAATGACGATGACCTGGGGCAAGCGTCGAGCAATCGTAATCATCCTGGTCCTTATATTTTTGGTCGTCCTAATGTTCTGGTCTGCCTTTTCCAAACCAGGCCTACGCATCGCCTCCAACTCAGTCCTGGTGATCGACGCGAGCGGCCAGATCGAAGAGCAGCGCGCCCCCGATTTCTTCAGCGCCTTCAACGGCACCGTTCCCGTGCTCCATGACTACCTAGACGCGCTAGACCAAGCTCGCACCGACCCGAAAATCACCGGCTTGGTCGTTCGTATCGCACCCCTTGAAACCGGCTGGGGCAAACTCGAAGAAATCCGCGCACACCTTCTTAGATTTCGCGATAGCGGCAAGCCGAGCATCTGCTACCTGGGCTATGACGGCATTCAAAACCCGGAATATTATCTCGCTAGCGCCTGCAGGGAAATCTGGTTGGTTCCCACTGCGCCTGTAAGTGTTCGAGGCATGATGGCCGAAGCTGTGTTTTTTCGCGGCACGCTGGACAAGCTGAAAGTCGTTCCCGAGTTCTACCACATCGCTGATTACAAAACGGCCACCAATACTTTCACCGAAAAGAAGTTCACGCCCGCTCACAAAGAAGAAGTGGAATCCCTGCTGCGCAGCGTTTACGAACAATATCTCGGCGACGCTTCCAAAGGCCGCGGGTTGACGCGCGAGCAATTTGAATCAATCATTAATCGCGCCCCGCTTTCGGGCAGCGAGGCGGTGCAAGCCAAGATCGTCGATCGCATGGCCTATTGGGACCAGGTTCAGGACTTTTTCAAACATCGCTCCGGCGATTGGAATCCCGTTTCGCTGAATCAGTATCGCTCGACCCCAACCCCTCCCAATTTCGGGCTGAATAAAATCGCCGTCGTCCACGCCACCGGCCTGATTGTTTCGGGTGATTCCGGAACCACCGCTGCCGGAGGATTCATCATGGGCGGCGATTCGGTGGCTTCGGATATTCGCAAAGCGCGCCAGGACTCCAGCATCAAAGCCATCGTCCTCCGCGTCGATTCCGGCGGTGGCTCGGTGGTTGCCAGCGAAGTGATTAGAAGGGAAGTGGAACTCGCCCACGCAGTGAAACCGATAGTCGTATCGATGTCTGACGTCGCGGCATCCGGGGGTTATTGGATCGCGTCGCCCGCCGACAAAATTGTCGCTGACCCCAATACCATCACCGGATCCATCGGCGTTCTCATCGGAAAGATGAACGTCTCCGGTCTTTTCAATTTATTGGGCATCAGCACCGATTACGTGGCCACTAGCGACAACGCCACGCTATTTTCCGCTCAGCAGGATTTCACGCCCGCGCAGCAGGCCTATATCGAACGCTCCATGCACGAAACCTATGACGCCTTCGTAAAGGGTGTTGCCGCGGGCCGCAAAATGTCCCCGGAAGCCGTGGACAAAATCGGGAAAGGCCGCGTTTGGTCCGGCTCTCAAGCCAAAGACTTGGGTTTGGTGGATGAATTAGGCGGCGCCGATCGCGCCATAGAAGTAGCTAAGCAACTCGCGCACATTCCCGCGAACGATTCCGTACGCATCGTCCGCCTCCCCGAAGAAAAAACATTCTTCCAACAACTCTTCGAGAAGCAAAAAGAGCAGATGCGCCAATCGGAATCCCTGGAAGCCACTCTGCGTCACATTCTGGGATTGATGGAGCCGGTGCAAGCCCGCCTCCCCTACGAACTCCACATAAAATAAGAAAAATAAAAGCGAAAAACGGTGACGCCCAACTTCAATCCAACGCGAACGCGCCTACGCGGCAAATCGGTCGCGAGCGAATTGGCCGCGGCAATGGCTTTCCGGGCTGAAACGAAGCCCAACTTTCGCTATACTTCATTCCAGGGCGCGGTACCCAAGTGGTAAGGGAGAGGTCTGCAAAACCTTTATACGTGGGTTCGATTCCCACCCGCGCCTCCACTAAATCCCCAATAATAATCGAATTGTATTGACAATAGACAAGAATTGTACATAAATTGTACGGATGAAGCGAGTAAGAGACCCACAAAGAAAGAACTCCAGCACTGTCGAACCGCTTCTTTGGACGCGTGCTGACATCCGTTTCGACGGTACGGAGTTGCTCGGCGCAAGGCCGACACGTGAAGCCGTTGTCGATCGAGAAGCCCGCAAGTCATTTCCAGCGTCCTCCAACGCTCAACGCCAACGTGCAGCCGGCGACAATTACACGGTAGCGGAACTCGCTCAAGAATGGGCTCTTTCCTCAGACAAGATCCGGGAACTTTTTAAGGAGGAACCCGGAGTATTGAAGCTGAGGGACGAAAATGCCGGTAAGAAGCGCAAACGGAAATATGTCACTTTTCGAATCCCGCCTGATGTAGCTCGACGCGTAGCCCGAAGAATTTCCTAATGGCTCTCGAAATTTATCGACGTCATAATTCTGCGAAATGTTCCTCGAAGGATTCGAAGCAGTGTGTAAATAGGCGTCGTCCTTGTCCCATTTGGGTTAGAGGGACGACAGACGCTGGAAGTTATATCCGAGAGCCATTGAAACTGCGCGATTGGACTAGAGCCGAAGATGTCCGACGTGAAATGGAACTTACGGGCAAACTTCCGAAAGTGACACTGTCGGAACGGGGGAAGAGAACGACGATCGAGGTGTGGCGAGACAAATTTGTGCAAAATGCACGAACTGAAAATATAAGCGAAGAGACGCTTAGGAAATATAACCTCCTTTTCAAACAACTCTTGGCATTTTCTCAGGCGAAGGGGATAGGGTTTGTAGCGGAACTGGATCTGCCTGTAATCCAAGATTTTCGAACCAGCTGGAAAGACAAACCGCTGTCGAAATCGAAGAAGCAGGAACGACTACGCGGTGTTTTCAAATTTGCAGTGGCCCAGGGATGGATCGAGGAAAACCCCGCGCTTCAATTGGGACGCGTCAAGGTTGAAAGGACTCAACAAATACCGTTCACAGCCGATGAGATGGAAGCAATTCTCGAAACCGCGAGTAAGTCAGGACCGGAAGTTTATACTTTCGTTCTTACGATGCGCTTCTCAGGTTTGCGGATTAGCGATGTTTGTAAGCTTCCAGTGGATAGTTTGCAAGGCGATCATTTGATTCTGAGGACAGAGAAAACCGGCATCCCCGTGAAGGTGTTGTTGCCTAAGGTTGTAGCGACTGCGCTCAAGACGATTCGAAAACAGAATACCGATTATTTTTTCTGGAATGGACAATCAAAGCTGGCATCCATAACGGATCTGTGGCGCACTCGTCGAATTAAGCTGGTATTTGATAAAGCAAAAGTTAAAAATGCCCACCCGCATCGTTTTCGTCACACCTTTGCGGTTGAGCTACTTAAGCAGGGAACCCCGGCCGGTACAGTGGCCGCCTTGCTGGGCAATACTGAGCAGATCGTTATCAAACACTATTCGGCGTGGGTAGAGGCAAGACAGCAAACGTTAGACGACGCGGTGAAGAAAGCTAATGGATATCACGACATTAAACCCATTGCAGTAGCCATAGATACGTAAAAACCTACAGCTGAGTATTACTTCCTATTATTTTTCGATCCGATTGTTTGTATCGCGTTTTGTGTTAATTTTTTTATTGGGTGCCGAGCTGGTGCAATTCTTTAACGACGAGTGTTCTGAACAGTCCTGGAATTTTTTCGCGTTGAAAGTCGCGTCACCCCCCGCGCTCCAGGAAAAGGCTTTGGGGTGGAGCCCCTCGGTCAACTCTTACTCCCCTAGAGGTTTAAAGATGAGCGCGAAGCAGACATGAGATCGGAACGGACGCGCTGACAGCAAACGCAAAAGCCAATTCAAAGGACCGAACACTTGTAAGCGAAGCTGCGAATCGTTGGATAATTTATGCCCGATTAACGTCCATTCTTCTTTTTACAATGCTACATTACTATGATACGATGCATTCTATGAGAGGAGCTAAAATGACACCATCGGTCGCCCGCAATCTGATAAGGATGCCGAAACGGCGGACGAAGCAAGTCCGAAGCCGCATCTCCTACCTTTCGAGCGAGCAGTTGGAGCATTTCCTAAAGACTGCGAAGGAACACGGCCCGCGTGAACACGCCATGTTCCTATTCGCGGTGGCGCACGGTGCGAGAGCGTCCGAAATAGCCAATCTGCGCCTTACGGACATCAACTTCAAAACGGAGCAGATTCATATCGCCCGATTGAAGGGCTCGCTAGAATCGACCCAAAACTTGCTCAAAGTGAAAGGGAACGGCCTGTTTAACGAAGCTGCCGTACTGAAAGCTTGGCTCGACGTGCGGGAGCCTGATTCCGACAACTTTGTTTTCAACTCGCAGAAGAGCACGAAATTGAACCGCGTGACAGTCTACAAGCTCTTCAAAGCTATAGCTCGGAAGGCAGGGCTCCGCGAGACCTTACAGCATCCTCACGTCATGAAACACACTGCGGCCATGTTGATGGTGCAGCAGGGCGCGAACGCATTCTTGATTAGACAGCACCTTGGGCACCGTTCGTTCGACAGCACGCTCGCCTACGTCAACCCAAGCGATTCTGAAGCGTCTGCGGCATCAGCCAAGGCGTTCAGCCAGGTCTTCTAGTAATGCTACAAAGTAAAGGTATTGTTGCATTCTGAGGTTTGTACCCTAATGCGGAAACGATGTTCTTTTCCGTTTCTTTTTTTTCAGTCATAGTGCTCCTGAATAACTTGAGTTTTGTATTTCCCGAAAGTGATACTGCCGTTTCTTCTTATTTGGTTCCTGACTCTAAAAAGCTCACGGCTTCGCCAAGAGATGTTTCCCGTACGGCATGACACTTTCCAGTTCCGGAGCCTCGGCAAACGGCCCCGCATGGGCTTTTTACGGCACCAACTCCGTGTCCAGAACCGCGTGCACGCCATAGTCGTTGTTTCGCTCCTCTAAAAGCGGTTTCCTATTGGGCATGACTTAATTTCGGTCTCAAGCGACCACACAATGAACGCCATCGGGTCTTCCTCCAAGAAGAGGTTCGGTTTGGGGCATGCATTACCTCGCCGGAACCATCTCGCACGTTGTTTCGCTCTTCTAAAAGAGGTTTCCTATAGGGCACCGTTTTAAACGCGGGCCGAAACAGGGTCTTCCGAAAAGGGTCCCTCCTACGGCATGATGGTATGTAAGCTGCTTGAGATAAATGACTTACGTGTTTGATAAGCAACTCAGACGGCTGGGGCTATGTCAGAAAGCGGTAACTTTCTGAATCCGCAAGAATAAAATTGAGGAAGGTAGCCAGCTAAAGTTAGCGGCCAGCGTTCACGAAGGCTAAGGCAGGTTTTGCCCCTTCAGGCCGCATCCCTCCGGGCTCTGGAGGCTGGCACCGTGACTTTTTCTCTGGCCCACCGATCTTGAAAAAGAAAACGGCGGGGAGCCTGGGCTGCGCTCCCCGCCTTCTGTGTTGGGTTGAATCGTTTTTAGTCTTTGCCGGAAGCCACCACAACTTGCGGACTCGCCGGGTCGCTGTCGAAGATATTCAGATCAGCCGGATTAGCCGCCCCACCGCTACCTGCCGGTGAATTGAACTGCACGGAAACTGTGCAGGTTGCATTCTGCGCGAGCATCAACCCTGGATTCAAGCAGGTGCTGTAAGCCGGGGGTCCGGTGGTGTAAGCAACCACGCTGTATTGGGCAGCTGCGGTACCCGTGATTGTCGGAGTGCTGAAGGTGACTGCCGTGCTTCCTTCGTTAGTGACTGTCACCGATAGAATCTTCGATGTGCCACCCGTCACCGTGCCAAAAGCCAGCCCTCCGGTGAGCTTCACCGCAGTGCCGATTCCGGTCACGTTCACAACATCCTGTGTGACTCCGTTGGGATCGCCCATGAAGCTCGCGGTGACGGTCCCGGGTATTGATCCAAGCGTCGCTCCGGGATTGAAGGCCACGTTGAACGTACACATTGCATTGGCCGCGAGCGTCGTGACGGTGTTGCATCCGCCGCTGTTGATGCCCGTGTAGTTGATGGTGTAGTTCGACGGCGACGGCGTCAGGCCGGTCAACGTTAATGTCACGGTTCCGACGTTCTTGAACGTGACCTTCGTGTTTGTGCTCGCCGTGTTCAGGAGTTGAGGTTTAAATGCAATCGGATTCGGAGTGAATGATACCGGCACACCGACTCCGGAAACGGGCAGACTGAGAGAAGTGTTCCCGTGCCCATCGTTCGGGAATGTGGTTTTGACCGTTCCGGATGTAGTGCCGCTGACCGTCGGCGAAAAGGTCACATTGAAAGAGCATGACCCGCCCGCTGCTACCACCGTCGATGCTGTAATGCTGCAAACCGAACCAGTAAGGCCTGTGGTATTGAGTTTAAAGCCGGCAGTTGCCACAGGTTTCGTAATCGTCAGCGAATTGGTGTTGTTGTTATTGAACGTGACTTTGGTAGCCGCGGAGGTGAGTTTTATTGTCTCGGCCGGAAAAGTGATGGAGCTCGGAGTAAACGTCTCATAAGCCGAGCTGCAGCCTGAAACGCAGCCCGACCCGGTGATCGGTACCAACTGCGCGCTGGTCGGATCGCTGTCATGGATCGCAAGAGTGGCTTTATGCAGTCCGACTGTTCCTGGGTTGAAGGTGATGCCGATTGCGCACGATGACTTTGTTCCGGTGCAGGTGTTGCTTGCGATTGAGTAATCAGTCGTGTCGCCGCTGAGTGTGGCCGAGGTGGCCGCATAGATTGTGGAGCCCGTGACGGTCACGCTCAGGGTGGCAGGCGAGCCGTCCATCACGACGCCGAAGGCGAGCGGGTTTGGCGAGATGATAAGACCCGTTGCTGTACCTTGCAGGCTAACCACCAGAGGATTGTTGAAGAAAGCGTTGTCCGCGATGATCAGCGTGCCTTTGATGATGCCGGAGCTCGTGGGCGCGAAGTACACGTCAACCGTGCACGTCGCTCCATTCGACAAACTGCTCGGGCAATCGTCCAGCTCGGTGAAGTTTGCGCTCGGCGTGATGCTGCTGATTGTTAGTGGGCCTGCCGAGGCGAGCGTGACGGTCGCCGCCGGACTGGACGTACCTACCTGTTGAGTCTCGAACACGACACTCGACGGTGAGGAGTTGAGTTCGGCAAGAGCACTCACTTGGCGGACGAGGTCGTTGCCGGTATCGGAAACGTAGATGTTACCCGCAGGGTCAGTGCCTATTCCTTGCGGCTGGGAGATCTCAGCGGTTGTCGCAAGGACGTCAATGCCAAAGAAGCTGTTGGTGCCGTTTCCGGCCACGGTGTGGATGTATCCAGCTCCATCGACCAAGCGGATGCGCTCATTGTCGTAATCCGCGATCAGAACGTCACCGGCGCTATCCACCGCGACCGACTGCGGATAGTACAGCGAGGTCTCCACGGCAAGACCTCCGTCGCCTTGAAATCCAACACTGCCATTCCCGGCGAAAGTGCTGATGCGTCCTGTCGTATCGATTTTGCGGATTCTAGTGTTTCCGTAATCATCGATATATACATTCCCAGCGGCGTCCGTGGCCACGTCATTCGGACCATTGATTTGCGCATTTGTCGCCGGACCTCCGTCGCCAGAGAAGCCGGCTCCTAAAAGGTAGTTACCTGCAAAGGTCGTGATAATGCCACCGCTGACCTTGCGAATAAGATTATTACCGTAGTCAGCGATATACATATTTCCATTGCCGTCGAAGGTTACGCCGTACGGAGTACTTAGTTGCGCACCTGTTGCCGCGCCTCCGTCTCCACTGTAGCCGCAAGATCCGTTCCCAACGACGGTGTTGATGTCTCCACCACTCACCTCACGTATTACGCAATAACCAGGATCCGTGATGTACACGTTATTCGAGCTGTCAATCCCCAAATGGTAGGGATAGTAAAGCTGAGCGCTTGTAGCGGGGCCACCATCGCCGCTGTACCCGCAGCCTAGCGAATAATTTCCTGCAAAGGAGGTGATGATGCCCGTGAGTGCGTCGATTTCACGAACAACGCAGTTGCGATAGTCGGCTATATAGATATTCCCGAGCGAGTCCGAAACGGTTCCTGTTGGAGTATTTAAGATCGAGCCGGTGGCAGCGATGCCCTCGCCGAAGAAAGCGTACGTTCCGTTGCCAGCAACTGTATATATGTCTTGCGCTAAATCGCCGGATGGAGGTGTGCACGTGAGGGTGCTTACGTCGCAAGGGACCTCTCGGATCCGATAGTTGTTATAGTCGGCAAGGAACAAATCTCCGGCCGAATCCACGGCCACCCCGTAGACGTAGTAGATGTCGGCTGAGGTGGCTAACTGCATATCTCCGTTATAGCCTGGGCTTCCGTTTCCGGCGACAGTGTAAATTTTCGCTACAGTCTGGCCTGCGGAGGCTGTGCATGTTCCGCCACTGCTGGTAGTCGTCACGCAAGACACTTCGCGTATGCGGAAATTGGAGGAGTCAGCAATGAAGAGGTTGCCAGAATTATCTATAGACAGCGAAGTCGGATAACACAGCTCGGCTGAAGCGGCCGTGATGCCGTCGTTGTTATAACCGCACGTGCCGGGATTGCCGACGGTTGCACCTGTGCCGGCTATCCCGTAGATGTGGCCGGAGGTCTCTCCTGAAGGGGGCGTGCAGCCGCTAATGCCGGTTCCGCACGCCACTCGGCGTACTAGCTGGTCATAAGTGTCCGCGATATATAAGTTTCCCGCAGCATCCGTAGTGACGTCGTATGGATTGTATAGATTGGCGGTGGTGGCCGGCTCACCGTTACCATTGAAGACGGGGGTCCCGGTGCCAGCGACAGTGTATATGTCGCCGGTCGTCTGGCTCGCGTTTGGGCTACACGTTCCGCCAGTGCTAGTCACCGTTGCACAGGACACCATTCGGATGCGCTGGTTGCCTTCGTCAGCAATGAAAAGATTGCCGTTCTTGTCAATTGCCACACCAAGGGGCTGATTCAAGTAAGAGCTGGTCGCCGGCACACTATCGGCGTTGTAGCCGCAGCTTACAGCGGGCTCGCCCGCGACCGTGGTGATGACTCCAGTCGAGGCATTGACTTCGCGGACCGCGCAGTTGCTTTGATCTGCAATAAACACATTACCCGCGTGATCAACCGCAAGCCCTTGCGGGTTGTACAATTGCGCCTGCGTAGCTGCACCTCCGTCGCCGGAATACCCAGGGAAGCCATTGCCCGCCAGCACCGTGAGGGTCCCCGTCGGGCTTACTTTAAACACGCGATGCTGGTTTGTGTATTCAGTAGAGAAATACAAATTCCCGGAACCGTCAATCGCGACGCCCGCAGGATACACCGCGGGCGCAGAGGTCGCCGGAACGTTGTTGGGACCGCCGCCGGCGTAATTGTTGATGATGTCCTGCTGTGCGCTCGCTACTCCCGAAATGAACAGCATGATTACAGCGCATACAATCAGTTTCAAGTGGCGCATCTTAGGTTCCTCTCTTTTTATCCGCTGTCCAGCGCCAAGCGCCGGTTCAAATCTATGGCCTGTTGGCCGTTTAGTGTTTCGTCCGCTTACTTCTTGCGTCAGTACTTCATGGCGTTCCGTGAGGCGCTATGCGTTCCCGCATACGACTTCACGGCCTTCGCGAAACTTCAATTTCTTCGTGGTGGGCTTTGCCGGATGCGTCGTTGTAATCGATCACGAAGTTAGGCCCACGTCCCTTGGCCCACTGCTTATATTCTTCAGAGGGAACGGTGAAGGTGCCGTCAAGCGGCGGCACTCTTTTGTGCTCGTTGTAGTGCAGCTCCACATCCTTGAAGGGAGTCTGGTTTTTCTCCCAGGCTTCGGTGGGTTCGGGTGAATGTTTCAGCGAGCTTCTGAGGGATATGGTGGCGCCTGTGACGTCCGGCGCGCTGTGATTGACGACGCGAAGCGAAAGTTGGACTTCCACGCTATCGCCCTGTTCGGTTACCTTCAGAATTTTGTAAACGCCGGAGAAGTTGCGGGAGTTATTGGCGAGGGCTGCCAGCGCTAGGCAAAGAAGCAGACTGGGCACACAAATGTATTCAAACGCGCGTGAACTGCGTCGCATAGTTCCTCCTAAATTTTGTCTTTGCTAAGTCCCTAAAACTGGATCTGAAGATAGGTCGAAACGCGCAAACACACTTCGACACCACATCTGGTTGACCGTTCTCGTCTTCGGGGGAGAGAAAAGAACGCAAAAACTACTGATAGTCTGGGGGCACTATACGTGGAGAAACCCCAAAGTCAAGTTATAATGTAATAAATCTGTAAGATTTCATCTGGTATTCATGGAGTGCGCAAGGGAATTTACCGTTCTGTTACTTCTCGAAACGTGGGCAGCACTCGCCTTCTGGCGTTGGGGTGCGGTGGGAACATGAATTTCCAATGCACGAGCCATCTTCTCCAGCGTTTCCACAGACGGAACTGTGTGTCCGTTTTCCACGCGGGAGATGTAGCAGCGAAGCAGACCTGTACGCTTCTCGACGTCGCCTTGTGACAGTTTTTTCAGTTCACGCAATTCCTTCAGTCGGACACCAATGACCATGTGTAAGTGTCTCCAATCGTTCGCAGAAATTTGACGCAGAGCTATTGCATGCCGTCAGTGAGTATTCCTCACCGAAGGAGGCGACGCGGCGACGAAATAATAGCACTGGGCAAAAGCAAAATCTAGGACCGCACAATGGTGTTAACTGTTATCAACCTATTGGCGTACAGCCTTGACCGCGAGTAATTTCCAATAAGTAGAGCGACCGGAGATTTTAGGACATAAGTTCTTGACAAGACTGCGCATCGGGCTGTACCTTTCTTTTATTAATTCGAAAATAACTCCTTGAAGTCGCGACAAGCGTCCATTGCTTGAATACTTAAGCATTCACTGGCGGCCAAGCCACACAAATGAACTTTCCTTCACGCCGCCCTGCCGCGCAAGCTTAATTTTTCCACGGCTCGCAAACTCCGCGGCTCCGGAATAGGCGGCGAAACACAGGACTGCTACCCTGGAGGGCATTTCACAATCACGCTCGAAGAAGGGCGACGGAGAGACGCAAATAACATGTCTAAACCTAGTTGGGTCAAGAGAATCTCCGCTGCACTCCTGCTGTGTGCAACCAGCGCGATTGCTATGCCTGCGCAGACTCTAACTACACTGCACAGTTTCGATGTCACGGACGGCGCCAATCCCTACGCGGGGCTGATCCAAGCCACCGACGGGAACCTCTACGGGACAACGTGGGTGGGCGGGGCCGGGGCCAATGGAGGTACAGTTTTCAAAATAACCCCCAGCGGCACGCTCACTGTGCTTTATAGCTTTTGCTCCCAAACCAGTTGCACGGATGGCATGGCTCCGTATGCGGGTCTGGTCCAGGCAACCGATGGGAACTTCTATGGGACAACGACCTATGGCGGTGCCAACGGCGATGGCACGGTCTTCAGAATCACTCCCAGTGGCACGTTAACCACTCTTTACAGTTTTTGCTCACAAAGCAATTGTACGGACGGCCGTGGGCCTGAGGCCAGCCTGATTCACGCCGACGATGGGAACTTGTACGGCACAACAACCGGGGGCGGGACCAACACGACGGACTGCGGCGTTCTCGGCTGTGGCACGGTGTTCAAAATTACTCTCGGTGGCACGCTGACGACGCTTTACAGCTTTTGCTCGAAGGGTGCTTGCGCGGATGGCGAGTTTCCACAAGGCGGACTTGTCCAGGCCACCGATGGGCACCTCTATGGCACAACCTACAATGGCGGGGTTAATGGTATGAACGGTACGGTCTTTGAAATCACCACGAGTGGTGCCCTGACCACTCTCTACAGCTTTTGCGCTCTGAGCAGTTGCACCGACGGCAAGTTGCCAGAAGCTGCGCTCGTTCAAGCCGCCGACGGGAACTTATACGGGACAACGTACCAGGGAGGCACCAACACGGCGGGCTGCGGGGGCAGCGGCTGTGGCACGGTTTTCAAAATCACCACGAGTGGTACGCTCACCACTCTTTACAACTTTTGCTCGCAAAGCAATTGCACCGACGGCGGCGAGCCGGCAGCGGGGCTGGTTCAGGCCGCCGACGGGAACTTATACGGGACAACGTACCAAGAAGGGCTCGGTTACGACACTAATGGCACGATCTTCAAAATCACTACTGCCGGCATGCTCACCACGCTTTACACTTTTTGCTCGCAAAGCAATTGCACCGACGGCGAACATTCATATGCAGGGCTGATCCAAGCCATTGATGGGAACCTCTACGGAACAACGAACGGAGGCGGAGCCAACGGCTGGGGCACGGCCTTCAGCTTGAGCTTGTCGGTCACAGGACCCGCTGTAAAGTTATCTCCAACCAGTGTCACATTCGCTGGACACCGGGACGACAAGTGTTGAGAAAACCATCACGCTAACAAACCCTGGGGGCGCCCCTCTTTCTATTTTCAGCATTACCGTGGCCGGAACCGATCCTAGCGATTTTAGCCAGACTAATACTTGCGGCACGGGAATTGGTGTGAACGGTACGTGCAAAATTATGGTGACGTTTTCGCCGACTGCGACAGGCGTGCGAACGGCGTCGGTCATGATAACTGACAATGCTGCTAACAGTTCTCAGTCTGTTCCACTCAAGGGAACAGGTATTCTGCCGGTGACGCTAACGCCTGCGATGCTTGCGTTTGGAAATGTGGCAGTTGGCACGACGAGCGCGTCCAAATCCGTGATCGTGAAGAACACTTCTTCTACGACATTGACGATCACGAGCATTTCACTTACAGGAGCGGACCCCGGAAGCTACAATCTCACCAACCCGTGCGGGAGTAGCCTCGCGTCAGAAAAGAGCTGCACGCTTGCGGTAACTTTCAGTCCAGCCAGTTCAGGGACATTGGACGCTTCGATTACGCTGGATGATAGCGCGTCCGACAGTCCTCAGACAGTTTCCATAAACGGAACCGGGGTGGCTCCAGTGACGGTTACTCCCGGCAGCCTCGCATTCGCAAGTCAAAGTGTCGGAACGACGAGCGCGGCCCGAACGGTTACGCTCAAAAACGATCAGAGCACGTCGCTCACCGGTATCGGAATCTCCTACGCCGGTCCTAATGCCGGTGACTTCTCAAACACCACGACTTGTACTTCCGTGCTCGGAGCTGGAAAGACCTGCACCATCAGCGTGAAGTTTGCACCGTCCGCTGCGGGCGCAGAAAGCGCGACGCTTGTGATTACGGACAGCGCTTCTACTAGTCCGCAGCAGGTTCCACGATCCGGAACAGGAGTGATTTCCGTCACTGTAACTCCGCGCACGCTGACGTTCGCGAGTCAGACTGTCGGTACCACCAGCGCTGCGAAGACGGTCACGGTGAAGAACAACAGCACCACAGCTTCGCTGACAATCACTGGCATCGCGCTGAGCGGAAATGATCCCGGAGACTTCAATCCGACAAACATGTGCGTCTCGCCGCTGGCTCCGGCCACAAGCTGCACCATCAGCGTGACATTCGATCCAACCGCAACCGGAAGCCGGACAGCGACGTTAACGGTCAACGACCTTAACGGAACGACGAATCATCAAAACGTCTCGCTTTCTGGAACTGGCAAGTAACCCGGTGCGGAAGCCTTGCTTCGCCTGTCGCTTGCTGGGTTCGGAGTCATGCGGCAGAGAGCCGGTCGGGACTGTCGCCAGCGACAAACGGGATGCCGTTGGCAGCGCTTATCACGGTCGGGCCGGCGTTGTCATTGACACCCCAAACGTATTTCGGATTGAGGCTCTGGTTCCAGGGTCCTTGGTTTCCGTCGACCGTCACTTGAACCGTGTTTTGCGCAAACAAAGCGCTTCCGGTACACACAAGAATCCCCACGAGAATCAGGCCACGCGGGATCACGGCTCCAATAGAGGTCGATGGTTTCGTTTTTTCCTCCGACGTGGGCTCCCCACCTTCGGTGTTGGGCTGAATCGTTTTTAGTCTGTCGCTGTCATTTTCACGAGCTGCGGACTAGCGCCACCGTTGTCGCTAACATTGAGATAGGTGGAAAAGGCTGTAGTTCCTCCCGCATTGGTGAACTTGACCGTGAACGTGCAGGTAGCGTTCTGAGCCAGCGTAGTTAACGCCGGGTTCAGGCACGTGCTCGTTGAGCCGCTGTACGGCTGCAGCACAAAGTTACTCGAACCCGTACCGGTTATGGTTGGAGTGCCGCTGAACGCCAGCGGCGTGGTGCCGACGTTCTTCACCGTCACCGACAGTGTTTTATTAGTCGCCACTGTCCCGAAACCAAGCGTTGGAGGAGTGAAGCTGACCTCCGTGCTCGTTCCGGTCAACGGAAGTACCGATGAGGAATTGTTTGGATCGCCGTTGAATGTAAGCGTTACGTTTCCTGTGATGGTGCCGAGCGCGTAGTTCGGAGCAAAGGCCACGTTGAAGTAGCAAACTCCATTATGGGTCAACATGGTGGTTCCGGCGACGCACGCGGGACTCAACCCGGTAGTGTTAGTGGTGAAGCTAGTGCTGGCCGTCAGCCCGGTCAACGAGAGGGTTCCGGTTCCGGTGTACTTGAACGTTATTTTAGTGTTCTTGCTGACGGCGTTGGAGAGCTGGCTAGCAAACGTTACCGACGTGGGAGTGAGCGACTCCAGGCTGGTTCCCGTGCCGGTAATTGAAACCACTTGTGGGCTGGTGGGATCGCTGTCCTTTAGCACGAGTGTAGCTGTTTTCGCGCCGGTGGATGTCGGATCAAAAGTGATGCCGACAGCGCAGCTGGAAGCGACTACGCCGGTGCAAGTGTTGGTGGCAATTTTGAAGTCGGTGGTATCACCTTCCAGCGTCACTGAAGTGTAAGTGGTGCCACCCTTCACTGTGATTGACTTTGTGACAGGACTGTTCACAACGGTGCTGCCCATCGCCAGTGGGCTGGGCGTGATCGTTAGGCCAGTGCCCGTTCCTTGCAAGCTAATCGTGGTTGCGGTGCTGAAATAGCCGTTGGTATTGACGGTGAGCGTGCCGTAACGCGCCCCAGAAGCTGCCGGCGTGAAGAATACCGACACGCTGCAGTTCGTGCCGTTGGGCAAGCTGCCCACGCAGTCATCCAGCTCGCTGAAGTCGCCATTTGTGGTCAGGCTGTCGATCGCGGCAGGCCCAATACCACTCAGCGTGACTGCAAACGGGTAGCTGGTCGTCCCCTTTGGCTGCTCGCCGAAAACTATGCTGCCGGTAGAACGTCCTACCGCCGCAAACGCGTTGATCTTACGGATGCGGAAGTTGTACGTGTCGGTGATGAAGAAGTTACCGGAAGTATCCTCGAAAAACATATCGGGATCGTAGAGTTCGGCGCTCGTAGCGGGTCCGCCATCACCGCTAAACGCTGCTGTGCCATTGCCCGCAAAAGTGGTCATCGTGCCGCCGCCGTCCACCCATCGAATCCTCTGGTTGGCGGTATCGGCGATGAATACGTTGCCATTCGCATCAGCGCGAACGGCGTACGGATTATACAGGCTGTTCACCAGCGCAGGTCCGTCTCCGGTGAAGCCCCCATTACCATTGCCCGCAATCGTGTTGATTATCTTGGTTGCAGCGTTCACTTTGCGTATTCGATTGTTCGAAAAATCGGCGATGTAGATATTTCCCGCAGCATCCGTTGCGGCGGAGTAGGGACCGTTCAATTGAGCACTTGTGGCAGGGCCGCCGTCACCGCTGTAACCGGACGGTTGAGCATGGTTTCCGGCTACGGTATATACGAAGCCCGCCGTCTCGCCCGCCGGCGGAGTGCAAGAGTAAGGGGGTGTCGGAGAAGTAGCGCAGACGACTTCGCGCACAACATTACTGCCGGCGTCAGCGATGATCATGTTGCCGTAGTTGTCCACAAACACGTCGTACGGATACTCGAGTTGAGCGCTCGTCGCAGGACCGCCATCGCCGCCGTAGCTGCATGACTGAGGCGTTCCGGCAAAGCTGTTGATGCCGCCACCGGTACTTACGACTCGGATGACACAGTTATCGGTGTCCGCGAAGTAGATGTTCCCGGCGTAGTCGCGACTCAAGCCCTGCGGGTAATAGAGCTCGGCGCTGGTAGCCGGCCCACCGTCTCCACCGTAGCCGGCCGTTCCATCCCCGGCGAAGAGATTGACGTTGCCGGTCGAGTTCAGAAGCTCCCTAATGTACTGATTGCTCGTGTCAGAAATAAAAATGTTTTCTGACGAGTCCGCGAGCACACCAACTGGATAGTAGAGAGTCACGCCCAGCGCGGGAACGCCATTCACCGGCGTGGCGTCGGGGGCGCAGCAGAAGCCGGGAGGGCCGGGGCTGCTGCCATTTCCTGCTACGGTGTAGATGTCGCCTGCAGTTTCTCCCGCCGGAGGCGTGCAAGTATCGGCTGGCACGTCGCAAACCACTTCGCGGACATTGATGTTGTAGAGGTAAAAAAAGTCGCCATTATAACCATTAATATCGTTACTTAAGAAGAGATCGCCGGCGCTATCTACCGCAATGCCGATCGAATAAGCGACACAAGCACTGGTGGCCGGTCCGCCGTCGCCCGAGATACTACGGCCGCCACATGCCTCTTGTCCTGCCACGGCAGTGATCTTGCCGGGTACATTAATCAGCCGGAACTCAAAGTTATTATTATCTGCGAGCCAAACTTGCGTACCCGCGCTGTTGACGGCAAGTTGACCGGAGCCAGCGTTGTTTGGGTTTATTTGCGCGCTGGTCGCCGAGATGTTATCGCCGTTGTAGCCGCATCCGAGAGCGTTATCGCCTGCCACGGTCTTGATCTTGCCCGTCGAATTGACTACCTCGTAAACCACGCACGCGGCGATATCCGTGAGAAAGATGTCGTCGGAGGAGTCCACTGCCACCGATGGCGTGTTGGAAAAGCTACAGGACGTAGCTGCCGTGCCATTCCCACAATAGGCAGAGCTCCCGCCGTTCCCAGCCACCGTGCCGATGGTGCTCGTGGATACCGTGATTTTTCGAATCCGACTATTACTGAAATCAGCGATAAACACGTTATTCGATGAATCTACTGCCAACTGCTCCGGATAGTACAAGGAGAACGAAGTAGCGGGGCTGCCATCGCCGTCGTATCCGCAACTGCTCTGAATCCCCGCGACAGTTGTAATCGTGTTCGTGGTGTCCACCTTGCGGATTACACAGTTGTTCGTATCCGCGATGTACACGTTGCCGAGACTATCCACTGCCACGCCCTCGGGCCCGTTCAACATGCCTTGGGCCGCGCTACCGGCAACGCCATCGCCGCTATAACCACTCAAGCCGTTCCCCGCTACTACGGTGAGGAAACCTGCGTTGTTCACCTTGAAAACGCGATTCTGTTGTGCGCTGGCAATATAGTAATTTCCAGAGCTATCCACAGCCACCTGGTACACTCCATATATGTCGGCATCCAGCGCTGGCATGTCGTTCGGCCCGCCGCCCACCACCGTGTTGATTTGATCCTGCTGCGCCGCCGCGCTGAACGTAAACACGAGCACCGCAAAAAAACTCAAAAGGAACATGCGATATGGACGCATCGACTTTTCTCCTTCGAATTTTGCCTTTTTCGCCAATTTCATGGAATTGGTCAGACAGCGAACTACTCCGTTGTGGGTGGCGGCAACATCGGACGCCGCGATAACTGCACGTGCTGGCGCAGAGTGCGCCCAGAATCTTCGTAGATCACGACAACCTGCGGGCTGCCGTGCTTGGTCCAACTCTGAAATTCCATTTTTGACACGGCGAATTTCCCGCTCACGACTACGTCATGCTTCGCCGGCATCGTCTTTACCGCCTTGAATTCGCCCAGCTTGGCGTGCGACCCGCCTTCCAACAGCGCGATGACCGGCGCTTTGATGTCGCCCAGATCGCTATAGTTGAAAACTTGTACCGTCATGGTGAACTCAACCTTATCGCCTTGCTCGCTAACGTTACCGAGCGCGTAAAACCCGGCGAAGTCGCGCCCGTCCTTGGCCAGCGCTGCGAGCGCCAGGCAAAGAAGCAGGCTGGGCACACAAAAACGTTGAAATGCGCGTGAACTACTTCGCATGGTTCCTCCTAATTGTTTACTTGGTCGAAAGGGTTAAACACACTTATACGGCTGCTCGAAGCCGCTAAACGAATTGGACTACGGGGGCCGATCGTCCCAGTCTCCCACAGGACAGATCGAGACGAAAACTACGTACCTATTCCGTACAATCAGACCGGAATATACGCGCGGAAAGTCCAAAGTCAAGCGAGAACTTAACAAACTTAGAATATTTTCAATCAGTACTAGCCCTGGCAGCGTTGAAACAGGTCTGAAAGAATGGGGAGTCGAAAGGCTCCCGTTTCTAGAAATCGAAGGGAGGTTAGACATGTTGAACTTCAAAGGTTTTATCTGCGGAATAATTCTCTTCGGCGTGGCTGCGATAGGTTATGTGGCCGTCCGAACTTGACGCGCACCTTATCGTGATGAGAACCGAAACAGTAATATTCCAAAATGTAATTACCGTCCGGAATATCGTCGGAAACTAAAACAGTGCTACTGACGGACGCTTCGAATATCCCCGGCTGTGCTTGCTAGTTTTCCTTCAACAGAATATCGCCCCATGATCGTAACTCTCACAAGGTTTGGAAATGTCAAAAAGAGTTTGGCATATCTAGGATCTCGCGCACCTTACGTCTCCGCGTCATATCTGCGGGAGATCCACCTTGCCGTTCGAGCCATTTTTTGAATTCCGCCATCCTTACTCTGTGCTCGACATGCACGCTCTTACCGAAACGCACACCTCGTGGGTGTACATACCCCAATCATATTAGGCTATTTCGACTTTTGCAAAACGCGGAGACATTTTGTTGACATAACCTAACGATTGGTTATAAGAATGAATAGGCGGGTGAGATTCGAACTCACGATTATCCGCTTTTGATAGTAGCGGCGCTTCTCGGAAGCCAGGGCCTCGGGGGCAATCCGTGACCTTGAACTTCTCTCCATCTAAGCAATCGTTGCCTACTCACCCATATGAAAACTGGTTCGAAACAGGGTGTTAAGAAAAAACACGCTTGCGACGACAAAATGTTCCGCACAAGTTTGTGAAAGCCCCCGATCTGTAAAACGGTCTAGCCCGATGATATAATTTCCGCGTGCTAGCGGCTCCCCGGTTTCCGCTAGCCGGAATTTTTACCCCGTTGGGCAAAGGTCTGTCTCATTTTTCGAATCCCACTTTTCCAGAATTGTCGGCAGCAACATCCAGCGCCAAATGTGACAAGGATTGATTGCCTGTGTACAAGAGTTTTCGACAATGAACACATCCAGGCACGATGACCCCAGTTCCACCCTGCGCAATCGTTAGCGGTTCGGTCGAAAAAGTATCCCAATGGTGCTTCATAAGTTCCATCTGAAGAGAGGCAGGGCAAAACATACAGGCTTTCCTGGGTTGTGAACTATACAGCCTTGAAATTTATCATCCCATCATACCGGACAAGTTACGTACTAGACTTGTCCGGCAAGCGTGTTAGAACGGGACTTGACCGATCAGTTCTGAGTAGCTGACCATTCGCGAACTGGGTTGGGTTTGGCGGATACAAGGGGCACATCTGTAATCATCGGACCTTTACCTTGGGTTCGACCGATAGGCCTGGCTTCAACAATCCTTCGACGTTGAACTCTTGACCCGGTGGGCGATCGAAATCGATTCGTACCGGCACGCGCTGCACAACTTTCACATAATGACCGGTGGAATTCTCGGGCAATACGCTGAATACAGACCCGGTTCCGCCACCCAGATTGGCGATGCGGCCCTTCCACTTGCGGCCATATGCGTCCACGTTGACCTCGACGCGCTGGCCGGGGCGCAAGCGGGCCAGTTGAGTCTCCTTAAAATTGGCGGTCACCCAGACATCATCGAGCGGCAGAACGGTTACAAGCTCCTGTCCGATATTCACGTTCTGCCCCACCTCAACCCTCGTCTTGCCGACAATTCCTGTCACAGGAGAACAGATTACAGTGTAGCTAAGATTCAGCTCTGCTTGGGCAAGTTGGAGCTCTCGTCGCGCGATCTCGGCGTTGGCTAAATGTATGTTGTCGTTTTGGTGGGAACTCGTAGCTGTGAACAACGCCTCGGAAAGATTCACTTGCGCAAGTTCTTCCGCGATCTTGTAATCCTGATCGTCTATGGTCATCATCGCTTGGCCAGAATGAACCAACTGACCCTCATCGACGTACACGGCCTTGATTTGCCCATTGATTCGAGGGCTCAGCGGCATTACATGGCCGTCGACTTGTGCATCGTTAGTGTCTTCGTACTGGAAATTCCAGGCGAAATAGCCGCCTGCCAAGACAAGTACTATCCCAGCCGAGATAACCAGGATTCTCTTGCGGGGGATTTTTGACTGTTTACCGCATTTCGAATCCGACTGCAAAGGGCTGGCGTTTTGATCCACGACAGCAACCTGCTTTTCATTCGAGATGGTCTGAGTGCCATTTTTGTGTGGCATCGTTTTTCCTCGCAGATGCTGATTGGCCTTTTATCTCCGTCCGACTAAACCTCTCGGCGAATCTTGCAGGCTAGTCGCTTGAGGACATGCTTCGTGAACACACCGGAAGAGCGGAAGCTGGCTCCTTCTTTCATTAGCTCTAGAAGTACGTTCTCTCCGTCCTCGCTAATGGCAGTAAGCCCCTTCACGTCGATAATGAGCGCACGAGCGTTCAGGTCTGCCGTCGCCTGCCGCCAGACACTCGCGAGCTCAGTGGTCCAAGGGCCAATGAGCTTTCCTTCTATCAATAACCGGCGCTGACTCGGGCTGTCGAGAATGGAAATCTTCAACATTGTCTCTGTGCAGCGTTCGCGTTAGTGCAAGCTCCGCGCCAAACGTCCAGAATCGTAAGGCACTGAATTTTCAGGAAAAAGCGACTAGCAGTCGAAAACGTCGAAGTTGAAGAAGTTGAAAGGGTTGAAAATGCCGAACTTCTGTCGGGCAAGGCTGCGAACAAGTAGGCCGCACGTTGGGCTCACTGGCCCACGCAAGTTGGGTTGTATCCGCCTAGGTACGCGCTCTGCAGCGGTTAGGTGCAAAGTGGGCTAATCTCGGGTCCGTAAACCGCCCGCGTAGAGATCAATCGTCTCCATCGCAAAGCCGGCGCTCCACCAAGCTCGCAGGCCGCCACTCAAGACGCAGAAACTCAAATCGTCGCGCAATAGGTGGAGACGAGAGTAGCTTCTCGGGATATTATCGGTTGCACACAGTACGACCCAGTTCCGTGGAGGCAACCAGCCGATCAGGGCTGACACATCCACTTTCGTCGTGAGCAGTGCTCCGGGAATGATGTACGGATAGTTCTCCACCTCATCTTGCCCCCGCAGATCAAGAATTATGGGATTACTGCAGAAGGACTCCAGGGCGACCAAAACATCCGCTGCGCTGATTTCCGACATTCCTCTTAGCGCTTGGTTTCGTTGAAATAATTTCCACATCGCTACCTCGCCCTTTCACACGCCAGACGTCTGGTTCACCGTAGTGGTCGACAACCATTGCGCCGCGTGTAATAGCTCCTTGACAGCGTGAATTAGCCCCGAGGTGCACGAAAACTCACGAGCGTATTGTCACTCTCGCTTCGTCGAAGGTTTCGATTTGATCAAGAAGTTTCTGCCGCTCGCCCAGTTTGTCGGCGCAGATTACAGCCTCGATGAGTCGGGCATTATGAAGTGCGAGTTCAAAATCGGGTGCGTTGTAAGCGCCCGCATGCAGATCACGGAGAAGATAAGCATAGATCTCTCCCACGTTGATCGCCGCACCCATGAACCCTCCGGAGACCGCAGCTTCCTCGGGCCTTACAAATGCGACGTTTGACGTCAGCTTGAGATCCCCACACTGGAAGCCGTACGGGTGACCACCGCTCAAGTTGAGCCATCCGTCTGCCCCTCTGATTTCGAAGCTGAAGCGAGCATCCTCGTGCGCTACGCCACCATGAATGTCGGCCGTAAATAAGGCGCCAGAACCGGTCTTTCCCAGGACGCCTACTTGATCGGCAGTTTGACGCACACTCTCACCTCCAGTGTCCGTCAGTTTGACAGCGGGCCACCGAATCTCGGTACGTGCGTCGACCTCGAGGATCGGTCCGAGGATCGCCTCCACCACATCGAGCGTATGCCCCGCGCTAATGGTTAAAAGGTTGGCTCCAGAAGATTCCTTATTGAAATAGTCATAGACTGAAGGCATCTCAGGACCGAAGCCGGTGGTGCTGGAAACGATTCTCGCGTTTAGCGGCGGTCCAATCTTTCCGGAAGAAACCAACTGGGCCGCACGCCGAACGGCTGGATTCAAACGACCCTGCAATCCGATCGCGGTGTGAAGTGAACCTACCGCGCTCGCCATTTGTTCGGCTTCCGCGACGGTGCGTCCGAGTGGCGTCTCGCAGTAGACCGCTTTACCGGCTTCCAGTGCCGCCAGTACGAGTTCGCGGTGCTCCGGAACCTTGACAGCAATTGTTATGACATCAATCCGCTCATCGCGGATCATTGCGAAGGGATCGGAAAACCAGCGATCAGCGCCAAAGGCCTTAGCCGCTTCCCGTGCACTCTGCTCGTTGCGTGTTGCTACGGCAGAGAGCTTCAGGCCGTGAAGACCGTTGATCGCTGTAACATGCGACACCTTCGCCCAACTTGACTTGGCGTTTGCACCGACGATTCCGACACGAATTTCTCTTTGATTCACGACTTAACCTCCTTACTTCTGCCTATTGCCCATCCTTCAGCGACGAGACTTTCGGCGCCCGAAACTATCCGGTCCCGTCACGACCAAGAATGCCAGTAGCACCAATACGATGAACAAGAGGAATGCAACCATCGTCGCCCTCCGCGAAACTCTCAACAGCAGATGACAAGGGCAATACAAATGCCAAACCCGGTGAATTGAAAGTTGGTGAATCTTCAGGAGAACGCTGCCACAAGTCGAAAATGTCGGAGTTGAAGAAGTTGAAAGGGTCGAAACCGTTGGCGCTATCGACTACGACAAACAAGCGGGCTGCGGGTCAAGAATACTGCTTCGCGAATATGCCGAACTTTTTCATTCGAGAGAGAAGAGTTGTGCGGTTCATTCCCAGGCGAGCGGCAGCACCATCGGCGCCACCCACACGACCCTTGCATGCAGTGAGTGCTTGTATGATCTCATTGTGCTGCTTTCTTGCGTATTCGTCAGCAACGCTCGTTTTGACGCTTCGCGAGTCTGTTCTTTCTTCAGGAACTTCCTTGAGTTCATGCAAGCGATCTGGAGAGTCTACCTTACTTGTTTTTCGGAGTTCCGCGAGAGGAGCCTCAAGCGAGCGGCCTCTCGTCAAGAGGACGGCCCGCTCAATGAAATTCTCGAGTTCACGAATATTGCCGGGCCAGTCCCAAGTTGTCAGCCCCTTCATCACAGACACAGGAACTGTATCGATTCGCTTTTGCATTTCCTTGGCACAATTTTGGACGAAATAACTGACCAGCAGCGGAATATCGTCTCTACGGTCTCTGAGCGGAGGAATGCGGATTGGAAAAACATTCAGCCTGTAGTAGAGATCACTGCGAAATTCCTTATTCGCGACCATGCTTTCGAGATCCTGATTTGTAGCCGCTACCAAACGCACATTCACCTTCCTCGTGTGCGTGCTGCCGAGACGTTCAAATTCCCGTTCCTGCAGAGCCCGCAGCAGCTTCGGCTGAATCTCAATCGGGATGTCGCCCACTTCATCCAGGAACAGAGTGCCTTGATCCGCGAGTTCGAGTCGGCCAATCTTCGATGTTATCGCCCCGGTGAACGCGCCCTTTTCGTGGCCAAACAGTTCACTTTCCAGCAGCCCAGTCGGGATAGCTGCGCAGTTCAGCTTCACCAGTGTGCGTTCTTTGCGTCGGCTTCGGTCGTGAATCGCGCGAGCGATCAACTCCTTTCCGGTGCCGGTTTCACCCAGCAGCAGAACCGTAGAATCGCTGGGTGCTACCGTTTCAACTAGCTCCAAAACGTGCTTTAGCGCCGCGCTGTTGCCAATGATCTGCTCGAAACCCATCTCGCTGCGAAATTCTTCTTCGAGATAGAACTTTTCCTGGGCGAGTTTGTCCTTCAGTTCGGAAATTTCCCGATACGCTAAGGCATTCTCAATTGCTATGGCTATCTGTCCTGATGCCCGGCTGAGGAAATCAACGTCCTCAGGCATAAACGGAACCTCTGTCGCGCGTAAAATCGACAGAATTCCGACAACCCGGTCGCGATTTACAAGTGGAATGAAACAAACCGCCTTTATGCCTTCCGCCGCCGCATATCCCTCGGGCGAGAGTTCGTGTTGTTCCCCCGTGCCAATGACTACGGGTTTCAAGGTGTCTATCGCTTTTTTAGCGGCGGCGCTTGGTGTAACAACCAGCTCTTCTTTGATTACCCCTTTGCCTTGCGGGAAATCCATGGCAAACACTCTCAATTTTCCCGACGTTGCATCGGGCAACGAAACGCCCACCGCATCCGCGTGTACGACTTCGCGTATGTTCGCTGCAACCGCGCGCAAAACTTCCCGCAGGTCCAGGCTCGACGTGATTTTGGTCGTCAGATTGAGGAGCAACCCAAACCGCTCGTTTTGACGCTGAAGTTCCGCTTCTGTACTCATATCCAAAGCGCCTCAAATCATTGCCAAGAATCCACGAAGCAGATGATGATTCATTTCGCCCTGGGTTCGCAAGCCTTGCCCGTCGCCTGCTGCTCGGCTGCTGTGGAGCAAATGGAGTTATCGAGGTTGTTTAACTGTAGCAAGCCGCTCGTTGAGTTTTGTCTGCGCCGGTTCAGTTCCGCCGAGAAGTACCTCAGTCCCGCCAGCCGCCACCTAGCGCCTGGTAGACCTGGACGAGCGCTAGTCGTTCATTGAGCTGCGCCTGGACAAGGTTCAGTTCCGCCGAGTAGTAGTTGGTTTCGCTCGTCAACACTT